>CAZHCG010000157.1:0-11389 GCA_964530995.1 uncultured Myxococcales bacterium
CACTACTGATATCGACCGCTGGGCCCCGCGAGTTGCGTTTTTTTGAAAACCCCAATGATCTCAACTCGATCCGCTTAGGGGGTAAGAAGGTTGTAGTAAGAAGGTTGTAAGAAGGTTGGTGGGAAGGTTGGGGGCAGGTTGGTGGTCTGTCAGCGCCCCAGGCGAATCGCGATGAATAGGCGGGCCAGGCCCGTTAGCACGGCGGGTACTCTGCGCTTGAGATCAATCGAAGGCGTCCGCTTCTCCGCGATCGCGACCGGGATCTCGACGACCCGCAACCCCTCCCGCTGAGCTCGGATGACGAACTCGGAGGCGAACAGATCCCGACCCACGATACAGGAGTCGGCCACCGGCAGCAGCGCCTCGCGCCGAAACGCCTTGAGCCCGTGGGTGTCCGTTCCGCGAAACCCGAACAGCAGCCGCAGCATCCCGTTGATCACCCTGGTTGCGGCGCGGCGACTCAACGGGCGTCGATCCTCGGCACCGGGCATCGCCTTTGATCCCACCACCATCTCGGCCTCCCCTCGGTCCAGCATCCCCGCCGCGCGCAAGTGAAAATCGACATCGCAAATGTCGATTTCGTCGCAAGACACGATCCTGCCCCGCGCTCTCTCGATACCCTTCCTCAAGGCCAGCCCGTAGTCTGGCCGCGGAGCCGAGAGGTGCCGCACGCCTTCGATCTCTTCACAGAGCTCGCGGGCCAGCTCGGCCGTGCGATCGCTGCTGCCGTTTTCGGCCAACACTATCTCCCAGCGCCTCTCCCGGTTCGACAGCTCTCCGGCCAGCTCGCGAACCGCTCCCCCCAGGATCTCCTCCTCGTTGTGAATCGGGATCACCACCGAGATATCGACGTTCTCGTCTCGCTCCATCGCTCGCTTCTCCGTCGCGCCGCGACAGCTACTCTTCCCTTGCGCGATCCGCCGCATCCATCCCCTGCACCAGTGCGTCCTCCATCGCCGCGTATTCCCAGCGACCGTAGCGTCCCACCGGAAAGATGCCGCGTTTCTCCAGCCATTCGATCAGCTCGTCCCGGACCGAGCGATAGCGCGCATCGTAGAGAACGTAGGCCCGACCGAGCCAGCGCGGCCTGATGAAGGCGACATCCGACTCGGCCTCGATGATTCCCATTTCGACCAGCCCGGAAATCAGCCGGGGCCGAAGCCGATCGAGGTCGACCGGGCGACGCGAAGCCAGCTCCACGTACAAAGCGCCCTTGCCCGGCGGGGCCATGCTCTCGGAGAACTCGGAGTAGGCGCCCACCCGGTAGAACGGGTAACGCCTCTCCGGAACGTAGCACCAATGATGCGGGGTCCCCGGGGGGCGCTCGAGCGCGACGTCCAGATAACGGAGCCCGGCGCAGCGAAGGGCTCGACCGGCCGCGGCAATCCGCTTCGGAGGGTCGACGAGCGACCCGATCAATCTGTCGAGCGGAAGCGAGGAGATCAGCGCGCGGTAAGGCTCCCAGCTTCCTTTCACGCGGGCGCGCCGCCCTTCGAAGTCGACGGCCGTGCAGGCGCGACCCGTTTCGATCCTGCCCACTCGGCGCGCCATCTCGTCGGCGAGACGCCCTATCCCGCCCAGCGGATAGTGGAAGACCGCGTTGTACCCCATCCCTTCCTGCGGCAGGCCCACCGCTCCGCCGATCACCTCTCCCAACTCGGGCACGGGCACGAACCTGTCACACCACGCGTCCGTGATCTTCGCCGGATCCACGCCCCACAGCTTGCGGTTGTAGGGAACCATGAAGTGCCGCGCGATGCCCTCGCCGAAGTTGGCGCGCGCGAACTCGTCGAAACGCCGCGAGCCGACCCGCTCGCCTCCGCGGGCGGCCCAGGCTCGCACGAAGCCCTCCAGGCACTCGGCCGCGATTTCGGGCGGCAAGCCGTCGAGGTTGGCCTGAAACGGATAGCGCGTATACACCCCGTGAGTCCAGATCCTCGACCGACGTCCGATCTCGAGCAGCTCGTCTCCGATCATGTTGCGCACGAGCCTCAACGCGCGCGGCTGCGAGAGGTGCAACAGGTGACCCGTACGATCGAAGCGAAAGCCCCCCTCCTCCACGGTTTCCGCCAACCCGCCGACTGTCTCCCTTTGCTCGAACAGGCGATACCCCCGCCGCGCTCGCAGAGCCGCCGACAGCCCGGCCAGCCCCGCGCCCAGAATCACGATCGGATCGCGTCTAGCCTTCATGGTGCAATCCGTTCGAGCGGAAGAACGAACCGCTCGTCAGTCCGATCCGCCGCTCCGGGATTCTCCGCCCGAAAGGCCGCCCGCACCCAGCAGGCCGCGGGCCATCTTGTACTCGAAAAACCCCATCAGGTCGGATTCCAGGACGCTCTTCAGCAGCGATCTGGCGCGCTTCTCGTCTCCTCCCTCTGCCAACGACCTCAGCGCGACGTAGAAATCCGCCTCGGCCAGCTCCCCCTTGTTCGCCGCCGCGGCGCGCAGCTCCTCGGCCGAGATTCTCCCGGTGAACTGGCGAGCCAGCTGATCCTGCCAGCTCTCGCCTTCGCTCTGCTCGAGGTATCCCCGCGCCAGGTCGAACGATTCGCCGCTCTTTCTCAGCGCCAGGCCCTCGACCCACAGCGAGTAATAGATCTTCCACATCGCCTCGATCTGATCCTGGTTGTAGGCCAGACGGTAGAACGCTTTGGCGTCCTCGAGGCGCTCGCTCATCACCAGATGGGAAATCACCTCGGCGTAGGTCGCCTGGCGGCCTGGATCGAGGCGGACGGCCCGGAGAAATGACTGCTCGGAAGCCTCGGGATCGCCCAGCCTGTCGTGCAGCACCCCCTGTCGCACCGCGGACTCCGGCTCCTGGGAGGGCGGAATCGTCGCGGTCTTCCACTCGGCGAGCGCCTGCTCGAAGTCCGAGCTGGCCAGCTTCTCCTCGTCGGCGTCGACTCGGTAGCCGCCCCGCCGCTCGTAGAGCAGAGCCCGCCAGTAGGAAGGATCGCCTCCGGGAGCGTAGTCTTCCATCTCGAGCGCCTCGTCGATCAGCTCGACCGCCCTGTCGTTCTCCCCCCTGAGATGCCTGATGCGCGCGATCTTCATCAGCGACAAGACCATCTCGGGCCACAGCTGGCGCGTTCGCTCGTAGAGCTTTTCGGCCACCTCGATGTAGCCGTCGTCGAACTCCACCTCCCCGGCGGTGAACAACAGAGAGGCCGAAGCGGCGCGCAGCTCCTCGCTCTCGACCTCTCCGCTTTTCAAAAAGCGCCTCACCAGCTCGTCGGCCACATCCACGACGCGACGCGAGGCTTCCAGATTCTGCCTGCGGTGCAGCTCGTACATCGCGACGCGCACGAGCTCCATCACCTGCGTCACGACCTCCTCCGCTGGCGAGATGCGCGCCGCCTCCACGTAGAAATCCACCGCGCACTCGTAACGATCCAGTCTCTCGAGGAAACGTCCGGCGCAAAGCGGGTAGCGCGGGTCCTGTTCGTCCTCGGCGCGGGCCAGCACGCAGGCTCGCAGGCCGGCGCCAGGATCGTCTGCCCCGATCAGCCCTGCCAGCGCGAAGTAGTTCTCCGCGACATCGCGCTCGGCCTCGATGTCCTCCAGCAGATCCACGTATTCACCGCCGATCTCTGACCGCGCGGAAAGCTCGCGCATCCTGTCGAGCGCACCGCCGGTGTCGCCGGCCAGGAAATAGATGTGGATCATGTCCTTGGCCATTCCCCCCTCTTGCAACACGGCTCGCAGCAGGAAGGCGGGGACACTGCCGCTGCTCCTCTCGACCTGTTCCAGGCGCGAAAGCAGCACGGCGTGCCTCTGGAGCAGTAGATCGCCGAGGCGGTCCACGACCTCGCGATCGGGAACGAGGCGCACCATCCCCTCGTACATGCCGATCAGGGAAGTGAGCCGTTCCATCTCGTCCTCGATCACCCGGCGCGCGGTCTCGGACCACTCGGACAGCTCTCGATAGCGCTGCTCGTGGCGCACCTCGTCCGGCTCGGCGAGCATCAGGTAGCGGTGACCGGCCAGCACCAGCGACTCGTTTCCGCGTTGCCGAAAGACCTCGACCAGCCAGCGCGCCATCGGAACCACCGCCGGGCTCACCTCCCGGGACTGGAAGTCCACCGGCGCGTTGAGCGCGATCGCGTCGCGAAACACGTCGAGGCGCTCGTCGATCTCCTCGGCGGGCGTCGAAGAGAACTCGCGCGCATAGTGCTGGGCCACCAGCTCGCGCAGAGGCCTCCGCGAAGGATGACTCTCCGGCAGCAGCAGCAAGCGCTTCTCCCAGCGCGCGACCTCTTGCGGCCGAATGCTCTCCGGCAGATCGAGCGGCTCCAGATCCCGTTCATCCTTGCTGTCCGGCTCGACGACGGCCGGAGGCGGGGCTCCGCCGCAGGCGGCACAGAGGCAGCAGGCGAGCGACAGAGCAATCACGTGGTTGCAGCGCAGCATGGCGGGAGTGTATGTGGTTCACTTCAGACGCGCAAGGAGGCCAGAACGATGAGCGAGCGCAGTCGACCCGATCCTTGCGAGCGCCGCAGGCTGGCCGGTTTGCGCGCGAGGCTGGAAGCCCGCGCCCGCATCTTCGCCGCCATCCGGGACTGGTTCGCGGCCAACGGATTTCTCGAGGTGGAAACCCCGATCCGCATTCCGGCGCCGGCTCCGGAGAGCCACATCGACGCCGAGCCGTCCGGCGATCGCTACCTGATCACCTCGCCGGAGCTCCAGATGAAACGGCTGCTGGCGGCCGGATACGAGCGCGTCTTCCAGATCTGCCGCTGTTTCCGTCGCGGCGAGCGGGGAGACCGTCACCTCCCCGAGTTCACGATGCTGGAATGGTACCGCGCCGGAGGCGGAGCTCGGGACCTGATGCGCGACTGTGAGGATCTGCTGCGCGCCGGAGCGGAGGCGGCGGGCGCCTTCCCCCTCGTGGAGCGCTCCGGATCTCGCATCGACCTCTCCGCGCCGTTCCAGCGGATCGAGGTCGCCGACGCCTACGAGCGCGCCGCGGGCTGGCGACCGGGCGCCGATCCCGATCCCTCCAGGTTCGAGCGGGAGATGGTGGAGAAAGTCGAGCCGAGCCTTCCCGCAGATCGACCGGTCTTCCTCGACCGCTACCCGGCCGCGATGGCGTCGCTGGCCCGGATCTGTCCGGAAGAACCAGACACGGCCGAGCGCTTCGAGCTCTACGCCGGCGGGCTGGAGCTGGCCAACGGCTTCAGCGAGCTGACCGACCCGGCCGAGCAGCGCGACCGTTTCCTGGTCGAGCGCGCCGCGCGCGAAAAGGACGGAAAGGACGTCTATCCCCTCGACGATCGTTTTCTCGCGGCGCTCGAGCTGGGCCTGGCTCCCTGCGCCGGAATCGCGCTCGGCCTGGATCGACTCGTGATGCTGCTGACCGGCGCCGAGAGCATCGACGAAGTCGTCGCCTTTCCCGAGGGAACCGCGTAGAATCGCAGCGGCCATGAGATTCTCTTCTTCCCGGCTTCTCCTCTCGATCTCGATTGCGGCAGCTTTCGGCTGCGGCACGTCGCGCCGTTCTCCGGCCGCCCCCAAGCACGTCGCGGTCGCCTACCCGCGGGCCGGCGAGGACGACACAGCGATCTTCGACGACCACCCGGTCCAGCTCTACTTCGCGCCGCAAAATCCGCCGCAGGGGACAGAGGTGCTGCGTCCGATCCGAGCGCGAGGCGCTGCGTCTTCGGATCTCGGCGGCTGTCGCCGGGCCGGAATGGAAGGACTGCGCCGCCTGCAGCTGGTCGCCGCGCGCCACCGGGCGAACGCGGTGGTGAACATCCGGGCCACGTGGAACGGGGACACCGCCTGCGATGACGAGACCTTCACCTGCACTCTGGCGCGCGGTCGGTACCAGGTCGTCTGGGAAGGGGCGCTGGCGCGCCTGCCGGAAGATTCCAGCGAAGAAGAAGAAAAAGATTCCGCCGCGCGCCTGCGGGAGCTCCAGTCCCTCTACTATCGCGGCTTGATAACGCGCGAGGAGTTCCTGCAACGACGAAGAGAGATCCTGGACTCTCTTTGAATCATTCTGCACTTCTTCGATTTCGTTCAACAAATCACGACCCTGTTGTTAGCCGCCCCGTATTGCATTAGAATTTGAAAAATTTGAACGCATTCGAAAAGCGCCGCGTTTTGGGGAAGGAGAAGTATTCGATGTTCAAATACCTCTTTGCATGGCTCGCCGTGTGCTCGCTGACCGTCGCCCTCTCCAGCGGTTGCTCGTTGATCGTCCCCGAGGCCGAGGACGATCCGAGCAGCGACGCGGACAGCGACGCGGACGCGGATACCGACGCGGACACCGACGCGGACACCGACGCGGACGCCGACGCGGACGCCGACACGGACACCGACGCCGACACCGACGCGGATACCGACACGGACACCGACGCCGACACCGACGCGGATACCGACACCGATTCCGACACGGACACCGGTTCCGACACCGGTTCCGATACCGAGACCGACACCTGGATCGATACCGGCTCCGATACCGACACCGGAACCGAGACGGGCACCGGGACCGGCTCGGGACCGATCGCCTGCGACGAGACCAACGCCGAAGAGCTGTGCGGCTCGCTGGATCTCTGCGTGGACGGCTGGTGCTGCGACACGACCTGCGACGGTCCCTGCCAGAGCTGCGGAGAGCCGGGCTTCGAGGGCGTCTGCACCGACTACTCCTACGGCAGCGATCCGGAGGACGATTGCGACACCTGCCGGGTCTGCAACGGAGCCGGCGGCTGCATTCTGGTGGCCGACGGAACCGACCCGATGGAGGACTGCGTTCAGGAGGACCCCGAGACATGCGGTCTGACCGGAATGTGCAACGGGTCGGGCGCCTGCGCGATGTACCCGTCGGGCACGGTCTGCGGCGAGGCGATCTGCTCCGACGTCTCGGAGGGATACTCGATGCTGAGCGAGTATCTCTGCGACGGCGAGGGTAGCTGCGTGGACGATTCTCACACCTGCGGCGGCTTTTCCTGCAACGGGGAGCTGGACGCCTGCCTGGAGACCTGCATCGACGAAGACGACTGCACGAGCGGCTTCACCTGCGAGGACGGGGTCTGCACCGGCGCGCTGGCCGACGGGGAGGAGTGCTACCTGGCGAGCGAGTGCGTCAACGGATTCTGCGTGGACGGGATCTGCTGCGAGGACGCCTGCGAGGATCTGTGCCACGCCTGCGACGTGGCCGGCAGCGAGGGGCTCTGCACGCAGGTTCCGGACAACACCGACGCGCGCGACGACTGTCCGGTCTGTTACGTCTGCGGTCCGGAGGCCAGCTGTGTGAACGTTCCGTACGGGGAGGACTACGCCGAGGACTGCGCCGAGGACGAGGACGCGCTGGGCTGCGGCCTGACGGGTTTTTGCAGCGGCACCGGGGAGTGCGAGCTGCGCGGCACCGAGTACGTCTGCGGCGACCCGAAGTGCACGGACAACGAGCCCGACGCCAGCGTCTACACCGAGTATCTCTGCGACGGCGAGGGCAGCTGCGCGGCCGACGAGAGCACCTGCGGCAGCTTCGTGTGCGCCGACGAGATGTCGTGCCTGATGGAGTGCTTCGACAGCAGCGAGTGCGTCGGCGACAGCATCTGCATCGACGGCGTCTGCACCGCGGCCAAGGCCGACGGTGAGAGCTGCCTGTACGACTACGAGTGCGACAATGGCAACTGCGTGGACGACGTCTGCTGCGGGTCGGCCTGCGACGCTCCCTGCGAGCGCTGCGACATCGAGGGCTCCGAGGGCGTCTGCACCTACGTTCTCGACGACAGCGACCCGGACGACGACTGCCCCTCCTGCGAGGTGTGCGTCACGGGGGCCTGCGTTCCGGCGCTGGAGGGGACCGACCCGGAGAACGACTGCTCGCCCGGAGCGGACGGCGAGTGCTCGACCACGGGCGAGTGCGACGGCGCCAGCGCCTGCGCCTTGCGCGGCAGCGACTACCAGTGCGCAACGACCTGCGTGGACGCGGCCGAGGCGCCGCTGTACTGCGACGGCACGCTGGGCGGCTGCACGATCGTGGGCACCTACGAGGCCTGCGCCAACAACTACGCCTGCGCCACCGAGGAGGTCTGCGCGGCGACCTGCGTCGACGATTTCGATTGCGCGGAAGGCTACTTCTGCGATCCGGGCGGATCCTGCCAGCCGCTGCTCGTGCTGGGCGAGGGTTGCGTCGAGGGCTACGAGTGCGAAAGCGGCCTGTGCGTGGACGGCGTCTGCTGCGACGGCGACTGCTCCGGGCTCTGCGAGTCTTGCGCCCTGGCCGGCTTCGAGGGCTACTGCACCGCGATCCCGGCCGGCGAGGACCCGGACGACGAGTGCGAGGTCTGCGAGGCCTGCTCGGAGAGCCAGCTCTGCGAGCAGCTCGAGGATGGCCTGCTGGAGCCCAACGGCGCTTGCAGCGACGCCTCCGACTGCGGGCACACGGGGACCTGCATCAGCGGCGCCTGCCAGTACGTGGCGCCGGACACGCTCTGCGGAGAGCCGGTCTGCGACTCGACCGACCCGCAGAACCCGGTCTTCACCAGCTACTACTGCGACGGCAGCGGCACCTGCGTGGAGGACGTCGGAGCCTGCGGCGGCTACCAGTGCGCGGACGACACCTCGTGCCAGGAGAGCTGCACCTCCGGCGACTGCGCGGACGGCTACTACTGCGAGGCAGGCGTCTGCACCGCGGACCTGGTGCTGGGCTCGGAGTGCACGCTGGGCTCGGAGTGCGAGAGCGGCCTGTGCGTTGACGGGCACTGCTGCGAGAACGACTGCAGCGGCGAGTGCATGACCTGCGACAACAGCGACGGACTCTGCCAGCCAGAGGCGGACGGCACGGTCGGCTTCCACGGAGCGACCTACTCCGACCCGGACTGCGCCGGGATCTGCCAGGTCTGCAACGGCTCGGGCGCCTGCCGGGCGGTGGTCGCCACCGACGGCGAGGGCGAGACGCTGGGCGACCCGAAGAACGACTGCACCGAGAACCCCGACCCGGAAAGCTGCGGCCGCACCGGCGTCTGCGCCGACGGCCTGGGATACTGCGAGCGCTACGGGCCCGAGACGCTCTGCGACACCACCTGCGATATCGGCGGCGACGAGCTGGTCTACGACTGGCACTGCTCGGGCGGACAGACCAGCACCTGCACCCAGGACGCGAGCGGCACCGAGTGCGCCGGTCACCTGACCTGCGCCGACGAGGAGAGCTGCCTCGGCACCTGCGCGGTGAACGCCGACTGCCAGCCCTCCACCGACTACTGGTGCGACGCCGGCTCCTGCGTGGACAAGTACGCGCTCGGCACGGCCTGCACCTCCGGCTCGCAGTGCGCCTCGGGAATCTGCAAGGACGGGGTTTGCTGCGACGGCTCCTGCGGCGGCCTGTGCGAGGCCTGCGACCTGGCCGGCTCCGAGGGCTACTGCACGCCGATCGCGGCCGGCGACGACCCGGACGGCGAGTGCGAGGACAACCTGTGGTGCAACGGCGCCGACAGCTGCGACGGCAGCGGCGCCTGCCAGCACGAGTTCGCCGGCGGCACGCGCTGCGACGGCGGCGGCGAGTGCAACGACAGCTGCGACGAGCAGAACGACGACTGCTTCTCACCCTCGGGAACCGACTGCGGCGACGGGCCCGCCGACTGCTCGGGACAGGACACCTGCGACGGCGCAGGGACCTGCCAGCCGAACCACTTCGGGCCGACCACGGTCTGCCGAGAGGCGAACGGTCCTTGCGACGTGGAAGAGACCTGCACCGGCTCCTCGGACGCCTGCCCGGCCGACGAGTTCGAACAGAGCACGGTGGTCTGCCGCGAGGCCGCGGGCGACTGCGACCTGGCCGAGAGCTGCACCGGCTCCGGGCCCGACTGCCCCAACGACGAGTTCGAGGCCGTGGGCGCCAGCTGCGGAGATCCGGGCGACAGCGAGTGCGACAACCCGGACACCTGCGACGGCTCCGGAAACTGCCTCGACAACCTGGAGCCCATCAGCACCACCTGCGGGGACGACGGCACCGAGTGCACCAACCAGGACTACTGCGACGGATCCGGTTCGTGCCAGGACTACGGCTTCGTCTCCTCGGGAACCGACTGCGGTGACGGGCCCACCGAGTGCTCCGCGCAGGACACCTGCAACGGAAGCGGCACCTGCCAGACCAACGACTTCGACTCCAGCGTCACCTGCGGCGACGACGGCACCGAGTGCACCAACCAGGACTACTGCGACGGATCCGGTTCGTGCCAGGACTACGGCTTCGTCTCCTCGGGAACCGACTGCGGTGACGGGCCCACCGAGTGCTCCGCGCAGGACACCTGCGACGGCGCCGGAACCTGTCAGACCAACGACTACGACACCAGCACCACCTGCGGCGACGACGGCACCGAGTGCACCAACCAGGACTACTGCGACGGCAGCGGCTCGTGCACCGACAACGGCTACGTGGCTTACGGCTCCTCTTGCGGCAGCTCGAGCGACACCCAGTGCGACAATCCGGACACCTGCGACGGAAACGGCACCTGCCTGGACAACTACGAGCCCAACGGCACGGCATGCGACGACACCGAGTGGTGCACCTTGACAGACGAGTGCGACGGCAACGGCAGCTGCGTCGGCTCGGGCGACACCTGTCTCAACGGCGGCAGCTGCGACGAACAACAGGACGAATGCGCTTGCCCGCAGGGCTACTACGGCGAGTACTGCGAGTACTGCATCGTCTACGTGGACGCCAACTCCTCGGCCGGCAGCCCGGACGGATCGTCGTGGGCGATGGCCTACCAGTCGCTGCAGGCCGGGATCGACGACGCGCTCTCACTCGGCTGCCACGTCTGGGTCGCAGAGGGCGTCTACTACCCGGATCTGTACGCAAACGACACGGTGCTGCTCGCCGAGGACGTCGAGGTCTACGGCGGCTTCGTGGCCGGGGACCAATACTTCTACGATCGCGATCCCAAAGCGTTCCACACCATCATCGACGGCGAGGGCGCGGTGAACCACGTCGTGACCTGCGACGAAGGATCTGCAAACAGCTGCAACGGAGGCACGGTCTTCGACGGCTTCCACGTCACCGGCGGCTACGCGACCGGCTCCGTGCCCGCCTACAATGGAGCGGGCATCTTCATCGACCAGAGCTCCGGCCAGCCGATGCGAGTCGCGCGCTGCGTGTTCTTCGACAACTTCGCACAAGGAAACGGCAACGCCGCGGCCCTCTGCGACACCGGCACCGAGGCGGAGTTCGCCGACTGCGTCTTCACCGGGAACGGCGACTCGGCCGGCTACACCTCCGGCGGAATATACGTGCAAAGCGGGGCCACGGCCGAGATCGACCGTTGCATCTTCGCCGGAAACCACGGGGGCAACCACGGCGGTGGCGCCTATGTCTCCGGCACGGCATACTTCAACAACTCGCTGCTCGTCGGCAACACAATCGATTTCGACGGCGGCGCTC
>CAZHCG010000158.1:0-11378 GCA_964530995.1 uncultured Myxococcales bacterium
TCGGGCGGGCTCCTCAGCGACAGCAGCGGATTGTCCGGGTGGTGGTCCGGCTTGAGCATGAACTGGCGGTCGACGATGTTGGAGACCATCGAGTAGACGATCCCCGGCTCGAAGATTCTGATCGGGTATCCCATGCTCCCTACATCGGACGCTCGGCCCGATCGGTTGCAAAAAAGTCTGGCCCTGCGCCAAAAACCGCCGGGAACGGAACTTTCCAATCAACTGCTTATAAACCAACGCCGCGTTTCAGCGTGTCTGAGGGGATCCGGTTTCGGTTCTGTGATATGGGCGGTGGGGAAGGAAAGGAGGCGCTGCATGCAACCTCGCGTATTCATCACACGGAACATCCCCAAAAACGGCCTGGAGCTTATTCGAGCCTCGTGCCACGCCGAGATCTGGCCCGGGCCTCTTCCTCCACCCAAGGAAGAGCTGCTGGCCAGGAGCGCAGAGGTCGACGGCCTGCTGACGATGCTCACCGACCCGGTGGACGCCGATGTAATCGCGGCGGGCGATCGCCTTCGCGCCATCAGCACCTACGCCGTCGGCTTCGACAACATCGCCATCTCCGCAGCCACCGCACGCTGCATTCCGGTGGGCCACACGCCCGGCGTGCTGACCGAGACGACGGCCGACCTGGCCTGGTCGCTGCTGATGTGCGCCGCTCGACGAATAGTGGAAGGAGCGGGCTACGCCCGGGCCGGCCACTGGAAAACCTGGGAGCCGACCCTGCTGCTGGGCAACGATGTGCACCGAGCGACTCTCGGGCTGGTGGGCCTGGGACGCATCGGACGTGCGATGGCCCGCCGCGCGCGCGGCTTTTCGATGCGCGTGCTCTACCACGACCCCGGGATAGCGGAGAGCCGAGTCGAAGAAGCCGAGCATGTCGATCTCGATCAGTTGCTCTCCGAGTCGGATTTCGTAAGTCTCCACGCGCCCCTGACAGAGAACACGCGCAACATGATCGACGCCGCGGCTCTGCAGAAGATGAAGCCCACCGCGGCTCTGATCAACACGGCGCGCGGGCCGATCGTCGACCACGACGCCCTGCTCGAGGCGCTTAGGCAGGGCCGCCCCGCTTTCGCCGCCCTGGACGTCACCGACCCCGAACCGCTGCCGGCCGACCACCCACTCTACGAGATCCCCCGCTGTACGATCGTGCCGCACCTGGGAAGCGCCAGCGTGGCCACGCGCTCGCGCATGGCGGCGATGGCCGCCGAGAACCTGCTCAGCGGTCTGCGCGGTCAACGGATGCTGCACTGTGCCAACCCCGAGGTGTACGATCGGTAGCCACGTTTCCAAGACATCCGCGCAGCCGTCCTCGACGAGCCGGAACAGCATCAGCTCCGACACCGGCTCTCTGCCCCCGCTGGTCGGCCTCGGAGCAGCCGCCCTCTGCGTTCTGTTCGGCGGCAACGCCGTGGCGATCAAGCTCGCGCTCGAGGAGATGGGTCCCTTCACTTCGGCTGGGCTGCGCTTCGCTATCGCCACGGCAACGATCGCCGCCTGGGCTGCGGCCACCGGTCGCCCGTTCGGGCTGCGGCCACGGCAAATCGCGCAGGTGATCGTCCTGGGCGCGGCATTCTGCGCGCAGATGGGCTTTTTGTATCTCGGTCTAGATCGGACGTACGCCTCCCGGGGACTGCTGCTGGCCAACCTGCAGCCGTTTTTGGTGATGCTCCTGGCCCACTTCTTTCTCGCGGGCGACCGCATCACCGCGGCCAGGCTGGGGGGCGTCGCTCTGGGCTTTGCCGGAGTGGCCCTGCTTATGAGCGACGAGCGGACGCTGTCCGGAGATCTGCTTCTCGGCGACCTGCTGGTGAGCGCCTCGGTCCTGTTCTGGGCCTCCAGCACCGTCTACATGAAGCGCATCCTCCCCGACTTCGAGCCGTTCCAGCTGGTGCTGTTTCCCATGCTCTTCGAGGCGCCGACGTTGCTGGCCGCCGGCGCGTTATGGGACGAACCGATGATCGGCTCTCCGAACGCTGTGACCGTTCTCTCGCTGCTCTACCAGGGCATGCTCACCGCCGGGCTGGGCTTCGTGATCTGGTCGACGCTGCTCAAGAGATACGGGGCGGTATCGGTCAACACGTACCTCTTCCTCGTGCCGATCGCCGGAGTGACGCTGAGTGGGCTCGTGCTCGGCGAGCCGGTGGCGAGCTGCGAGATTCTCGGCGCGTTGGTTCTGATCACTACCGGCGTCGCGCTCGTCAATCGACGTCCTAGAACGAGCTGCCCAGCACGATGATCACCTCGTGTGTCCCGCCGTGCATGATCCCGTAGGCGTACCCGGTGCGCAGGTTCATCGGCTGGTAGTAGCCCAGCCAGATCTGCCAGATGAGCTCGCCGCCCACCGACGACTTCCAGTCGCCCCGATCGAGACGCTCGTAGTCGATCAGCACGTTGTCGCTGAAGACGGCGGCGTGCACGCGACGGAAAAAGGCGGGCAGCGTCTCGTAGGCCGCCTCGGCCCACCAGACCGGAAAGCGGTACTCCAATCTCAGCGAGTGCATCCGGTCCCCTTGGAAGCTTCCCGGCGGGTAGCCGCGCAGGCTGGGCAGCGCCGCGCCAGTGTTGTTGATGATGTTGTCCAGGATGCTCTGCTGCCGGTAGCCGCCCACCGAGAAGGTGCCCTGTTGCGGAGGGTCGCTGACATGCACTCCGCCCCTGAGGCCCAGCGCGAAGACGTGGTGATCGAGCCAGGGAGCCTCCAGGTACTCGGTCCAGCGGTAGCGGAAGGTGGCCATCGTCTGGTTCCCGCCCAGCGCCGGATGGTAGAGCGCGACGCCGGCCGAGACGCGGCGTCCGTTCTCCGGCGAGACGCCGAACACCGACGACTCGACCTCGCTGAAGCTCCAGCCGAAATCGATTCCGGCTCGAAAGTACTGCGAAGGGACGACCGGTCGCTCTGCGCGGGGATCGAGCTCCGTCTCCGGCTCCTCGAGCGGCCGCGCGTGCGTCACGGAGTAGCCCACCGACAGGTTGTGGCTGCGGTCGATAGCGTAGATCGGTGCCGAGAGGCGCAGCGATCCCGTGGTCACCACCTGTGTCCAGCGTCGCTCGTCGCCCCCCACCTCGTAGCCGTCGTTGCGGGGGTTCATCGACCGCGAGAATCCCAGGTGGAGGCCGGGCCGCAGACCGCCGTAGGAGTAACCGGCGCGCGCGTTCAGCGTCTGCTCGGAGATGCCCCAGTTCAGCTGGGCTCCCACGTTGTGCCGCCCGGTGGCGTCGTTCATCGAGGTCGCCGCCTGCAGCATCGAGCTGCCGCCGACGGCCGTCCAGTTGAGTTCCCAGTGACGCGGTAGCAGGGAAGGCAAGGGATTGTACGGCTCGGAATCAATCGCGACCGGATCCGGGGCGGGCTCGGGAGCCACCTCGGGGCGAGCGCAAGGCCCGGCCGGAGGATAGGACTCGGGCTCGAACGGCTTGACGTGCAGATCCCAGCCGTCGGCGTGGTACTGCAAGAAGGCCAGGCGCTCGCCGTCCGGCGAGACCGCCGGAAAGACCGCGCCGGTCACGACTCCGGTCGCCCGCAACGTCTTTTCCGTCTCGAAATCGTAGGCGTAGATGTCGAAGATCCCGGAGCGATCCGAGGCGAACAGCAGGTAGCGCCCGCCGGGGTCGAAGACCGGAGATCGATCCAGCGCCGCGTCGTCCGTGATTCGCTTCACGTCACCCGTGTCGACGTCGACCAGCACCAGGTCCACCTCGTGGTCGCGGCGGACGACCGCGGCGATCGAGCGGCCGTCGGGCGACCAGGAGGGATCGTAGACCTGGTCGTCCGGCTCCGAATCGATCAGGGTGCGCAGCGGGTTGCCGCGCTCGTCGGCCAGCACCAGCCGGCTGGTTCCGGCCTCGTTGAGCGTCAGCGCCAGCCGATCCCCGCCGGGCGATATCGCCGCGGATCGCGCGCGGAGCCCGGTGGTCAGGCGGCGCGGCTCGCCGTCGCGGGAGTCGAGCGCGAAGACGTCGCTGAAGTGGTAGGTGTTCTTCACCGGTGCGGCGCGCACGTAGAACAGACGTCCGGCGCGGTCGAGGCTGACCCGGGACTTGCTGCCCGAAAGGACGATCCTCTCCCGCGGCGATCCGTCGAGCGGCAGCTCGAAGATCCCGGGACGCTCCAGCCCGTCGGCGATCGCCACGATCGCGGCGCGCCCGTCCCGGGAAAAGATCGGCCAGCCCTTGGTCTCGCCGTCGAAGGTGATGCGCGCCGACTCGTCGAGGCCGGCCTCGCGCACCCGCCGCCGCGCCTGCTCGGCCTCGACGCGAACCTGCGAGAGCCACTCCCGGTAGAGCGAGACCAGCTCCTCGCCCAGCACCCGCTCGAAGACGCGGTTGAGGCCGTAGGGAATCGGCTCGGAGCCGTACTCCCTGCAGATTTCGATCAGCTTCTCGGTCCCGAACCGCGCGCGCAGCCAGTCGACGAACATCGCGCCGTATACGTAGTGGTTCTGGCCGCGGGGATAGTCCCGCGTGTAGTTGGACAGCTCGCCCAGCGAGAGCAGCTTCCCCTCCAGCGCGTCGGCGCGCATCATCATTCGGTAGGAGGCCGAGCGGATCCGCCCGGCCGTGGTGAAGTAGGTCTCGTCCATCACGGCCATGCCCTCGATGAACCAGGTCGGCTGCATCTGGTTGGGCAGGTAGACGTCGCCGAAGATCGCGTTGATCACCTTGGCCACCCCGCCGTGCATCTGCAGGTGGATCACGTGGGTGTACTCGTGGGTGATCAGCGTGCGCAGCCAGTGGTCGTAGGAGGCCAGCGAGCTGTCCAGCGCGGGCGCGGTGGCGTAGAGCTGAATCTGAGGCCGCGGCGAGGCGCGAGCCCAGCCGTTGGCCGAGTCGGTGGGATCGTTGATCACCACCTCGGTGGGGCCGTCCACCTCCCAACCGAACAGAGTGGTCAGCTTGAGGTGGACATTCTCGGCGATCGCGGCGGCCAGGCGGGCGATCCGCTCCAGTCCCTGGTGGTAGTGGATGTTGAAATGCTCGGTCTCGATCGTGGAGAAGATCAGCTCCGGATCGCCTGCGCCGGCGGGAGGCGGAGCGGCGAGCAGAGAGACCAGAACGAAAAAGCCCCCTGCCAGGAGGCTCGGCTTTGCCGAGATGCGGTTCATCGCGCGGCCCGCCGAGAAGCGTATTCCCGCGCCGGGAGGTCGTCAACGCGGGCCGAGCGCCGACGGCTCACGCCGCGCTGCGGTCCGGGTCGAAGTAGCGCCGGGCCGAGAGGAACTTGGGCAGGTTGGCCATCAGGTACCACAGCGTGCGGCGGTGCTGCCACAGCCTGCGGCGCAGCTTGCGGCGCCAGTCGCTGCTCGAGTAGAAACGCTTGACGTGCTCGTTGTAGAGCTGGTTGAGTTGCCGCTCGCTGTCGAAAGCCTCGGGCACGAAGACGAAATTGAGGCAGTTCATCTTGCGCCAGTCCTCCTCGAGCTCCCCCTCCTCGTGGATCGTCGGCCAGCAGGGAGCGCCGTGGAACGGAGAGAACTTGGAGATGTTCATGTCGTCGAGCCCCAGATCCAGCGCGAACTCGGTGGTGCGCCGCGCCGTCTCCGGGGTCTCTCCCGGCAACCCCATGATGAACAGCCCCTTGGCGCGCAGACCGTTGGCCTGGGCGCGACGCACCGTGTCGCTGACCTTCTCGAGCGTAATGCTGGGCTTGTGACGAGCCAGTAGCTCGGGATCGCCGGTCTCGATCCCGACCGAGATCATCAGACAGCCGGCGTCGTGCAGCATCCCGAGCAGCTCGTCGTCGGCGTGCCCGGCGTGGATCGCGCAGTTGAACTGGATTCCGAGCGGCTCGCGGATCAGGCGCTCGCACAGCGCGGCGATCCTCTTGCGATTGGTGGTGAACAGATCGTCGTAGATGTTGATATGGCGCACTCCGAACTCGTGCCGCAGGTAGCGCATGTGCTCGTAGATGTAGTCCGGAGAGTTGTAGCGGAAACCGCGCTTGAAGACCGAGCGGTCGCAAAAAGAGCAATTGTAGACGCAGCCGCGGCTGGTGATCATCGTCGCTCCCGGCGACTTGACGTAGCTGAACGGCGGCAGCTTGTATCCCCTGGGAAAACCGGTCAGCTTCTCGTATGCCGGAAACGGAAGGTCGTCGAGGCTGGCAATCTGGCCGCGAACCGGGTTGGTCACGATTCGCTCGCCGTCGCGCCACGCCAGCCCGCCGATCTGCCGCGGGTCGGCTCCGGAGGCCAGCTCGGCGAGCGTCTGCTCGCCCTCGCCGAAGACCAGGTAGTCGATCGCCTCGAAACGCTCGAGAAGCTCGGCGCCCAGGGCCGAGATGTGCGCTCCGCCGAAGACCGTGACGACATCGGGCCGGCGCTCCTTGATTCTCGCGGCCATCCCGTCGGCGTCCAGGAACCCCGAGGTCGTTGTCGAAAAACCGACCAGGTCGGGCGACAGATCCAGCACCCTGCGCGCGTTCTCGTCCGTCCCGTACGGCGCACCGGGCCCCAGGCAGTCATGGACGAAGACCTCGTGCTCGGGCTCGAGGTAGGCGGCGAGCGAGAGCAGACCGAGCGGCGCCATGCGGTTGGCGGTGGTCGTGATGTCGGGCTTGCCCGGCACCCAGTTCGATCCAGCGGGATGTACGAGCGCAACGCGCATGGTGGATTTGTATAGACCCGCAGAAGCGTAATGTCACGCCCGCGCTAGAAGAGCTTGTCCGAATCGAGCAGGATCGTGACCGGACCGTCGCCCACGGACTCCACCTCCATCATCGCGCCGAACACGCCCCGCTCGCACGGCACGCCGAGCTCCTCCAGCCGCTCGACGAACCGCTCGTAGAGCTGCTCGGCGGCGACCGGCTCCATCGCCTTTTCGAAAGAGGGGCGCTTGCCGCGCCGCGCGTCCCCGTGCAACGTGAACTGGCTGATCACCAGCGCCGCTCCACCCGCGTCGAGAACGCTGCGATTCATCGATCGCGCCTCGTCCGGAAAGATGCGCAGCCCGGCCACCTTGCGCGCCAGGTAATCCGCGTCCCGCTCGCCGTCGCCGCGGCCGACTCCCAGGTAGACCAGCAGCCCGGTCCGGATCGCGCCCGCCGTCTCGCCCTCGACGCGGACGCTGGCGACGCCGACTCGCTGGACGACCGCGCGCACGGCTCAGGGTCTGGGCACCCGCAGCGCCTTGAACAGGCGGGCGGTCTGCTCGAAGTACTCGGTGCGGCTGTACCGTTCGTTGAGAATGTGGAAATCCTCGCGGACCAGCCCCACGCAGCCGAAGCAGTAGTTGCACTCGGAGAGATCGCGGCACAGCACCAGGAAGGCCGAGCTGGTGCAGGCGTTGCACTCCACGCAGTTGGAGAGGTGATGGGAGACGTTGCAGCCGATGCAGTGCGTGAGGTTGGTCGAAGCGCTGCAGCCCTCGCAGTACGAGCAACGGTAGCAGCGATCGCAGCTCGAGCAGAAGACGCAATTCGAGCAGCGCTCGCAGCTCTCGAGACGATGGCTGCCGATGTTGATCGCATCGCTGTCGAACTCGCGCTCCAGCTCGACCAGCCTCGATTTGAACTCGTTGGCGTCCATTTCTCTTTTCCGGCTCACCCGCTCAGCTTGGAAGCGATCAGCTGATAGTTCACCTGCTGCGCCAGCTGCATCGCCACCTGCTCGCTGGCCGCGTTGCTCACCTGGACGTTGACCATCACCCTGCTGCCCACGACCACGACGATGTCCGCCTTTTGAGTCTTTTTGTGAAACGTCCTCATTCCAGGGTAGGCGCCGATGTTTATCCTGCCCACTCGCTCCTCGCTGGAGTCGATCGTGGGAACCATCGCAAAGCCCGCCGCCGCCATCCCGGCGGCCATCGCGTTGTCGATGATCTCCACCTCGGCGCGCATCTGGCCGCTGGCCAGCTCGCAGCGCGCCGTGGAGACCGAAAAACCCATCGCGGTCGCGGTCTCGCCGCTGGGCTTGTCCTGGAGCTTCCAGCCCGCCGCCGCGGTCGGCAGCGCCCGGGAGAGCTCGTTCCAGGGAATCAAGGGGTTGGTGCTCTGCACGCCCTGGCCCTGCTGGGTCGGCTGCTGGCCGCCCAGCTGGCCCATCGCCTGACCCAGTGCCGCCAGCCCGGCGAGCGGGTTGGCCGGCTGCTGTCCCGGTTGCGCCGGCTGAACGGGCTGCGCCGGCTGAACGGGCTGCGCCGGCTGAACGGGCTGCGCCGGCTGAACGGGCTGCGCCGGCTGGGCGGGCTGCGCCTGTTGCGCCGGCCGTGCCTGCCGTGCCTGCTGGTAGGCCTGCGGATAGCCCTGGGCGTAGGGATTCTCCGGCTCGGAGCTGCATCCGAAAAGCAACGCCGGCACGGCGGCCGCGGCCGCAGCCATCTTGATAATCGTTTTCATTTCACGGCTCCTCGTCGCAAGTGTGCTTGCGCCAGAAAAAAGAACGGTACCACCCGCGCCCCGGGCGGTCCAGCGTCCAGCCGTGAGCATCGCGAGCACGGGTTCTACCGCAGCCGGCGGGCGGGGAGACGGGCGTCAGGTGCCCTCAGGTAGACCGGCTCGACTGCCGCCGGGTCGTCGCCGCCCCGCTCGTCGAAGCGCGCGGCGCCGAGGTCCGCCACGCAGATCGCCCGCGGCGCCACGATCGGGGGCTCCGACGGTGTGCCGCAATCGCCCAGCTGCGCGCCGTAACGCCGCAGCGCGTCGCCGACCAGCAGGAGCGGCTCCCCTCCCGCCGCCTCCTCGAGCATCGAGCGGGCGGCGTCCGGATCGAGGACCCGCTCCTCCGCGAGCGGCTCGGCCGCCGCCCGGCCGCCGCGACGCATCACGCGCCACACAGCGGCGTAGACCTCCCCGCGCCGTGCGTCGGTCAGGGTCGCGACGAGCCCCTCGCGACCGGCGGAGACGGCCAGCGCCTCCAGAGACGAGACCCCTACCAGCGGGACGCCCAGCCCGCGGGCGAGCCCCTTGGCCGTGCCGGCTCCGATCCGCAGGCCGGTGAAGGTGCCGGGACCGCGCCCGAACGCGACCAGGTCGAGCTGGTCGAAACCCCAGCCGCCGGCGGTCAGAATCGACTCGAGACGCAAGACCAGCGTCTCGGCGTGACCGGGATCGGCCGGGGCCGTCAGCTCCGCGTATCGCTCCCGGCCGCCGCCCGGGCCCTCCGGCGGCGCAGCGATACAACCGACCGAGCTCAGCAGGGTCGAGGTATCGAACGCGAGCACCAGCATCGGGACGGCAGGTTACCACGAGCGGGCGAGTCCCGCGCGGGTTTTCGAGCCGGGGTCGATTCGGCCGCTCTCGAATTCGATCCCCGATCCCCTTGCACGGGTGTGTCATTTCGCGTATCTTCCGCGGGCTTCTGGGGGGCGAGGAGGAAAGCGATGGCCCGCGTCACGGTCGAAGACTGCCTGGACAGAATTCCTAGCCGCTTCGCGCTGGTGGTGATCGCCGCGTGCAGGACCCGCCAGCTGCTCAAGGGAACCGACACACGCGTCAGGAGCAAGAACCGCGCTGCGGTCACGGCGCTGAGGGAGATCGCCGCCGGCGCGGTGGGAGTCAAGCAGGACGTCCAGGAGATCGTGGAGCAGACCGTGGAGACGCCCGGCGAGGTCGGGCCCTACTGAACGCACCGTCTCCGTTCGCCCTGCCGGTTCGCTACTCGATCGGCGGCATGTCGTCGCACGCCATCTCGATCATATCCAGCATCGTGTTGAACGCGCCGGCCAGGTCCTCGTCGCAGATGTCGGCCGTGGCCACGTTGCTGCCTCCCACCATCTGAATGAAATCGTGTAGCCTGGGCGCGTCGCTCGCTCCGCCGTAGTCGCTCTGGCAGCTGTTGTTGGGCGGACCGGCGATCACGCCGTAGACCATGTAGTCGTAGCTCGGCTTGATGTCGAGAAAGGCGTCCACGTACTCCTCCAGCGGCGCGGCGTTGTCCTCCGACCAGAGGTCATCCTGGAAGCTCTCGGGGTAGGTGTCGGCCCGCGACTGGTCGTCCTCGTCGGTGATGATCAGAGCGACGAACAGCGATTCCTCGCGCAAGAAGCCCGCGTTCTCGTCCTCGATGTGGCCGTCTTCGTAATCGAACGCGGCCATCCCGTGCGTCATCCCGCGACGAATCGCCTCCAGCGGCATCTCCTCGGCGAAGCCGCTGGTGCCCAGCTCGGCGATGCAGGCGAACTGGTCGGCGACGTGGTCTCCGGGTCCCTCGATGTAGCGCAGCGTGGGAGGATCGCAGTTGCCGCCGTTGCCCAGCGGATCGTTCTGCAGCACGCCGTCCTCCTCCTCCTCGTCGTGGCAACCGAAGAAAGGCTCGCACTCGGTGTGGGCCACGCCGGTGGAGATCACTCCCACGTGGTAGTCGAGCTGACCGCCGGTCCCGCCGACCTCGTACTCCTCGATCGCCTGGATGAAGCCGGGAAAATTGTCGATCAGATTCTGCTGCTCTTCCATCATCGACCCGGAGTTGTCGATCACGAACAGGATGTCCATCATGTCGCAGCCTTCGTTGTCGCCGTCCGCGTCGCTGTCCGCGTCGCTGTCCGCGTCGCTGTCCGCGTCGCCGTCCGCGTCGCCGTCCGCGTCGCCGTCCGCGTCGCCGTCCGCGTCGCCGTCCGTCTGGCCGACGTCGTCCCCCTCGCACGCCAGCGGTCCGGCCGCGACGAGCAGCGCCAAAAGGACGAAAAACGGCATCTCTAGGGATTTGATGCTCATGATTGTCACCCGTTGTTGCTTCCTCTTTGCATCTTCAAAGACTCCCAACCGATTAAAGTATACTACCATCTCCGCTGAAAGACAGAACTGCTTTGCGAGCCGAATCCGAGCGGCTCAGCGATTTCGCCGCCTGAAGGCCGTCGGAGCCACGAAAAATCCATGATGACGAATTATCTGGAAGCTGGTATCATCTGAGGTTGCATTGGGGTTTGGACAAGTAACGCGATGGTTGTCCGGCCGATGCACGGCATCTAGAAGGAGAGCACCGATGAAAAAGACGGCTTTGACACTGCTGGCCATATTGCTTTGCGCCGCCTGCACCGATGCCGAGGTCCAGGACGTCGGCGAAAAAACCGGGAGCGACGCGGACACCGACGGCGACTCCGACGGCGACACCGACGGCGACTCCGACAGCGACGCCGACAGCGACGCCGATTCCGACAGCGACACCGACGCCGACTCCGACGGCGACGGCGACGCCGACAGCGACAGCGACGCCGACAGCGACTCCGACAGCGACGCCGACGCCGATTCCGACTCCGACTCCGACTCCGACTCCGACACCGATTCCGACTCCGACTCCGACTCCGACACCGACATCTCGAATCCGGGAGAGCAGTGCCACCCCACCGGCGAGTGCCTGGGCGACGCGACCTGCGCCCAGTCCTTCACCGGCGAGATCACCAGCTACTGCTACCTGGACTGCCTGCTCGACCAGAGC
>CAZHCG010000159.1:0-11071 GCA_964530995.1 uncultured Myxococcales bacterium
ATACAATGTGTTACGCCATTATTTTCAAAAAATCAGGGGGAAGATCCGTTAAAAACGAATCCAGGCTTTGCAGCTCTGATGCCTACAACAGGGCGCAGATCCAGACAAGAAAAAAATCGCCGGTGTGACGGCGGCGAGAAAAAAGATGGAGCCCTCGGGTTGCCTTTGGCGGATATGCGCGCATGTTGGATGCAGATCGTCGCGGCCGACGACGCACGGCAGGGGCGCGGTGTTTCGCGGCGGCGAGGAAGGAGACGAGAGATGGCGACGATGGAGCTGACCGCTCAGAACCTGAACGAGACGATCGAGAACAACGACATTTTGCTGATCGATTTCTGGTCGGACTGGTGTCCGCCGTGCAAGATCTTCGGTCCGGTTTTCGAAAAGGCCTCCGAGGAGCACGAGGAGATGACCTTCGCCCAGTGCAACACGGAGAAGCAGCAGGAGGTCGCCGGCGCGTTCGGAATCCGCTCGATTCCGACGCTGGCCGTGTTCAAGGAGCAGGTGCTGGTCTTCATGCAGCCCGGAGCGCTGCCGGCCGAGGCGCTCGACGAGATCTTGCAGAAGGTGCGCGAGCTCGACATGGACGAGGTGCGCAAGGAGATCGCCGAGCAGGAGGAGAAGGACCGGAGCGCGAGCTGACGTGCGAGGCTCCTTGACCGTCCCTTGGAAACCGGATAGCCCGATTTCATGAGCGACGACCGACGGGGCAGCCTGCCCGCGCCCGGAGCCGAGGACGTCATCTACCTGGTGGACGTCTCCTCGTTCGTCTTTCGGGCCTACTTCTCGATCGGACATCTCTCCGCCTCGGACGGCACGCCGACCGGCGCGGTGTTCGGCGTGGCCAACATGCTGGTGGCTCTGACCAACGAGCACCGGCCGGCGCGGATCGCCGCGGCGATGGATTCCAGGACGCCCACCTTCCGCAAGGAGATCTACGAGCAGTACAAGGCCAACCGGCCGCCGCCGCCGCCCGACCTGCAGCTGCAGTTCCCGCTGGTCGGCGAGCTGCTCGACGGCTTCGGGGTGACCGTCCTGCAGCGCGACGGCTACGAGGCCGACGACGTGATCGCCACCGCCGTGCGCGTCGCCCGCGAGGCCGGGCTGCGCGCGGTGATCGTCTCGGGCGACAAGGACCTGATGCAGCTCGTCTCTCCCGAGGTCGTGATGCTGGACACGATGAAGGACAGGGCCTGGGACGCGGCCGCCGTAGAGGAGCGCTGGCAGGTGCCGCCGGCGCTGCTCGGCGACCTGCTGGCGATCGCCGGGGACAGCTCCGACAACATTCCGGGCGTGCCGCGGATGGGGCCCAAGACCGCCGCACCGCTGCTGCGCGAGCACGGCGGGCTGGAGCCGCTGCTGGCCGGGCTGGACTCGCTGAAGTCCAGGGCGGCGCGCAAGCGGCTGGCCGAGCACGCCGAGGCGGCCAGGCTGGGACGGCGGCTGGTGGCGCTCGAGGAGCGGGTGCCGCTGGAGATCGACCTCGACCGGACGCGCTATCGGGCTCCCTCGCGCGAGCGGCTGGCTCCGCTGCTGGAGCGGCTCGAGATGACCAAGCTGCGCGATCGTCTCTTCGAGGCGGAGCGAGGCGGCGACGAGCCGGCCTACCGCACGGTCGCGGACCGCGGCGGGCTGGAGGAGGTCGCCGACCGGATTCGCGAGGCGGGGCGCTTCGCCGTCGACCTGGAGACCACCTCGCTGGACGTGGCGCGCGCCGAGATCGTTGGCGTGGCGCTCGGCTGGCGACCGCTGGAGGCGGTCTACGTGCCGGTCGCCCATCGCGAGGGGCCGGCGCTCGGTCTGGACGACGTGCTCCAGGTGCTGGCTCCGCTGCTGGAGGATCGGGAGCTGGGAGTGATCGCGCAGAACGTCAAGTACGAGGACGCGATCTTCCGCCGCCACGGTGTACGGATCGAGAACGTCGCGTTCGATCCGATGCTGGCCTCCTACCTGCTGCGCTCCGAGGGTCGCACGCACAACCTGAGCGCGCTGGCGCGGGACGTGCTGGGACGATCGGCCATCTCCTACGACGAGGTGACATCCAAGTCGCGGGGACACCAGCTCGAGTTCTTCGAGGTGCCGGTCGAGAGCGCCACGCGCTACGCCGGAGAGGACGCCGAGCTGGCGCTGGCGCTGACCGACGCGCTGGTGCCGCGCGTGGAGCGGGCCGGGATGAGCTCGCTGCTGCACGAGGTGGAGATTCCGTTGGCGCGGGTGCTGGCCGGAATGGAGCTGAGCGGCGTGGCGGTCGACGTGGAGCTGCTGCGCGAGATGTCCGAGGAGTTCGCCGCGCGGATCGAGCGGGTCGAGCGAAAGGCCCACGAGCTGGCCGGGCACGAGTTCAACCTGGGCTCGCCCAAGCAGCTGCAGGAGGTGCTGTTCGACGAGCTGGGCCTGCCCACGCAGCGCAAGACCAAGACCGGCTACTCCACCGACTCCGAGGTGCTCGAGGTGCTGGCCCGGTACCATCCGCTGCCGGCGGCAGTGCTCGAGCACCGCATGCTGGCCAAGCTGCGCGGCACCTACCTCGAGGCGCTGCCCAGGCTGGTCAGCCCGGCCAGCGGACGGATCCACACCAGCTACAACCAGGCGGTGACCGTGACCGGCAGGCTCTCCAGCTCCAACCCCAACCTGCAGAACATCCCGGTGCGCACCGAGCGCGGCCGGGAGATCAGGCGCGCGTTCGTCGCCGAGCCGGGCCGGTTGCTGCTCTCGCTCGACTACTCGCAGGTCGAGCTGCGAGTGCTGGCCCACCTCTCGGGCGACGAGGAGCTGCTGGACGCCTTTCGCCGCGGCGAGGACGTCCACGCCCGCACCGCGCGCCGGCTGTTCGGCTACGGGGACGAAGGGGAGGTCGACCGCGAGCATCGCGCCCAGGCCAAGGCGGTCAACTTCGGGGTGATCTACGGCAAGACCGACTACTCGCTGGGCCGCGAGCTGGGAATTCCGCGCGCCGAGGCCGGACGCTTCATCGAGGAGTACTTCTCCGTGCACAGCGGAGTGGCGCGCTACATGGACGAGACGATCGAGCGGGCGCGAAGCGAGCGGGCGGTGACCACCATGCTCGGACGCAGGCGCGAGCTGAGGGACATCGACTCCAGGAACCGCAACGCGCGCTTGCAGGCCGAGCGGATGGCGCGCAACACGCCGATCCAGGGCACGGCCGCCGACCTGCTCAAGCTGGCGATGATCCGCGTCCAGAGCCGGCTGGAGCGCGAGGAGGCGGGGGCGCGGATGATCATGACCGTGCACGACGAGCTGGTGCTCGAGGTGCCCGAGGAGGAGATCGAGGGCACGGAGGCGCTGGCCCGCGAGGAGATGCAGGGCGCGCTGGAGCTGGAGGTGCCGCTGGTCGTAGACGCCGGGGTCGGCGCCTCGTGGGCCGAGGCTCACTGACAAGAAGCTCGCGCCCGTGGTATTGATGGTAGTCAGGCTCTAGGAAGGCAAGGAAGGCTTCATGATCAAGCTCCACGATGCTCTGCTGGCTCTGCTCGTCGTCGCGATCTGCGGTTGCGCCGACTCCAAGGCGGGCGAGAACGGAACGAGCGACGCCGACGCCGACTCGGACAACGACGCCGATGTCGACAGCGACAGCGACACGGACGCCGATACCGACGCGGACACGGATACGGACACGGATACCGATACCGACACGGATTCGGACGGCGACTGCGTCTGTTTCAACCCCGACCTCGACTGCTGCGACGGCTGTCACTGGGAGGACACCGACTACGTCTGCGACACCGACGCGGAGATCGATATCGGTTGTCCCGACGGAGGTGACTGCGGCGGCACCCTGGGCAGGCGCTACAAGGGGCGGCACTGCCCGGGCGGCAACGGGGCCTGCATCGGCGAGCTGGACGCCGAGTGGGGCGAGTGGACCGTGATCGAGGAGTGCGGCTCCTACGAGACGTGCAGCGAGAGCGCCGGGTCCTGCGTCCCCGACTTCGTCGAGTGCCCGATCGGTTTCGGCGAGCAGGTCTGCGTGGAGGGAGGGCTGCTGGCCGACTGCACGTTTTTCGGAGGATGTCCCGATCCTTTGCCGTCGTTGCTGGAGAGCCTCGAGTTCGCCGACATCGGCGCCGGCGAGGTGGTGCTGCTCGAGCTGAGCGTTCCCGACCGCCAGTACGCGCTCTTCGACGGCCAGCCGTTCTCCGACATCGAGGCCACGCTCACCCACGGCGATCAGACCGTGCTCTTCTACAACCGCTACGCGGGAGATTCGTATCCGAACGGTCAGTTGGTCGGCTACTCGTTCCAGGCCGAGTGGTACCTGCCGTTCTTCTGGGGCGAGGAGATGGGCGGAGCGTGGGAGCTGGCATTCACCGACAGCCGCTACAGCGGAAACGGGTTCAACCCCGCGCCGCTGGATCTGACCGAGTGGTGCCTGACCTTCCTCGACCCCGCGACCACTGAGGTGGTCGACAGCGGCAGCTGGGAGGCGAGCGACGTGGGTCCGATCGAGATGACCTTCGCCACCGATGTGGCGACCACCAAGCTGCCCGCCTACTTCGAGATGCAGATCTCCGACATCGTCGATCGCCAGGGCGTGGCGCCGGTGCTGGAGATCGACGCGGAGTACTCCAGCCCCGAGGACCTGGAGATCAGCCTGGTCACCTCGGACGGCACGGTGCTGACGGTCAAGGAGACCGGCCAGACGCCGATTCCGACCAGCTTCGCGATGGAAGGGATGACCACCGACTGGATGACCGGACGCTACTCGCTGCAGTTCCTCGACGCCTCCACCACCTCGAGCACGGACTCGGCCAACTACGGCGAGCTGTACTCCTGGAGCATCCAGCTGGGCGGGGGAGATGCCGATACCGACACGGACACGGACACCGACACGGACACGGACACCGACACGGACACGGACACGGACACCGATACCGATACCGATACCGATACGGACACCGATACGGGGACGGATGTATAGGACGCATGGGACCTATCGGACTTATTGGTCCCTTCAGGGCTGGAGCCTGTAGGAGCCTTCCTCGAAGCAGCGGGCCCAGCCGGCGAACCCGTCTCTTTGGGGATTGCGCGCCTCGCGCAGACCGTCGGGCAGGTGGTAGAGGAGCATCTTGGCGCGCAGCTCGGCGGGCAGGGTCAGCAGCTCGTCGTAGGAGGCGTGCACTCCGCCGGTGAAGTCCTGGCAGTCATGGAAGACGACGTCGGCTTCCGATCCGAATTCCTCGATCAACCGAGGGTCGAACATTGTGTCGCCCGAGACCAGGATCCGATCGTCGACAAGGACGCCGATCGAGTAGAAGGCGGTGCTCCAGTTGCGCGAGCTGTCCGGGATGTGGTTGGTGCGCACCAGCTTGAGATCGATCGCGTGCTCGCCGTCGCCGACGAGGTGGTGGTAGACGGGGCGGTCGTAGCCGTCCAGGGGCTTCCCCAGGCGCGGCTCGACGTAGTCCGAGAGGCTCATCCGTCCGCCGGAGCGGTTGACCTCCGAGTACTCCAGGCCGCCGCGCAAGGAGGCGTCCCACAGGATCGGCGCGTAGTCGGCGGAGGTCAGCAGTACGGGGCGGTAGTCCCCGGGACGGCAGCCCTTGACGCGCGGCGCGGCGTACCTGGCCTCGAGGCACAGCTCCTCCATTCCGCCGATGTGATCCGCGTGAGAGTGCGTGGGAACGAGGTTCTCGATGTCCAGAGGGGAAAGCCCGGCGCGGGCCAGGGCGATCGAGGCCCTGGAGCCGATGTCGACCATCACGTGCGTGCCGCCCTTGACGACGAAGAAGTTGCTCTGGAACAGCCGGGTGGAAAAAGCCGATCCGATTCCGAGAAAGACCAGCTCCAGGGCGCCGTCGTTCTCCAGGCGGATCCGCCCGTCGCGAGCGGGAGAGAACAGGCCGTCGATCCCGCTCAAGCCCCGGCCTCCGAGATCACTTTTTCGATCAGCTCATCGGGCGCCTGCACCGCGACCACGCGACCCTTGGCGCAGACCCGGCCCGCGGCCGAGAGATCGATATCGACGACCACCTTGCGCCCCTTGATCTCGGACACCTTGCCGCGCAGCTCCAGGGGTCCGATCGGGGTGGGGCGCAGGTAGTCGACGTGCAGCGAGCCGGTCACGAAGCGCAGCTTGGGCTCGCTGCCTATCTCGCGGCCCTGGTCGCGGTAGGCGGCCGCCGCGGCGGTGCCCGTGCCGTGGCAGTCGATCAGCGAGGCGATCAGCCCGCCGTAGACGTAGCCCGGCAGCGCGATGTGGCGGGGCCGGGGCTCGAAGCCGCACGTCGACTCCTCCCGCTCGTCGTCCCAGTAGCTCTTGATCTGCAGGCCTTCCTCGTTGAGCCGGCCGCATCCGTAGCAGTAGCTGAGCGTCTCGTCGTAGGTGTCTTGAATGGCCTCTCGAGTCATCTGGTGCCTCCTTCGATCTCGACTTTTCGCGCTGTCAGATTCCCACGCTCATTCCTCCGTCCACGAAGATGCACTGCCCGGTGATGCAGCCGGACTCTTCGGAGGAGAGGAACAGGTGGGCGCGGGCGATCTCCAGAGGCGGAATCGTCTCGCCGAGCGGGATCCGCGAGATCATCTGCTCCCTGGCCTTCTCCGGCACCGCGGCCAGCATCGGCGTCTCGACCGCGCCGGGCGCCACGGCGTTGACGCGGATCTTGCGCCTGGCGTACTCGAGCGCGAGCGTCCTGGTCAGGCCGATCACCCCCATCTTGGAGGCCGCGTAGTTGGTCTGACCCGGGTTGCCCAGCGTCGCGATCGAGGCGGTGTTGACCACCCTCCCGCCGCGCTCCATCTTGGCCAGGGCGTGCTTGGCGCACAGCCAGCTTCCCTTGAGATTCACGTCCATCACGAGATCCCACTTGTCGGCGCTCATCCGCGGTGTGAGCGCGTCCCGGGTCACGCCCGCGTTGTTGATCAGGATGTGCAGCCTCTCGTAGGCGTCGCGCACCTCGCCGATCATCGCCTTGACCTGCTCCTCGTCGGCCACGTTGCAGACCACGGCCAGCGCCTCGCCGCCCTCCTGGCGGATGCCGGCCGCCACCTTCTGCAGGTCGTCCTCGACGACATCGCACAGCGCCACGCGCGCTCCCTCGGATGCGAACAGGCGGGCGGTCGCCTCGCCTATCCCGGCCGCTGCGCCGGTGATGATCGCGGTCTTACCCTCGAGTCTCTTCATCTCGCTTGGCTCCCTTCTCGATCAGGCAACTCATCTCGCCTTCGATCACGGTTTCTCCGTGTTGGTTGATCAGCTCGTGAAAAAAGACGACCACTCCGCGATCGTTCCTCTCGGTTGCGCGGCGCTCGAGCACCTCGAGGCGCCGGCGCACCGTGTCTCCCGCGCGCAGCGGCGCGACGAAGCGCAGATTCTGCTCCAGCAGCGCGACCGTCGTTCCCTCCAGAATCCCCAGCTCGTGGGTCAGGCCCGAGCCGATCGCGGCGCCCAGCAGACCGTGCGCCACGGGGCCGCCGAGGGGCTGCTCGGCGGCGGATCCCCGCGGGTCGTGAATCGGGTTGAAATCCCCGCTCAGCTCGGCGAACGCCTCGATCTCCTCGACCCGTACGGTCCGCTCACCCGTCTCCCAGCGTTTGCCCGGCTCGAAGCCGTCGAAGCACGTTTTGCGAGCGGATTCGTTCATGACCGTCGTCTCGCCCATGGTGAAGGCACATCCTAGAAGCCCGCCGCGCGCCAGTCAACGGCGCCGAAGGACGGATCGGAAACAGGGGTGGCGCGACCGAGCCTTGGGGCTCAAAATGGAGATCGGAAGCTGGCCGAGGAGCGGGAGATGGGCGACGAAAAACTGGCGTGCCTGCGGGGCGTTCTGGAGCGGCTCGGCTCCGTGGTGGTGGCGCTCTCCGGCGGGGTCGACTCCGCGGTGCTGCTGCGCGCCTGCCGCGAGTGGGTGCCGGGTCGGGTGCTGGCCGCGACCGCCGCTTCGAGGCTGCATCCGCGCCCGGAGCTGGCGGTCGAGGTCGGGCGGGCGCTGGGTGTCGAGGTGCGCTTCCTGCGCGCCGAGCCGCTGGACGACGAGCGCTTCGGGCGCAATCCCCGTGATCGCTGTTTGATCTGCAAGCGGATGATCATGGGCGCGCTCGTCGATCTGGCCCGCGCGGAGAAAATCGAGACGGCGCTCGAGGGATCGGTGGCGGACGATCTCGAGGAGCACCGGCCTGGTCGCGGGGCTCTCGAGGAGCTGGGCGTGCGCAGCCCGCTGCTGGAAGCCGGCCTGAGCAAGGCCGAGGTGCGACGAGCCGCGAAAAGCTGGAGCATTCCGGTGGCCGAGCGCCCGCCCGACACCTGCCTGGCGACGCGCTTTCCCCACGGCGCGATGCTGACGGATTCGGCCCTGCGGCGCGTGGCCCGCGCCGAGGAGTACCTGCGCGAGCTGGTCTCGGGGCCGCTGCGGGTGCGAGCGCAGGGACGGACCGCCAGGATCGAGGTGGCTCTCGAGCAGATCGAGCGCCTCGTGCGGCCGGAAGTTCGTCGCGAGGTCAGCGAGGGGCTCGAGTCGATCGGGTTCTCGCACGTGTCGATCGACCTGGCCGGCTATCGCAGCGGATCGATGGATGTGGAAACCTCCGGGGAGGACTGAGCGTTGTCCGAGAGGCGATCGGCGAAAGGGCGCGCGCTGGTCGCCTTGAGCGGCGGCGTGGACTCGACCGTGGCCGCGCTGCTGCTCGCACGCGAGGGGCTGGACGTGGTCGGATGGTGGATGCGAGCCACCGACGAGGCCTCTGCTGTCGAGACGAGGCGCGCCGCGGCCCGGCTGGGGATCGAGCTCGTCGAGCAGGACGTCCGCGAGCGTTTCGATCGCGAGGTGGTTTCCCCGTCGCGGGCGTCCTACAGCTCGGGTCGCACGCCCAACCCGTGCGCGCTTTGCAACTCGAAGCTCAAGCTCGAGCTGCTGGTCGAGGCAGCCGAACGCCTCGGCTGCGATCGCGTCGCCAGCGGGCACTACGCCCGCGTCGAGCCCGGACCGGGCGGCGCGCCACGCCTGCTGCGGGGCCGCGACCGGGACAAGGACCAGTCGTACTTCCTCTTCGCGCTGGAGCGGGAGGTGCTGGGCAGGCTGGTCTTTCCGCTGGGAGAGCTGGACAAGACCGCGGTGCGGGCAATCGCCGAGCGCGAGGATCTGCCGGCCAGCGCGGCGCGGGAGAGCCAGGACTGCTGCTTCGACCCGTTGCCGCCCGACGCCGGGGAGCCCGGCGAGATCGTCGATCCGGAAGGAAGGTTTCTGGCAGGCCACCGGGGCCTGGCCGGCTACACCGTGGGTCAGCGTCGCGGGTTGGGAGTGGCCGGCGGGCGGCGCCTGTACGTGGTGGGGCTGGAGCCCGAGCGTCGCCGGATCGTGCTGGGACCCTCGGAGCTGCTGCTCGGCAAACGGCTCGTGGCCTCGTTGAAAGGCTTCGGCCGCGAGAGGGTTCCCGATCGCCTGCGGGCGAGCTGCCGGATCCGTCACCGGCACCGCGCGGCGCCCGCCGAGGCGCGCAGGATCGGAGGCGATCGGGTGGAGGTGGTCTTCGACGAGCCGCAGCGGGCGATCACTCCCGGGCAGGCGGCCGTGCTGTACGACGGCGAAGAGGTCCTGGGCGGAGGTTGGATCGAGGACGCCTCACCGCTCGGCGGCGGCGGTTGACGCCGACTCGAGCGCGCCGCGGGCCGCCTGCTCCAGCAGCGGGCGGCGCAGACCGGGAGGCTGCGACTCGAGCAGCTCCAGCGCGGCGCGCAGCTGGGCGATCGCCGAGGCCCGCTCCCCGCGGGCGGTGTGGATCCTGGCCAGCAGCATCAGCACCATGCCCTTCCAGGGCCCGTAGGCCAGCTCCAGCGACCGGCGCGCCGCCTCCAGGGCGCGATTCGTCTTGCCCGCGGCCAGCGCGACGCGGGCCAGGTGGTAGGGCGGGTCGTGGAGATTGGGCAGCTCGCGTGCCGATCTCTCCAGGTCGGGGAGCAGCTCCTCGCCCCGCTCGAGGTAGAGGTGTACGTCGACCCGCGGCTCGTCGAAGACGGCCGCGGCCCTGGCGTCCGGCGCCCGCGCGACCGCCTCTTCCAGCAGCTCGAGCTGGCGCTCGGCGACCGATTCGGCGGCCTCGCGGTCTCCGGCCTCGTGCAGCACCCGGCGCAGCAGGCGCAGCACCTCGCTGCGATCGTAGGTCGAAAGTGGAGCCCGCTCGTCGTCGGCGAGATCCTGCAGCCTGTCCAGCGCGCGCATGTGGACCGCTTCGCGCAGCAGATTGGATTCCGCCAGCTGAAAGGAGCAGACGAAGGCCCAGTAGGCGAACTCCGCGGCGGTCGCCGAGCGGCCGGCGTTCTTCATCTCGTCGAGGCCCAGCTCGGCGCAGCTCTGCCATTTCTCGGCGCGCGCCAGAGCTGAGATACGGGCGGTCAGCGCATACGGTCTGCGCGCCCAGTCATCGCCGCCGGCCTCGAGAGCGCGGGCGTAGAGGTCGTCGGCGCGCTCGGTTACTCCGGCGGCCAGCGCGCGCTCGGCCAAGCGCAGAAGCTCGCGCGGAGAGCTCGGATCCGAGTCGCCCCGCTCGGTCGCGGCGCCGCGGTGTCCGCTCGCGCCGTCGGCCAGCATGCGGCGTACCTGCGCGAGCGAAGCCGATCCCTGCAAGCGGGCCTGGATCGATTCGTCGTGCGGGCTGATCACGTACAAAGTGGGCCAGACCTCGACCGGGAGGCGCTCCAGCATCTCGGCGTTGGTCCGGCGGCCCGTATCTGCGCTGAGCCAGACGAAGCCGTCCGCCAGCTCCGCCAGGGCGGGGTCTCCCAGCACGTCGCGCTGCATCGTCAGGCAGGCGTGGCACCAGCTCGACCACATGTCGATCACGAGCGGGAGATCCCGCCGTCGGGCTTCGGCCAGTGCGGCCGGGTAGTCGTCCACGTGCCAGCTCAGGGCTCCGCGCTTTTCCAACACGGGTTGCGGCTCCTCTTCCGCCGCCGGTGTTGGCGGTCGCGTCGCGGGCGAGCCACCGCAGCCGGCGGCGAGCAGGACCGCGAGCGCGGCGAATTGGATCGGTGATCGTTCGGTTTTCATACCGCTCAGCATAACAGAGCAATCCGCGCTGTAGCTTTTTTCTGTGAGGTCCGCTGCTCGGGCTGATCTTG
>CAZHCG010000160.1:0-10980 GCA_964530995.1 uncultured Myxococcales bacterium
CCGGACCCGCCCTCGGAGCCGTCGCATCCCCAGACCGAGACGAGCGCCAGCGCCAGGATCAGGGGCGAAAAGGTCGCGCGCAGTGTTCGTTTTTCGGACGTAGTGTTTCTCATTTTCACAGCTCCCTACATGTTGCGCATTAGTAGCTCGTCGCGGTCACAGCTTCGATCGGGGTAAGTCAACGCAGACGTTTCGCCTCGTCCGATTGGATTTGGAACCTCGAAAAAATCGGCCAAGTCTTCGAAAAAGGATCTCAAGAACCGCACGCTATTCTCGCACGGCGGCACACGGCGCCAGTCGAGATCGGCGAGAGCAGCGCGACCTCCTTCGGTTTCTCGGTACGAAGAGCCGGAAAGGGATGCGAGATACTCCAGGTATCGCTTCGGATGGCGTTCGCCACGCCACCAGTCGTTGCCGAGCCTTCGCTGTCTTTCGTTTTCGTCTGCGACTACCTTGGAATAGTCTTCGTCCGCGGCTTCGAATTGCTCTACATCTCTTGCCTCGAGCCTGGGTGACAAGCCCGCACCGACACCAGCTCTGGTCAAAGCTCGTCGATCGCCGCCGAAGAAATAGGCCTCGACCATCGGTGAGAACAGGTGGAGAGAGCACCTTTTCCGAATACGTTCTCGCATCAGGTCTTCTCCGGAGCTTCCCAGGGCCGTCGCCCGTTTCGACAACTCCTTTTCAACTGCGATCCTGAAACAGCTCACCACGATCTTCGGTCGAGTGAAGTTGGCGAGCTCGAGATCGTCCACGGCCAAGACCAGATCGGTTCCTCGGCCATCCGGCTCGGATCCCTCCAGCGCCTCTGCGACCAGAGCCCGCGCCATCTTGGAAAAAGGGGAGGGTGGAGAACCGGTGGCGCGAACAGGGTTCGTGGTCATGCCGGGCGTTTTCATCGGTCGGATGAAATCGACAGGGCCTCCTTCTATCTCGGAGGGGAAGAATCTGCCGAGCGAATCTACGATGGCCGATTGCTCCAAATCCCCCGTGGTGATTATTCTGATTCTCACGGCCCCTATCTCGTATCTCACGCCTCGCCGTCGTTGGAACCGAACTCGTCGTGCTCGTAGAGCTCACCCAGGCAGAAGTTGTTCAACCATTTTCTGTTCTTGATCTCGTCGAGGCGAACTGGAATAGACGCATCCGTGTCGCGCACCAGGTTGATCAGACCAGGGGAAGAATTGAAGCAGTTGAGCACCACGGGTGAGTGGGTCGAGAAGACCACCGATATGTCATGTGAGAGGGCCCGAGAATCGGCTTGTCTGACGAGCTCACGGATAGCGAACGGGTGGAGAGCGTTTTCTGGCTCATCGATCGCAACCAGCCCACCGGGCTCAGCCGATGCGATGTCGCACAAGAGCACGAGCATCGAAAGCAGACCGTTCGCCTCCGAGGAGATGGGGAACGGTTGTTCGTTGTCCGGGCGGTATATTCTTGCAAACACCGTGTTTCCGGCTTTGTCGAAATCGATGTCCTTGCACAATTTCGGAAAGGCCGCTTTCAACCCGTCTACGACGAACTGGTATCGATCGCGGTGCTCTCTTCTGCTGTGCCATTTGTCCAGCATCGCGAAAGCGTTCTCACCCCGGCTCGACAAGTGCTTGTTCACCGAAGAGTCGGATCCGCTCTTTCTCAGTCGAACGAGATCGGGGTTGTAGAAAAAAGTGAATCCGCGTATCAACTCGCATATCCGATCTACATCTGCATCGTCTGTACCGGCTCTGTTCAGGACGTTCAATCCGAGCAGGTCGGGGTATGGAGGCATTTTTTCGCCGCGGTGGAAGGTGCCCAGATTGGTTTTTTCGAAAACTGTTTCGTTCCCATTGCGCAACGACTCGCGCATGGTGCTCTCCATCTCGGAGGCCGCCTGGGAGAAGGCGAGTCTCCAGGAGATATCTTCGAGGTCGATTCCGAACGAGAACTCGTCTTCCGAGCTCGCCGAGGAGCTGAGAAGATTTCCGGTACCTCCGAAGGCGGTGTTGAAAGCCACGGTAGGTGAACGCTCGAGGGCTGTACGGATGAACTTGAAAGAGAGCAGCAGGGTCGTCTTTCCTGCTCCATTCGGGCCTACGAGAACGGAAACACCTCGAGGCGGAGCAAACCTGACGCGCCGCAGGGCGCGAAGGTTTTCGACTATGAGTGTGAACTCCGACACGTGATACCTCCCGGACCGGGGTTGTGATTGTCCCGGCCAACAAAAACAGCTTTGGGGCGCGCTTTCAAGTCGCTCAAAAGTAGAAGCGGGTCTCCAGAAAAGCGACCAGCGGGTAGATCCCCATCTCGGAGCGCGGCCGCGGCGGATCGGCGGCGCTCGCGCCGGAGCGGGCGCGGCGGCCCCAGGGAGCCAGCACTCCGGCGACCGCGTCGGCCTCGTCGGCAATCGAGTAGGAGAGGCAGGCCAGGGCCAGACCCGAGCCGTCCTCGAGGTTGACGATCGCGGTGCCGGAGAGGTTCAGGATCGGGACCAGATCGAGCCCGGCGGACAGCGCGCCGTAGTGGCGGCCGAGCCAAAGCTGGTCGTCGGGGTAGAGCAGGGCGGCCCGCCGGACGTAGCGTCCGGGAGCCGAGGCTCCGTCCGAGAGGTAGGCGTACTCGGCCGCGATCACGGCGTTGCGCCACTCGAAGGGGCGATCGATCCCGGCGGCCAGCCGCGCGTGGAATCCGTCCGAGGCGTCGCCGTCTCCGTCGCGGTCGTCGAGATCGCCGTCTCCGTTAGTGTCGGGAAAGCCGGCGTGACCCTCGGCGCGGATCCCCGTCCCGGCGACGTCGGCCTGCAGCGATGCGCCGGCCACCCAGCGCTCGGCCAGCCTGCCGCCGGTCAGCGCCAGCTCGACTCCGAGCGCCACGGTGCGCAGGTGTCCGATCAGCGCGCTGCGACCCAGGCTCGGGACGCCGTCGTCGTCGCCGAGCACGGCGTCCAGCTCGATTCCGCCGAAGGTGCCGGTCTCCAGCGAGAGCCTCAGCGCGTCGACCCCCGGCTTGTACTCCGTGTTGATCGCGGTCGCGGAGAAGGGCGCGAAGAAGTCGTTGGGCGCGAAGATCGTCGTCACCGAGTGGTTGATCGGCAGCCGCCCGATCTCAAGCTCGAGCGGTCGCCAGTCGAATGAGACCAGAGCGCGATCGATCCCCAGCCGGCCGTCGACTCCGCCGTCCTGCCAGTAGTCCCAGCGCAGGCGGGAGGAGCGGTAGGGAGTGCGCGCCGATCCGGCGGTGGCGAACGCGCCGCTCGTCTCTCCGGCCACAACGCGCGTCAGCTCGCCGAAGAGGTGCAGCTCGAAGCTCGCGGGGCCGCCCAGCTCGCCGTCCAGCATCAGGCGCAGCACGGTCGAGGTCAGAGCGTCGTCGCCGGCGGGCGATCCGGGAGCGTCCGGGTAGCGCAGGTAGCCGGCGGTCAGGCGCGCGGCCCCGTAGGCGAAGATGCTGCGCCGGCCGTCCGCGCTCTCGGCGCCGCCGATCGCCGCCGCGCTGCTCGCCGCCAGCAGGATCGCCGAAAGGACCGCGACCGGCGCCCGGCAGCGCACCGATCAGCTCCGCGTCTCGTCGCGCTCGACCCGGCCGTCGACGAGGTGCACCACTCGGTGCGCCCGCTCCATCACCCGCGGATCGTGGGTGGAGAACAGGAAGGTCGCGCCGCGCTCGCGGTTGAGCCGCTCCATGATCTCGAGCAGCCGGTCGGACGTCTCGGAGTCGACGTTGGCGGTCGGCTCGTCGGCCAGCACCACCGCCGGGTCCGGCGCGATCGCGCGGGCGATCGCCACGCGCTGCTGCTGGCCGCCGGAGAGCTGGTCGGGCCGCCGCCGTTCCAGGCCCTCGAGGCCCACGGCGGCGAGAGTCGCCATCACGCGCTCGCGGCGCTCGGCGCTGCCGACCCCCTGCAGCGCGAGCACGATCTCGGCGTTTTCGTAGGCGGTCAGCACCGGGATCAGGTTGTAGGCCTGGAAGACGAAGCCGATCCGGTCGCGGCGCAGCTCGGAAAGCGCTGAACGAGACAGCGAGGCCAGCTCGCGGCCCTCGAGCGTCACGCGTCCGGAGCTGGGACGATCGAGCGCGCCCACCAGGTTGAGCGCGGTAGTCTTTCCCGAGCCGGACGGCCCGGAGATCGCGGTGAACTCGCCGGAACGCACCGCGAGGTCGAGCCCGCGCAGAGCGTGCACCTCGACCGCGCCCTGGCGGTAGACCTTGCTCACGTCTCGCAGCTCCACTGTCGGACGGTTGTCGCTGTCGTTCATCGAATCACCTCACACCAGCTTGATCGATTCCACCGGCACGACCCGCCCCGCGCGCCAGGCCGGGTAGAGACCGGCCGCCAGCGTGGCGAGCAGCACCACCGCGGCGATCGCGGCCAGATTCTCGGGAAAGATCGCGACCTCGAGCACCGGATCGAGCACCACGCCGGCGATCTCGCTGCCGCCGCCGCCCGTGATCGCGCTCGTGTCGAGGCCCTCGCTGTGCAGGTAGGCGTACGGTCCGGCGCTCGCCAGCGCGGCAGCGGCCAGGCCCGCCAGCCCGATCAGGAAGCTCTCCCAGAGCACCAGGCGGCGCAGGCGCCCCGGGCCGAACCCGATCGCCAGCAGGATTCCGAACTCGCGCAGCCGCTCCATCACGCCGACGAACAGCGTGTTGAAGATCCCGGCCGCGAGCAGCACCAGGATCAGCAGCTCGAAGAAGGTCATGCCTCCCACCTTGGCCGCGATGAAGCCGGCCAGCTCGGGCTGCAAGACGTGCCAGGGCAGCGCTTCGGCCTCTCCCGAGAGGCTGCGGTTCAGGCGCGCGGCGATCGCGTCGCTGGCGCGCTGGTCGTCAGCGAAGACGACGACCTCGGTCGCCTCGTCCTCGTCGTAGCCGACCAGATCGCGCAGCGTCCCGATCGGCAGGATCGCCAGCCCGCCGTCGACGGCCGAGGAGCCGGTGCGCACGATCGCCGCCACGCGCGCCAGGCCCGAGACGATTTCGCCGGAGCGGTCGGTCAGCGTGTAGACGACCTTGTTGCCCAGCCCGGCGTCCAGCCGCTCTGCCAGCTCGGCGCCGATTGCGATCCCGCGCCGCTCGTCGGGCGCCAGCCACTCTCCTTCGTCGATCGCCTCCAGCACCGAGAGGGTGCGCTCGCTCTCCTCGCTCGGATCGACCGCCAGCAGGCGGACGCCGGCGCTGTCGTGCGCGGTGGACAGCACCGCGTGGCCGCCGACGCGCACCACCGCGTCGCTCACCTCCGGGTCGCTGCGGGCCAGCGCCAGCTTTCGCTCGACGCCGGAGATGCAGTGCTTGATCGCCGGCGTGTCGCGGTACCGCGGGTGCTGAATGGCGACGTGGCCGGTTCCCATCCGGGCGGCCAGGTCGATCATCGCGCTCCAGCTCGCGTCGCCGATCCCGGTGAAGATCACGGCCAGCATCGCGCCGAAGGCGATCCCGACCAGCGTGATCGCGGTCCGGCGGCGGTTGCGCCACAGGTTGCGCCAGGCCATTCTAGCCAGCAAAACGAAACCTCCCGCTTCACGAGTGGCGGATCGCCCGCACCGGGCTGATCAGCGCCGCCTTGAGCGCCGGGTAGAGCACCGCCGCCAGCACCACCGCGACCAGCGTCACCACCGGTCCGACGAAGACTCCGGGCTCGACCCGCGCCCGCATCGTGGACGCCATCGTGGCGCCCTGGATCGCGATCCCTCCCATCTCGCCCAGCTCGATCCCCGAGCTGGACAGGTAGCAGAGCGCGGGCACGCTCAGCGCGCCGCCGACAACCAGCGCCAGCGCCACCTGGATCGCGGTCTCGGCCAGGATCAGGCGCATCACGCCGAGCGGGCCGAACCCCAGCGCCTTGAGCACCCCCAGCTCGCGGATGCGCTCGAAGACCGCCATCAGCATCGCGTTGAGAACAACGATTCCGATAGCCACGTAGACGATCAGGAACATCACGTAGATCACCGATCCGATCGAATCGAACATCGAGGCCAGCGTGGGCAGCAGCTCCCGCCAGCTCCTGACCGTCAGCCCGCCGGCGAGCTCGGAGACCTCGCGTGCGGCCGAGGCCAACGACTGGTTCTCTGCGCGGCGCACCACCACGCGGTGCGCGCCGCGCGGCACGACCATCAGCTCGCGGAAGGCGCCCGCGGTGACGAACAGCCCCGAGCGGTCCACCGCGTCTCCGACCGTAGCGAGCACCCCGCGCACCGTGTAGAGGGCGTTGGCCGTCGAGCCGTCGGCGGCCTGGCTCAGCACCAGGATCTCGTCTCCGGGATTGATCTCGAGCACGCGGGCGACGACGCGGCCGACCACGGCCCCGTCCTTCTCGCCGGGACGCAGCCAGCGACCGCGCGCGACGTGCTCGAAGATGCGGCTCACGCCGCGGTCGCGCTCGACGTCCACGCCGGTGATGCGGACTCCGGCCGACGTCTCCTCCCCGGCGGCCAGCCCGGACGCCTCGAGACGCGCCGCCGCCGGGTAGCCGGCCTCGGAGAGCCGCTCGAGCAGGGCGGGGGGATCCTCGATCCGTTTGTAGAGCGAGGGCCGCCGGAGGTAGTCGTCCGCCGCGATCTGGAGGTCGCCGATTTCCAGATCGACGATGTTATTCTCCATGTCGGCCATGTATCCGCTGACCAGCCCCGAGTAGGCGATCATCGTCGCCAGCGCCAGGCCGGCCGCCGCCACCGTGATCGCGGTGCGGCGCTGGTTGCGCCACACGTTGCGCCAGGCCATGCGGAAGATGCTCATCGCGCGCCGGGCTACAGCGACTCGAGGCGGTTGACGGTGAAGAAGCCGGGGTCGAGGTCGACGTTGAAGTCGATCTGCCGGTATCTGAGCTCGGTGTATTCCCCCGAGCCGTCCAGCGGGCGCATCGTCAGCTCGCGCGGAACGACGCGCCCTCCCACCTCCGCGTGGTCGGAGAACAGCAAGAGGCGCATCTTGTCGCCGTCCTCGTCGTAGAACAGCTCGGAGAGCGGTTGCAGGTCGGAGGCGCGCACCGCCACGTCGATCCGGCCCCAGACCACCGGGGTGTCCGAGTGCGGTGTGAGCTCGAAACGGTAGATCTGCTGTCCTTTCTCCTCGCCCTCGAAGATCAGCTCGCTTTCGTAGTCCTCGGAGAAGCGGGTCTCGCGCAGCAGGTCGTCGTTGGTGAAGTGGCTGCCCATCCAGGAAGCGCTCATCATCCCCGAGGCGATCTTGATCGTGCGCTCGGTCTTGCTCAGGTAGGTGTACAGCTCGCCTTTCGCCTTGAGGGTGGCGTTGCCGCGCTCCTTGAGCGGGCTGGTGATGCGCACGATCGAGTACTCGGTGCCCAGCGACCAGGCTTCCAGCGAGAGGGTGCGCGTCCAGTGGCTGGTGCGTACCTTCATCGAGAGCCTGGAGTGGCTGCGCGCGCCTCGATACATGTCGTCCAGCTTGCGCATCACGTACTCGGTGAAGCCCGGCTGTCCCACAGCGGCCGCCTCGGTCTCGGCTCCGGCGACCGACGGGGCGGACGCGGCGAGCGCGATCGCTACGAGCGGCGCGGTCAGCGCGCAGGCGACTGTGACGGTTTTCCGAGTCATTGCGATACCTCCTGTTCCGGCTCCTCGGGGGCGGCGCCGCGACCGGGCAGCACCAGCCCGTCGGCGATCGTGCGCGCCAGCAGCTCGGCGTAGCGCGAGGTGCTCAGCTCGCCGCGCACGCGCGGGTCCGGGATCGATCCGGCGAAGAAGACCAGGCCCAGCAGCATCCGGGCGCGGTCCTCGATCTCGGAGCGGGTCAGGGCGGTGGGGCCGATCGCGTCGGCGATCATCTGCGCGATGATCTCGACCTGCATCAGCTTCCAGTCCCGGCCCATCCCGGTTCCGAGCTCGTACAGAACGCTCAAGATCTCGCGATCGCCGCCGAGCAGCCGCGCGATCAGCGGCATCTCCTCTCCGAGGGTGAACGCCGCCTCCAGCCAGAGGCGCAGGCGATCGACGGGATCCAGCGCCGGGCTGAACAGGTGGGCGACGCGCTCCAGGTAGCGGCGTTTCTCCTCGACGACCGCGTGCAGCAGCAGCTCGGGCTTCTTGGAGAAGTGGAGGTAGACGGTGCCCTTGGCCACGCCGGCGCGCTCGGCAACCTGGGCCACGTTGGTCCTGCGGTAGCCCTGCCGGGCGAAAAGCTCGGTGGCCGCCCGCACGATCAGGAGACGCTTGCGCTCCTTGGGGTCGTCCGGGCTCTCGCCGGCGCGGAACTCGTCGAGCATTTGGCGAGCCTGGTCGATGTCCCAGAAGTCCATGCTGACCAGATAGCGTAAAACGGTCATATAGTCAACCACTGAGAGAAAAAATTTTTAACAAACCGATATCAATAAAAAGAAAGATAAACTAAACAGTAAAAAAGGGTCAAAAACGACAAATTTCAGTGTCCCTGACACGTGCGATCCAGGACCGGGACCGAGATGATCATCTGGGGGGGATTCCCCCACGAATTACGGTGCAAGGTATGACCCTGGAGGGGATTCGTGGACAGCTTGCCTTCAAGCGCTTGTGTGATCGCACGTTCACGGTTCTCCACCGCCTCCTTTCCAACCGCCACCGTGATCCGCCGGACCGTCTTCTGTTCGTGCTCGGTCTCCCTGGTGCGGCGGATCAAGTGGGTGGGGACGGGCTCTCGAGCGAACGAAAACAGGATGCTCCGATCCAGGATCCGATCCATCAAGCCCATCCCCGCCCCCCTGGTTGCGGTGTTCCTCTGCTTCGCGAGCTACTCGGTCTGTGCATTGGAGAGCGGATTACCACACTTGGGGCAGTGCGTTTCGTTTCCCTTGAGTCGATGCTTGCAGAGTTTGCACACTCCACTCTCCGCTCTGGACCAGGGGCCGAATCTCACGCCGCAGCCGGGGCAGACGTTCACCCCCCCCTGGACGGGACTGTGGCACCTGGGACAAGCCCATCTCACATCCCTGAGGCGGGACTTGCACGGGACCTCCTCCCCTTTCGCCTCCCGCTCCACCTCAGCCTCCAACTCGGCAATGTGTTCGCGCTGCAATCTCACGTACTCCTTCATCCCGTCCGATGCGTCCAGTTCGAAGAGAAGCTTCAGAGCCTTGTCCGACGGCACACCCAGAGAACGGAGGATCTCGAACAGCTTCCCCCTGTCGTTGCCGGGGAGCATAAGCTCCGGCAGGTTGTCCAGGGCCTTCTCTCGCCACGCGGTCAAATCCACGGGGACACTCCTGGCCCCTGCCAGGGAAACCATTCGGGAACGAACTCGCAGGTCGTTCAATCGATCCACGATTGCCGAAAATCCGACCCACCCGAGAACGCCGACCAGGCCGAACGCCACGAGCCACCAACTCCAGCCGACCATCAGGTAACCCGCCACAGCCGCACCTGCCACGGGCAGGATGTCCAGAAGGAAAAGAAGCACGCGCTCCGGTATGGCGGCTCGGCCCACCTCGAGTTGATGGAACTCCCGCAGGAAACCGAGGACCCCGTCGTGCCCGCCGTGTCTCGCCGAAGACCGCCCCATCCCTGACCCCTGAGGGTAGCTCACATGAAAGTCCTTTTTCCACCATCGTTTGATATATTAAGGCTATGCGAACCCCAAAACGGCTTCCTCGCACGTCGTTTCGGGGGTAGAATAACGAGAATTCAGGCGAGAGGGAAGCGAAACTTTTGGTTCGCTAGCAGGATCGAGCCATTCTCGGCCCAGATTGGGCTCTCCAGCGCCGAGACCGGGGGGAGAGCACCGGTTGCTGGTGAACGGCACGTCTCGGAATGGTCTCGTCGAGTCGGCAGGCGGATCGTGTGCCGGCCGGAGGTGGGCGGCACCTACTATCCCAAGGAGCCCGCCTGTCCGCTCGGCGAGTGCCAGATGCGGCTCTGGGATGTGGACATTCTAACTGGCGATGATTTAGATGAAGGAGGGTTCTTCATCGACATGTCATTGCCGGAGTGAAGAGATGACGACGAGAGAGATGGTCGGAATGTCTTGGTGCCGCGAGGTCCGGCTCTGGGCAAAAGGGCTCGTAGTGCTTGCGCTTGCCGGGTGCAACACCGGCGGTCCCGCGGCCGTCGAGCCGGACGGCGGCGACTCCGACGTTGATACGGATTCCGACATCGACGCGGACACGGACACGGACACGGACACCGACGCGGACGGCGACGTCGACACCGACACGGGGCCGCACGTTGCAGAGGCAATCAGCGCGGGAGCTTCTCACACCTGCGCCCTGCTGGAGGGAGGAGCAGTGCGTTGTTGGGGCCGGGGAAAATACGGCCAGCTCGGATACGGTGACACCGAGGCGGTCGGAGCCGAGGACACTCCGGCCCAGGCCGGAGACGTGCAGGTGGGGGGGGAGGTGGTCCAGGTCGCCGCCGGAGGCGTGCATACCTGTGCGCTGCTCGATGGCGGAGCAGTGCGTTGCTGGGGCCGATCGAATCACGGTCAGCTCGGTTACGGCAACACCGAGAACATCGGCGACGACGAGTTTCCGTCCGAGGCGGGCGACGTGGACGTCGGAGGCACGGTCGTCCAGATCGCGGCTGGAGGGGATCACACCTGTGCTTTGCTGGAGGGCGGAACGGTGCGCTGCTGGGGTGAGGGTGAGTTCGGCAAACTTGGCTATGGAAATATTGAGGACGTAGGGGACAATGAATTGCCCGCTGACGTCGGGGACGTCGAGGTGGGTAGTTCAGTCGTCTACATCGCGGCCGGGACAAACTCCACCTGTGCGATACTGTCGAACGCTGCGTTGCGTTGCTGGGGAGATGGATACGCTTTGGGCTACAGCAACGGTTTTCAGATTGGCGACAATGAGGTTCCGGCAGACGCCGGAGATGTAGAAGTCGGCGGCGGTGTTGTTCAGGTTTCAACCAATGGCTTGCACACCTGTGCTTTGCTGGAGGGCGGAACGGTGCGCTGCTGGGGAATCGGCATTGACGGCGTCTTGGGCTACGGCGACGAGGAGCACGTCGCCATCGGGGAGGGCGATGTTCCGGCAGACGCAGGAGACGTGGAGGTTGGCGGGATGGCAACCCAGGTTTC
>CAZHCG010000161.1:0-10753 GCA_964530995.1 uncultured Myxococcales bacterium
TCGGGCGGACCCTCGCAGGAATCGATGCCCATCGCCGCCCAGATGACGGCCAGCAAAGGAAGCACCCCAACGGGCGCAGACCAGGACACCTTCGACATCTTCACCGATTTCATGAGACCCCCTCCTAGGTCCGGGCGAACGAGCGACTCGCCTCGACCGCGCGCCGCCCTGCTTCGCGGATTTGCACACTGTGATCCCGTGTCGGTGGTATCGCCCCCCCATGTATGTCAACCCCGAGAAAAATCCCCACGGCATCTGGGGCCTCGGCCCCGGCACTGATCACCGGCCATTTTCACGCTGACTCCGGCTGCCACGAAGACACGCTCGCCCGGTTCCAATCGAGTCATGGTGCCCGAGCGCTGCTTTTGGAATCCCGAACCGCGGCGATTTTTCCCATAGCTGATGGCGCACGGCCCGCCGCGGGGTTTACCCGGCCCCAACCTGTGTTAAGGTTCCCTCGATTTCCAAACGACTCTCACACCGCGAAAGCGGGGAGGTTCAGATGCCGCAGAGCAACTATCCCTTCGGCGGCGGCGGGCCGCGGCCGCCGTCGATAGACGTGGGACGGCTCTTGAAGCGATACCGCAAGCCGGTCGTCGTCGCGGCCGTGCTGCTGGTGGCGATCATCGTCGCCGCGGCCGGCTTCTACACGGTCCAGCCCGAAGAGCTGGCGGTGGTAAATCGCTTCGGCAGGTTCAATCGTACCGAGGACTCCGGGCTCCGCTTCCGCATTCCCCTCGTCGAGGAGGTGCACATGGTTCCGGCCAAGCGGCAGCTCAAGCTGGAGTTCGGCTTTCGCACCGAGCGCGCCGACGTCAAGTCCTCCTTTCGTCGCGACGTCTCGACCAGCAGGGAATCGATGATGCTGACCGGTGATCTCAACGTCGCCGTGGTGGAATGGATCATCCACTACCAGATCACGGATCCCTACGATTACGTGTTCAAGGTGCGCAACGTGGAGGACACCCTGCGCGCCCTGTCCGAGTCGATGATGCGCAAGGTGATCGGCGACTACTCGGTGACCGAGGTGCTGACGCGCGGGCGCGAGGAGATCCTGGCACAGGTCAAGAAGGGGCTTTCCGACCTTTGCAAGCGCTACGAGACCGGGGTCTCGATCCAGCGCATCGAGCTCAAGGACTCCGCGCCCCCGGATCCGGTCAAGGACTCTTTCAACGAGGTCAACCAGTCCGAGCAGGAGCGCGATCGAATGGTCAACGAGGCCTGGACCGAGTACAACAAGATTATTCCCAAGGCGCGCGGGCAGGCCAAGCAGGCGATCGAGGAGGCCGAGGGCTACGCCGTCGAGCGCGTCAATCGCTCCCGCGGAGAGGTGGCGCACTTCCTGGCGGTCCAGCGCAAGTACGCCGCGGCGCCGCGGGTGACCCGCAGCCGTCTCTACCTCGAGACTCTCAGCGAGGTGCTGCCCCAGGTGGGGCGCAAGATCATACTCGACGAAGGAACCGAGGGAATGGTGCCGATGCTGTTTCCGCTCGACAAGCGCGGCCTGCCGGCCGGGAACGGAGGCGCCCGATGACCAAGAAAGCAAAGAGCTGGATCTCGGTCGCGGTCGTGCTGCTGCTGGCCTTGATCGTTGTCAACAGCTCCCTGTACACCGTGGGCGAGGCGGACCAGGTGGTGATCGTCCGTTTCGGAGAGGTGATCGGGAAGACGGTCACCGAGCCCGGGCTGCACGTCAAGACGCCGTTCATCGACGAGGCGAGGCGCTTCGAAAAACGCTGGCTGGAATGGGACGGCGACCCCAGTCAGATCACCACCCTGGACAAGCGCTACATCTCGATCGACATCTTCGCGCGCTGGCGAATCGACGATCCACTGATCTTCATCGAGAAGCTGCGCGACGAGCGCAGCGCGCTGGGACGCCTCGACGACATCATCGACAACGCGATGCGCAACGTCGTCGCCAACCACAACCTGATCGAGGCGATCCGCTCCACCAACCGCGAGTTCGTCGAGCTCGACGAGGAGGCCCGCGCTTCGGGCGAGACCACCGAAGACGGCGAAGAGGAGGAGCAGAGTCCCTCCTCCGAGGCCGAAGAGAACGACGAGCGCGACGAAAAAGCGCAAGAAAAGGAACCGGCGCAAGAAGAAGACGAGCCCGCCGAAGAAGGCGAGGACGATTCTGCCGAGCCCGCGGGAGACCCCGACGCCGGAGTCGAGGGTGTGGATGATGCCGGGCTCTCCGCACTGGCGAAAGCCGGGCTCGAAGGCGAGCCGCCGAAGGATCTGCCTCCGCCGAGCGAACTGCTGAAGCAGCACGAAAGCGACGAAGAAGGCGATCTCGCGGTCGGGAAAGCGACGGTCCAACGCATCGAGGAGGGTCGCGGGGAGCTGACCAACATGATCCTGGAGAAGGCCTCGCCCAAGGCGGCCAAGCTCGGAATCGATCTCAAGGATGTCGAGATCAAGCGCATCGACTACATCGAGAGCGTGCGCGCCAAGGTCTTCGACCGCATGATCTCCGAGCGGAAGCGTGTCGCCGAGGCGTTCCGCTCGCAGGGGCAGGGACTCTCGGCCGAGATCCTGGGCCGCATGGAGAAGGAGCTGAAGACGATCCGCTCCGAGGCCTACCGCCGCGCCCAGGAGATCCGCGGGCGGGCAGACGCGGAGGCGGCCCGGATCTACGCCGATGCCTACAACGTCGACCCGGAGTTCTACGAGTTCGTCAAGACGCTGCAGAGCTACGAGAAGACGTTCGACGAGGAGACGTGGCTGCTGATGACCACCGAGTCCGACTACGCGCGCCGCATCCGCCGCATGTCCGGAGGCGGCCGCTGAGAGAGTTCGATCCCACCAGGGACTACTACGCGACCCTCGGCGTCGCGCCGGCCGCAACCCGCCGGGAGATCGACGCCGCATACCGCAGGCTGGCCGCCCGCTATCACCCCGACAGGCACCAGGGCAACGAGCTGGAGGATCTGGCACGGGACAAGCTGGCCGAGATCAACGAAGCCCACCGCGTGCTCAAGGACGATCGGCTGCGCGCCTCCTACGACGCCGCGCGCCGCGGAGGCACGACCGGTCGGAGCGGCGCGGGCCGAACGCCATCCGGCGCCCCTGCCGGTGGAGCTCCGGCCACGCCTCCGGGCAAGTGGAGCGGCCTGATCGTGCTGGTGCTGCTGCTGGCCGCGCTGCCGCTGTTGCTGCGCCTGATCCGCAGCCCCAACGCTCTTTTGGTGATCGGCCTGGCGATCGCGGCGGCCTGGTTCGGCCCGCGCATCTGGCGTCTGTTCAAAAAGGGGAAACGCTGACGGTCAGCCGCCGTCTCCGGCATCCGCGTCGGTGTCGGCATCCGCGTCGGCATCTGCGTCCGAGCCCGTGTCCACGCCGCCGTCGTAAGGAACGAACGCATCCAGGTCTTCCTCGTCGTAGCTCCTGGCGATCCCGAGATCGCCCTCATCGCATGCCGGCGCCGCGAAGAGCGCGGCGGCGAGCCCGGCCGCGAGCAGTAGCAGTGAAGCCTTGCGCATCTTCATCCCCTTCCGATCGGAATCAAAGCTCGAAATCCAGTATACTCGAATGAGCAGTCTAGCGAAACCCGGCCGACGAATCCACGAAAAACCCATCTTGAAACAGCACTCGCCCGTTGCCTCTTTTGTGGCGTAAATGGCATCGGACGCGAAAGACACGGTTGCCTTCTCAGGGGCATCATAATATAACAATTACAGCAAAATGGACGACGAACCTCGCCAGCACACAGCCTCGATCCTGCTCGTCGACGACGAGGAATCCGTTCGTCAGCTGCTGGGGCGCGCTCTCTCCGCGGACGGCCACCAGGTGGATTCGGTGGGCACGCTGGCCGGGGCGATCAAGCTGATCGACGAGCGCGACTATTCCCTTCTGCTGATCGACAAGAACCTGCCGGACGGCTCGGGACTGCGGATCGTGGAGCGGATGCGAGAGCTGGAGCGCGACTGCGAGGCGATCGTGATCACCGGCTATTCCGACACCGACTCGGCGATCCGGGCGGTGGCGCTGGGCGTGTTCCGCTACGTGCGCAAGCCTTTCGATCTCGACGCCCTGCGCCTCGACATCAACGGCGCGCTAGAAATTGGACGGCTGCGCCGCAACCTGGAACGTCGCACTCGCGAGATCGAGCAGCGCAACGAGGAGCTCAACGAGGCGCTGCAACGCATCCGGGAATCCGAGCAGCGGCGAATGCGCTCGGAGCGCCTGGCCACGCTGGGCTATCTCGCCGCGGGCGTGGCCCACGAGATCAACAACCCGATGTCGCTGCTCTCGATGACGATTCCCTACGCCGCAAACGAGATCGAGATCCAGCTCGATCGGCTCGAGTCCGAAGACGGGAAGCTCGACCCGCAGCGGATCGGCGAGAGTCTGCGCAGGCTGTCCCGGTCCCTCGAGCCGGCTTCGGAGGCGATCGAGCTGCTGATGAGCCTGGCCAGCGACCTGCATACGCTGGGCAAGACCGAGCCGCGCGCCCCCAGGCCGGTCAGGCTCGTCGAGGCGGCCGAGTCCTCGGCGAGACTGGTGCGACACCAGCTCAAGCGCAAGGCGACTTTGGAGATCGACTTGCCGCCCGACCTGGTCGTCTCCGGACAGCAGAACCGCCTGATCCAGGTCTTCATCAATCTGCTGACCAACGCGGCCCGCGCTATCGACAAGGGCGGTGTCGAGGACAACCTGGTCGCGATTCGCGGTCGTCGCGAAGGGGATCGAGCCGTGATCGAGGTTTCGGACACCGGCAAGGGCATCCCCGAGCCCAGCCGCAAGATGATCTTCGATCGCTTCTTCACCGAGCCCGCCTCGGGGCAGGAGCCGGGCTTCGGGATCGGTCTTTCGATCGTGAGCGAGGTGATCGACGACCACGGCGGTGAGATCGCCGTCGAGAGCGAGGAGAACCGCGGAACCACCTTCACCCTCAGCCTGCCCCTGATGAGCGATGCCGCCGCATCCAGCCCGGCGATGGCCGTGGTCGGGTCTGGCGGCGAGATGGTGCGCACCAGGCGCACGCTGCTGTTCGTCGATCCCGAGCCGGACAACCTCTCTTCCTACGAGAAATCCTTTGGCCAGATGCACGAGGTGCTGCTGGCGAGCGACTCCGACGAAGCACGCGGTGTGTTGCAGCAACGCGCCGAAGAGCTGGACGCCGTGGTCTGCGACCTGTCCGGGGGCGGCGATCAGCTGCAACGTTTTTTCGCGGAGACCGTCGCCGAGAACGCCGATCTCGAAGGACGCTTCATCTTTCTCCAGGCCCCGGAGAGTTTCGAAGCGGTGGACGTCGGGGGATGCAAACTGCTGCGCAAGCCTGTCCGCCCGGCTTCCCTGCTGGCTGCGATCTACGAGATTCCCCCGCGCCGCCCGTCTTCATAGCAGCAGGAACCTGTAGCCGACCAGCAGCGAAAAGGCCGAAGGGGTTCCCCGCAGGGTCTCGAGGTCTCCGTGGATCCACAGGTAGCGCACCTCGCACAGAACCGCCCCCTCCCACACCAGCCAGTCCAGGGCGGCCGCGACGCCGAGCGCCGGACGGTAGGCGCGCTCGCGGTCCGCGCCGGAAAAAAACTGCCCGCCCGTCGCGCCGACCCGGTTGTCCACGAGCGCCGCTCCGATCTCTCCGGAGAGCGCCAGGGCGAAGCCGCTCGCGAGCGGAAGACGGGTGCGGACCAGGGCGGTCAGCGGCGCGATCCATGTCTCGCTCTCGAGCTTCGCGCCTCCCAGCGCTCCGTCGGAGACTCCGCCTTCGTCGCGCGAACGGGTGAACCCCAGCTTTACGCCGAGCCTCAACCTGCCCCGCAGACAGGGTAGCCGCGCCGCGGCCTCGGCGAACAGGCCGGCGCTGTGGATCGCGCCCAAATTCGAGACGAAACCCGCCTCGAGCGCCGCGCTCAGCAGCGGGGACTGCAGCTCCTGCCGATCCGAAGCATGCTCGCTTCCGGCCTCGGAGCCCCGGCTCTCGACAGCGGGCACCAGCACCAGCTCCAGAGTCCCCGGCCGCGGATCGGAGACCCCCCGCGGTCGCGCCTCGATTCGCGCTACCCCGCTGCCCTGCTCGGGAGGCAGGTAGCGCGCTCGAAACGCGCCGTCTCCGAGCATCTCCAGCGCCTCGATGCGGCCGCGGTCGGCCTCCAGCTCGACGCCCTCGCGTGAAACGGCCCCGTCCTCGGCCACCACGACTCCGAACAGCTCGATCGCTTTCTCGCCGGGGACGCCCACCTCGTCTACCGCGGAGAACATGGCTATGCGCGAAGTGCGCGGAGTGCGCAGATCGACCCGTCTCTGCTCCCCGTCCACGCCGTGACGCGTCCCCGGTGGAACAGAGACGCGCACGCTGGCCCGCCCTCTCGCGTCGGCCCGGACCGGACCGAACTCGCGCTCGCCGATTCTAATCACCGCCTCCGCGCGCGGATTGGTCCGGATCTCGGCGCGCCCCTGCCCCACCAGCTGCAGTGCGTGGAAAGCCCAGCGCGTCCCGGCCTCCGTCTCTACGCGGACCGCCACCACGTCGATCCGCGGCCGACAGTCATCGGGCGGCAGGTAGCGCGCGGCGAAGCGCCCCGGCGACTCCGCCTCGATGTCGCGCATCGATCCGTAGGCCGCGAACAGCTCCACCCGCCGGGCTCCCTCCGGAAGCTCGGTGCTGACCCGCGCCTCGGACGTCTCGCCCAACAGGATTCGCGGCGGATCCACCTCCACCTCGAACCCCCCCCCGCTGGCCGGCGGGGGAAGACCCAGCGCGGACAGCTCGGCCTCGCCCGCCGAGACCGGAAGCGCGACGGCAAGCAACACCCCCACGAGACCAAAGCGGATCTCCCGCCCCGAACAGACCAAAATCTATCCTCCCTGTGGCGCGCCCCACTCGATTTCCACTTTCTTGATCGGCGCGCCCGGATCGACCTTGACGCAGGGAAATCTGCGTCGCTTGCTGCGCCCCAGCGCATCCTCGGTCGTGACCACGATCGTGTTGCGCCCCACCTCCAGCGGAACTCGAACCGCGAAGCGACCCGAGGCGTCCACCTCCGCCGGCGTGTCGTTGGCGCGCACTCGCGAGCCGGGGCTGGTGCGACCGCGAATCACGATGAACGTCTCTCGTTGCACGCGGCAACCCGGGTCGACGACGCGCAGCATCACGTCGGAGGCGATCGCCCGCGGTCGCGAAGGCGATCCGCCCGCGGCCACCGACTGCTCTCCAGCTCCGACCTCCACGCTCTCGCCGGCGGCCGAAAAATCCACCGATCCCGTCTCGGTGGCGACCGCGACCGTCTCCCCCGTGTTCAGCACCGAAAAAGAACCTCCGCGCGTCTCGGCCACCGCGCTTCCGTCGTCGCTCTCCACGCGCAACACCCGCTCGCCGTCATCCCGGTAATCGACCGAGACCCGTCCGCGCATCAGGCCGAGCCGCTGCACAGAGCGCGAGATCTCCCGCACTCGCAGCTCGGCTTCCTCCGCCACCTCCACGGTTGATCTATCCCCGACCCGCAGCTCGACGCGCGCGCTTCGCTCGGTGCGCACCGCGTCCTCCTCTGCGAGACGCTCGCCCGATTCGATCCTGCGCCAGTCGCCGCCTCCGCCGGAAAGCAGGCTCGCCTCGCCGCTGACTCCCAGCACCACCACCTCTCCGGCGTCCGGCGCGGCGTCCGCGACACCCGCCTCGTTCGCGTCCGGCGTCGAAACCTCGGGCGCCGGCTGCCGTTCCCTCACCGGGGCCGGTCGTTCCGAGCCCTCCTCGATCCCGCCCTCGCCCCGGTCGAACAGCAGAAAAGAGACGACCAGCCCGGCGCCGACCAGCACCGCGACCAGCAGAGCGTAGATCGCCACCCGTCTGCCCATCAGCCCCCCTCGCCGGCGGCCGGCCAGCGGACGCGAAACGCGGTCGACAGCTCCCCGCGCCCCACCTCGCTTCGCTCGATCTCGTCGAGGGCCTTCAACCGCCCGCCCCCGCGCTCGGCGAGCCTCCGGGCGATGTAGAGTCCCAGGCCGGTCCCGCGCCCCATCGGCTTGGTGGTGAAAAATGGATCGAACGCTCGCTGGCGAACCTCGGGAGGCATGCCCGGGCCGTCGTCGCCCACGATCAGGTCGATTTCGTTGTCGCCGTCAGCACGCAGCTCCACCACAATCTTCCCGCCGCCGTTGGAGCGAATCGCGTCCTTGGAGTTGTGCATCAGGTTGAACAAGACCTGCTCGACGTCCGCTCGATTGGCCCAGACGCGCCAGCGGCCCCGCGGAGCGACGATGTCCATCTCTATTTCATATCGTTCCAGCTGCCACTTCATCAGCGAGGCGACCGACGCGATCACCGGCTCGAGGTCGAGCCGCTCGGGGTCCTCGCCGCTCCAGAGAAAATCCCGCGTGTGCTCAACCAGCTGCTCCAGCCGTCCGGTCTGTCGCATCGCGCTCTCGATCAGCTCGTCGATCTCCTCGCCCTGCCCGCTCTTGTCGCGCATCAGCTGCAAGGCGAGCCTCAACGCGGACAGCGGCTGCCGCGCCTCGTGAATCACCGCCGCGGTGGAAAGACCGAGCTCCGCGAGCTTGGCGACCTGTACCAACCGCTCTTCATCGACCTCCTGCTCGAGGATTCCGTCACTCTTGGACTTGTCGTTCATTCGTCGCGAGGCTCCCTGTCTACCCCTCCCACCGTCTCTCAGCTCTTGGAAATCGTCGTCGCACCCGGAAAATACATCGAAACTCGCGTTCCTTCTCCTGGCGCGGATTCTAGCACGAGACGACCCTCGTGTTCAGCAACCACCCGCTGGACCAGGGCCAGCCCCACGCCCTGGTGACCGCTGCCCGGCGGCTCGCTGGTGAAGAAGGCGTCCCTGGCCCGCTCGCGTGTCTCGTCGTCCATCCCGACGCCGTCGTCCACCACCGACAACTCGATCGCTCCGCCCTCTACGCGATGGATTTCCAGACGCATCCGCCCGCCTGCGGGCATCGCGCGCAGCGCGTTGTCGATCAGGTGGCGACAGGCCAGCTCCAGCTCGGAGGCGACGGCGTTGATCCGGCAATCCCCCTCGAAGCTCTTCGCGACCTCCACGCCCCGCTCCTCGATGCGCGCGGCGAAACCCTCGGCCGCGCCGTCCAGTATTTCGGCCGCGTCGACGGATTGCATCTCCGCGTCGACCCTGGTCTGGGAGTAGCGCAACAGGCCGTCCACCACCTCGGCCACCCGCCGCGCGTCCGCGATGATCGCGCGGCACATCTCCTCTTGGTCCGAGCCTTGTTCCAGCTCGGGGCGCAGCAGCTGCGCCGTGCCGATCACGCCGGTCAGTGGATTGTTGATCTCGTGGGCGACACCGGCGCCGAGCTCTCCGATCGCGGCCAGCTTCTGCCCCTGCACCACCTGGTCCTGCGCCTCGCGCAAGGCCCGCGTGCGATCTTCGACCCGCTCGATCAGCTCTGCGTTCCAGGCCCGGATCTCGGCGGTCATCTTGTTGAAGGCCGCGGACAGCTTCCCCACCTCGTCCCGGCCCCGCACCTCGAGATCCTGGTCGTACTCGCCGTCCGCCACGCGACGCGCCGCCCGCTCCAGCTCCGCAATCGGTCCGGTCAGCCCGCGAGCCAGCACCACGCCCCCCGCGATTGCTATCAGCAGCGCGACTCCGGCCCAGAGCGCGGTCCAGGTCAGCGTGCGGTCGATCGGCTCCATGACCAGCTCCTCCGGCCGCTCCAGCGCCAGCCGCCAGGCGGTGACCGGGATCTCGACCACGGCGTCCAGGACGGGTTTTCCGTCGGCGCGAGCTCGCCTGACGGCCACGCCGGTCTCCAGCTTCGGCAGATCGGCTCCGCCGAAGGCTCCTCGCCCCTCTTCGCTTTCCGCCGCGAGGCACGCCCGCTTGCCGCGAATGTCCACCAGAGCGGCGCGCTGCCTGCCCGGTTGCTCGAGCGCGGCGATCATTTCGCACAGCTCGTCCAAGGCCAGCTCCACGGCGAGCACCCAGCGTTGCTCCCGGCCCAGCGCGGGGAAGGCGGTGGCGGCGACCATCCGCGGTCGTCCGCTCGCCGAACGGTAGACCGGCCCCAGCGCCACGTTTGCGCTCAGCGCCAGCTCGAGCGGAACGTGCGACGCGAAGCGCTCCAGATCCGCGGCGGTCACCGACTCGCGCTCGAGCAGGCGCGCCTCGTCTCCGGCAAGGCGAAACGGTGGGGCCAACGCGTCTCCCCGCTCATCGAGCAGCGCCACCGCCGTCGCCGCCGAAATCTGCCGGTAGGGAATCTCCAAGGCGCGCGCCAGCTCGTCGCCGGAGAAGCTCTCGAACGGTACCGACTCGGCCGCGTTGGACAGCTCGCGCAGCGCGCTGTGGACCCGCTCCTGAACTCGTCCCGCGGCCAGCTCGGCGCTGGCCACCATGCTGCGCGAAACGAGCTTTCGCATCGCACCGACCGTCATCCTGACCGAGAAGAAATGGCTCAGCGCCAGCGGCACCACCGCCCCGAGCACCAGCAACATCAGCAGCTTGGTACGAATCTTCATCGCCCTTCAACAAGCTACACCACCGGCCGCCCGTTGAACACCGCGTCTCGCAGAGGCGCGAAACATCTCGAGCCATATTGGTCAGCCCGAGCGGGCACGAATCGACATGATCGTGCCACGGCGCGCATGCGCCGTCCTGAATCGGAACCCACTCGAGCGTGTCCGCATCCGTGTCCGTGTCCGTGTCGGTGTCCGTGTCCGCATCGGCGTCCGTGTCCGTATCCGTGTCGGTGTCTGCGTCGACGTCGGCGTCCGGCCCGGAGTCGACCGCCTGTCCGGGCGGGTCGGACGTGCAGCCCGCGAGCA
>CAZHCG010000162.1:0-10693 GCA_964530995.1 uncultured Myxococcales bacterium
ACAGCTGCTGCCACGAGTGGCAGGAGGCGCGCGACTACTGCGAGAGCCTGGAGCTGGCCGGGCACGACGACTGGTATCTGCCGAGCCGGGAGGAGATCGTCGGGCTGCTGGGCGGCTGCGACTCCGACGTGGGCGACGGGCAGGCCGGCTTCTGCGACCCGTGCTCCGAGAGCGAGACCTGTACCGCGCTGTTCGGGGCCGATCTCAACGCCTACTGGTCGTCGTAGCAGGATGTGCCCGGCTCCGACCAGGCGTGGAGCGTGGCCTTCTACAGCGGTCTGGTGAACAACTGGTACACTCTCGGGCCGGAAGTCGTACGCTGCGTGCGGCCAGCCGGATCGTGAGCGTGGAACCGGGGTATCGGCTCTCCAGCTGATCGCCGGGGCCCGCTCCACCCGGGCGCGAGCCGGCAGCGCGGAGTGCTCTGCTCCTTCGATAGTCGCACGGGCATCCGGATTGGAGGTATAATCGCACTGGTTCGATATGCAGCGCTTTGCAGCGGGAGGAGCTCGCGATGCGACACGCTTTGGGATCTGCCTTGTTGGCGGCGTTCTTCGCCGCGCTCGGCTGCGAAGACGACAAGGTGAAAAAGGTGGGCCCGGACGCCGGCACCGACGCCGGCACCGACGGCGACTCCGACGGCGACTCCGACTCGGACGCCGACTCGGACGCCGACTCCGATTCGGACAGCGACGCCGACTCGGACAGCGACACCGACGGCGACCTGGACACCGACTGCGCCGAGGTCACCTCCACGGCCGATAACCAGTACCCGCCGGTCGACATCGTGATCGCGGTCGACAACTCCGGATCGATGGAGTTCGAGGCCGGAGCCGTTCAGTCCAACATGAACTCGTTTTCCCAGCAGATCTCGGCGGCCGACATCGATGTGCGCATCGTCATGATCTCGGCGACCTATCCGGCCGACGAGGAGGGCGTCTGCGTCGATCCGCCGCTGGGCGACCCGCCCTGCCCGGACGGCTCCAATCCTCCGACCTACCTGCACGTCGCCGAGCCGATAGCCAGCCACGACTCGCTGCAGGTGATCCGCGACACCCACGAGCAGTGGAAGGATATGCTGCGCGAGGGCTCCTACCGCCACTTCGTCGTGGTCTCGGACGACAACTCCGACGACTCGGCGCAGGATTTCATCGACTGGATGGCGGCGCTGGACCCGCCGATCACCGATTTTCGTTTCCACGCGATCGTGGCCTCGATCGGACCGGCGCAGGCGATGCTGACCAACTTCTGCAAGGCGCTGGGCGTACCGGTCACCGCGGCCGCCGGCACGGTCTACATGAACCTGGTCGATCTGACCGGCGGCGTGTACGGCGATCTCTGCCTGCAGGACTTCCAGCCGGTCTTCGACGAACTGGCCACCGAGGTCAGCGACGTCTCGATCGCCTGCGAGTGGGAGATCCCGGACCCGCCGGACAACCAGGAGCTCGTCGCGGACCAGGTCAACGTGGAGTTCGTCGACGGAGACGACGTCGCGCACCAGATCGGCTACGTGGAGTCCGAGGCCGACTGCGAGGACGTGGAGCACGGCTGGTACTACGACGACCCGGAGGACCCGACGATGATCCATGTCTGTCCCCAGACCTGCGAGTGGATCCAGGGGCAGGAGGGGGCCGAGGTGGTGATCAAGTTCGGTTGTCAGACGATCCCCGCCGATCCAGAGTGATTCCGAATGATCCGAACGGCCCCGGCCTGCGCGGCCGGACGCCCGCTTTCGCGGCGCGACGTTGCGCGCCCGTCGCTTTCGTGTAATCCGGAGCGTCGGAGGTTGCGGATGAAAAGCAGACTGGACTGGACGATTGCGACCTGCCTGGCTTTCGCGCTCGCCGCGGGTTGCGGCGGCGGCTCGAACGGCGATGCGGACTCGGGGCCGGACGGGTCGAGCGACGCCGACTCCGACTCGGATAGCGACGGAGACGCGGACGGCGACTCCGACTCCGAGACGGGAACCGGCGCCGGCCAGTGGCCAGGCCCGCCCTGGTGCGGCTGCACCGACGACGACGTTCCCGGAGACGCCACGCTGGTCGAGGCTTTCGACCAGGCCGACCAGTACTTCGGCGACGATGACCTGCGCACGATCGAAAGCGAGCTGAGCTTTCCCGAAGGCGAGTGGGAGCGGATCGAAATGAGAATCGATCTCGACTGTCCGACCGACGGCGACTGCGACAACTGGGATCGCTTCGCCAACGTGATGCTGGTGCTGGATTCCGGCGGGCCCGAGGAGCGGTCGCTGGAGCTGGCGCGCTACATCACGCCGTACGACGTGGGGATGTGCATCCTGGCCGACGTGACCGGTTTCGGACCTTTGATGAGCGGCGACGCTGCGGTTCGCTCCTTTATCGACACCTGGGTCGGACCTGACGAGCCGGTGCACGGCCACGGCTGGCGCACCTCGATCGACTTCATCTTCCATCCCGGCTCGCCCCCCGATGACCGGCCCTCCTCCGTGGCGCCCCTCTGGAGCTACCGCAGCGTCGTGGTTGGCGACCCGCAGCAACCGCTCGCCGACCAGGCGCCGCCGGCGGCCGTAGAGATCCCGGCCGACGCGACCCGCGTCGAGCTGAGGGTCGTCTCCACCGGCCACGGCCAGGGCAACGCCGACAACTGCGCCGAGTTCTGTCACCTGCAGCCGGTCGTCTCCTGGGGCGACCAGCTGGTCAGCTACGATCCGTGGCGATACGACTGCGGGGACAACCCGATCGGCCCGCTCCAGAGCGGAACCTGGGCCTACGGCCGCTCCGGGTGGTGCCCCGGGGCATACGTGCTGCCCGAGGTGTTCGATATCACCGAGCAGACGACGCCCGGCCAGCAGGTCACCTTCGAGCTCGATTACCTCGACGCCTCCATGTCGAGCTGGGAGAACACCTGCCGCCCCGGAGCGGGAGACGAGAACGACATCTGCGAGGGCTGCGTCTTCCATCCCGACGAGCCGGGCAACTGCGAATACAACGGAGGAGACCACACCGAGCCCGCCGAGCGGATCTCCGTGCAACTGGTAACCTACAGTTGACCCCCTCCGATCCGCTCAGAGCCGAAGGGATCAGGTGAGGTGGCACTTGCTCAGGTGACCGGGCGCGATGCTGCGCATCTCCGGTACCAGCAGGCGGCACTGCATCTCTGCGTGGGGGCAACGCGGGTGAAAGTGGCATCCCTTGGGCGGCTCGAGCGGGGAGGGAGGATCGCCGGTCAAGACCCGAATTTCCTGGCGGCGATCCGGATCGACCGGCAGCGCGGAGGTCAACAACGCCCGCGTGTAAGGATGCTGCGGCCGTTCGAACAGATCCTCGGTCGCGGCGACCTCGACCACTCTGCCCAGGTACATCACGGCGACCCTGTCGCACAGCTCGCGAACCGCGGCCAGGTCGTGCGTGATCAGCAGCAGGGCCACGCCCAACTCGCGACGCAGGTTGCCCAGCAGCTCCAGCAGTCGCGCGCGGCTTCCGGGATCGAGAGAAGAAACAGGCTCGTCGAGGACGATGAAACGCGGCTCCACGGCCAGCGCGCGAGCCAGGGCGATCCGCTGCCGTTCGCCTCCGGAAAAGACCCGCGGCAGTCGATCCAGGGCCTCCAGGGGCAGATCCACCATCTCGAGCAGCGCGGCGGTGTGCGCTTGCAGTCTGCGGGCCGAGACGCTGCGGTGTGCCCGAATAGCCTCGGCCAGAGTCTCTCGCACGGTGAAGCCCGGATCGAGGCTCGAGGCCGGATCCTGGAAGACGATCTGCATCTCGCGACGCCTGCGGCGCAGGCGTCGTCCGCGCAGGAAGGTGATATCCTCTCCTCCGAACAGCAGGTGCCCGTCGCTTGGGTCCTCTAGCCTGATCATCAATCGGCCGAGCGTGCTCTTGCCGCAGCCGGACTCGCCGACCAGCCCCACGGTCTCCCCGGACCCCACCTCGAGCGAAACGCGATCGACGGCGCGCACGAAGCTACGCCTGCCGCTTTCGGCGCGCAGACCGGAGCGCGCGGGAAACAGCTTGCTCACCTCGCGCATCTCCGCCAGTGGCGCCTCGTCTCGCTGATGCTCAGCCATCGATCGCCTCGCTGCCGGCCGCGAAGCAGCGCACCCGGTGCCCCGCCTCCAGCTGGAACCAGCCGGGATCCCGACTTCGGCAACGCGGCTCCGCCTCGGGGCAGGAGCCCGCCAGCGCGCATCCTCCCACGAGCTGGCTCGCCGGCGGGCTCGAGGCCAGCGCCGCCAAGCGGCCCGTTCCGGCCGGAAGGCGCTCGCTCGGATGCAGCCGTAACAGGGCGCGCGTGTACGGGTGTGCCGGCCGCCTCAGCAGCGAGTCCACCGACCCTCGCTCGACGATGCGCCCCCCGTGCAGGACCTCGACCTCGTCGGCCAGCGCGTTGATCACCCCGAGATCGTGCGTGATCAGCAAAACGGACATACGCAAATCGCGGATCAGGCGCGCCAGCAGGTCCACGATCTGCGCCTGGACCGTGGCGTCCAACGCGCTGGTCGGCTCGTCGGCGAGCAGCAGCTCCGGGCGACAGGCCAGCGCCATTGCAATGACGACCCGTTGGCGAACCCCGCCGGAGAGCTGGTGCGGATAATGACGGTAACGGCGGCGCGGGTCCGGAATTCCGACCATCTCCATCAGCGCCAGCGTCTGCTGCCGAGAGATCTTCCTGTCGAGGCCCTTGTGCACGCGCAGCGGCTCGGCGATCTGCCTGCCGATCTGCATCAGCGGATTGAGCGAGGTGGTGGGCTCCTGGAAGACCATCCCGACCCGCTCTCCCCTCAGGCGGCGCAGCCTCTCCTCGTCGAGCCGCAACAGGTCGGTGCCGAACAGGCGCACGCTGCCCCGCAGCACGCGCGTTCCGGACGGCAGCAGGCCCAGCACGGCCAGCGCGGTCAGCGTCTTTCCCGAACCTGACTCGCCGAGCAGCGCCGTCGTGGAGCCGCGTTTCACGTCGAGACCGAGACCGTCCGGCACGACCACCCGCCGATCCGCCTCCCCGGCCTCGACGGCCAGATCGCGAATCGAGAGGATCGGCTGAGGAGCCTCCATGCGAAAAACCTAGCACCAAACGCGGCGGCGGGACAGCGAGCTACCTGGGTCGCTCGCCTGTTTCTCCGCCGGCCGGAGACCCGGCTTTGGATTTCGAGACTGCTCGAGGGTTCTCCACCGAGAACGCCCCGGCAAGGGCGAGGAGCTGCTCGGGCCCGCCGGCGGGCGCCGCGACTCCCGCGGTGCGGACGTCGCCGCTCGGCAGCGGGACGCCCCGCGCGGCCGGCGGCAGCGCGCTCCAGGGACGCAGGCTGTCGGGAATGTCGCGCGCCGGAACGGAGACCGAGCGGCTGTACGATCCCCAGCCGCCGTCCGAGGCACCCAGCGAAGCTCCCGCGGTGAACTGGTAGCGCACGAACAGCCCTATCCCGGCGATCCAGCCCGGCTCGATTGCGGTCAGCTCCACGTCGTCCGGCGACTCGACCGCGACCATCCGGTCTTCGCGCATCAGCTCCAGGGCCGACTCCAGCTCCTCGGCGCGAATGTTCTCTCTCTCCTCGGGAGTCAACAGATCCACCTTCTCGCCCGAGCCCAGGTCGATCGCCTCGAAACCGGCGCTCCACGACCCGTGGGCCGCGCCGCAGCCCAGCGACTCCTCGGTCCAGCGCGACAGCAGGTAGGGACCGACCGAGGCGATCGGCCGAACCTCGAGGTCGTAGTCGGCATGGAGCGGCTCGTCCCCCTCGCCGTCGGGAGGCGGCCGGATCTCGATCCGCCGTCCCGAGACCAGGTCGACCAGCACCGGCACCTCTCCCAGGTACGGCTCGGCCGCCGGCGGGCACGGCCCCTGCATCTCTTCGGCGCTCCAGCGCTCGCAGTCGCACAGCTCGAGCGTGAACGGCCGCTCTTCCCAGATCCAGACTCCCCCGGCGGCGGGCAGGACCAATCCCTCCCGGGCGGCCAGCACGCGGCCGCCGCTCGGGTCGCCGCGCAGCCAGACGCTGCGCACCTCGCCGTCCTCTTCAATCGTCCAGACGACGGCGTCGCTCTCCTCGCGCGCGGCCTCGTAAAGAGCCAGCCCCAGAGCGGTTTCGTCCCGATCGGAGCCGTCCGGGCGACCGCCGCAACCGAGCAGCACCGCCGCCGCGATGAGCGCGACCCGCCAGAATCCGTAGGCTAGAATCCGCAACTCAGACACCTCGTCGACCGGCAGCATAGGGCATCCCGCCACCGGGAGAAAGCCCCCGGGCGAGACGCCGTATTCCCCGGCACGGACCGTCTTCCTTTTTCGATTTCGAGCGGTCCGGACGGGAATAACATTGAAAGCGAAAGCGTTCTCGGTTACAGAAAATTGACATCGCTCGGGCTCACGCTTTACTCAACACAGATATAGGGAGGTGACTCTATGCTCAGTCGGCTCAATGTAGGAACGGCGATTCTGGCCGTTGTATTCCTGGCGTCGGGGTGCGGGCCGGACTACCCGAACTGCGAGAAGGACTCGCATTGTCACGAAGGCGAGTACTGCGTGAACAACATCTGCCAGCAGTGCCGCGACAACGGAGATTGCCCCGAGGGCCAGGAGTGCGCCGCCGGAGCGTGCCGCAGCATTCCCGACTACTGCACGCAGTCGAGCGACTGCGCCGAAGGTCAGGTCTGCCGCAACAACCGCTGCGGTCCGTGCATGTCCGCCTCCGACTGTCCGGGCGATCAGGTCTGCATGGACGGTCGCTGCGGTCAGGCCGAGTGCCGCTCCGACGAGGAGTGTCCCGCGGGTCTGGCCTGCGTCGACTACCGCTGCCAGGTAGACCAGTCCGCCCAGAGCCAGCTGGGCGGAGGCGCCTGCGAGTTGGAGCCCCTCTACTTCGAGTTCGATTCGTCCGAGGTCACGCCCGAGATGCGGCGCGTGCTGGAAAACAACCACCAGTGCCTGCTGGAGCGCTCCGGCCGAGTCACGCTGGAGGGCCACTGCGATCCGCGGGGAACCACCGAGTACAACATGGCGCTCGGCGAGCGGCGCGCGCGCCGGGTGGCCAAGCTGCTCAAGGCGGCCGGCCTGGAGCGCTCGCGGATGAAGGTGATCTCCAAGGGCGAGGAGGAGGCGACCGGCCGCAGCGAGGCCGGATGGTCCAAGGATCGCCGGGTGGACTTCGAGTGAGCGCCTGCCGCGCGACATCCCGACTGCTTTCTCTGCTGGCGCTCGCGCCGCTGCTCGGCTCCTGCTTCTTGTGGACCACGCGCGACGAGGGCGACGCGCTGCGCGAAAAGACGGCGAAGCTCGAAAGACGGATCGACAAGCTCGACAGCGAGCTGGCCAGGGAGCGCCGCGAGCTGACCGAGATGATCGAGCGGGCGGGCGAGGACGTGGAGAAGCTCGAGTCGATGATCAGCCGCGCCACCCGCGTGCTGGCGCGCAACTCGGCCGACTTCGGGGCCGAGATGGAGTCGGCCAAGGACAAGATGAGGGAGCTGGATGGCGCGCTGGCCGAGATGCGACACGAGGTCGAGCAGCTCGGATCGCGCCTCGAGGAGTCGAACCGTCGCGTTCGGGAGTTCGCGCTGGCCGCCGGTCTGGACGTGCCGGTCGACGAGTCAAAGGTCCCGGACGACGAGAAGAAGCACTTCCAGCGCATCGAGGACTCGGCGGCGGCGGATCGCTACGGGGAGACGCGCTCTTTGGCCAAGGTCTTCCTGAAGCGCTACCCCAAGAGCGATCGGGCCGACGACGTCCAGCTCCGGATCGCCAAGTCGTACATCGACCAGGAGCGCTGGGCCAAGGCGCTCGGCGCGCTGCGCCGCTTCACCGACCGCTATCCCAAAAGCGAGCTGACGCCCGAGGTGCTCTACGAGATGGCCGGAGCGTTCTACGCGCTGGGCGACTGCACCGACGCCCGGATCCTGGTCGACGCGATCACCTCGCGGCACCCGAGAAGCCCGTTCGCCGATCGGGCGCGCAAGCTGCTCGAGAAGATGCAGCGAAACAAGTCGCTTTGCACCTCCTGAATTCGCTATAATCCAACCGAACCGACCGACGGTTTCCAAAAACAAGGAGATCAGAGATGAAAATCGGGACATTTCTCTATTGTCTTTCCTTGATCGCCGCGCTGCTCGCCTTCGGCTGCGGTGACGACGACGATGACGGGGGGGCCGGCGACTCCGACTCCGACTCCGACTCGGACACCGACACAGACGCGGACACCGATGCCGACTCGGATTCCGATACGGACACGGACACAGATACCGATTCCGACACCGACACCGACACCGACTCCGACACGGAGATCGATACCGACACAGGCACAGGCACAGACACATACGACGAGGACGTGTCCGCCTGCGTCCCCACCAGCTCGGAAGTGAGCGTGGCCTGCGATCCACAGAACAACTGCTGCGGTTTTCCCACAGCCGAAGGCGGCGCTTCCTACGGCGTTGGTCCCGGTTCGTGCGAAGCCGAGTGGTCCAACAGCGGCGTGACCTACAATGTCAGCTGCGATCAGCTCGGCACCGACAACGCGATCTGCAGCTGCTCATCGAGCTGAGCTGACCGCCGTTCTCCGCAGGGATTTTCCCGACGGGAATCGCGTTTCGTTAGAGCGCGTTGTCCTCCGAGAGCCCGAAGATGTCGATTCTAAAGCTCGATAAGACCGGCAGACGCCGGCTGCTGACCGCCGGCGCCATGGGAATCGCCGCTTTCGCTTCGGGTCTGGCGCTCTTGCCCGGCGTGGCTATCGATCGCCGCACCAGGGATCGCCTCTTCGCCGACGCGAAACGGGTTCCGCCCCGCCCGGTGGCGATCGTGCCCGGCTGCCGAATCCACCGGGACGGAGCTCCCAGCGCGACCCTCGCCGATCGGCTCCAGGCCGCGCTGGATCTCTATCGCAGAGGCAAGGTCGAGAAGATCCTCGCCTCGGGAGACCACGGTACACCGAGCTACGACGAGGTCGGGGCGATGTCCCGCTGGCTCGAGCGGCGCGACGTTCCCGCTCGCGACGTGCTCCTCGACCACGCCGGGCTGCGCACGATCGAGACCATGCGACGCGCCCGGAGCGTCTTCGACGTGCGCGGCGCGGTGATCTGCACTCAACGCTTCCACCTGCCGCGCGCGGTCTACCTCGGCCTGGCCGCGGGCATCGACGCGGTCGGAGTCGAGGCCGACCGCCGCGTCTACGAAAAGCGGCTGCGCAATCGCCTCAGAGAGACGCTGGCACGCTCGGTGGCGTTCTTCGAGGTGAGGCTCTAGCTCAACCCTGGTTGGGGCAGGTGCCGCAGTCCACCGGGCAGTTGTCGCAGGTCTCGCCGGGTGCGTCGCAGGTGCCGTCGCCGCAGCTGGGCGGGCAGGTGCCGCAGTCCTGGGCGCAGGTCACGCAGCTCTCGCCCGCGTACGACTCGCAGTATTCGTTGCCGCAGACCGGCGGGCACATGCCGCAGTCCGACGGGCAGTTGCCGCACCACTCCCACCAGGGATCGCAGAACCCGTCGCCGCAGACCGCCGTGCACGAGCCGCAGTCCGACGGGCAGCTGTCGCAGCTCTCCTCGGTGGAGCAGATCCCGTCTCCGCAGGAGTCATCGCACTGGCCGCAGTCCTCGGCGCAGGTGCTGCAGTCCTCGTTGCCGTTGCAGGCGCCGTCGCCGCAGGCGATCATCTCCGGGCACTGGCCGCAGTCTGACGGGCAGGTCTGGCAGTTCTCACCGTCGTCGCTCTCGCAGACCATGTCGCCGCACGAATCGCACAACCCGCAGTCTTCGGGGCAGTTGAGGCAGGTCTCTCCCCAGTCGCAGACGTCGTCGCCGCAGGTCACCTCGCAATCTCCGCAGTCGACCGGGCAGCTCTGGCAATCCTCGCCGGGAGAATTGCAGACGTCGTTGCCGCAGGCTCCGGGACAAGCACCGCAGTCAGCCTCGCAGCCGGCGCACGACTCGTAGCCGGCGCAGACTCCATCTCCGCAGGGACAGACACCGCAATCCGCCTCGCAACTGTCGCAGCTCTCGCTCGCCGGATCGCAGAAGCCGTCGCCGCAGGGGTCTCCGACGCATTCGCCGCAGTCGGCCACGCAGGTCGTGCAGGTCTCGGGCAGCTCGCAGACGAAGTCGCCGCAGACCGGAGGGCACTCGCCGCAATCGGCCGGACAGCTCTGGCAGCCCTCGCCCAGATCGCAGGTTCCGTTGCCGCAGAAGGCCGGGCAGTGACCGCAATCGATGTGACAGGTCGTGCAGTCCTCTCCAACCGCCGCGGTGCAGGCGCCGTCCCCGCAGTAGCAGCTTCCGCAGTCGTCGGGGCACAGCGCGCAGTCCTCGCCGATTTCGCACGAGTCGTTTCCGCAGCTGGGGCAGGATCCGCAGTCGTCCGGGCAGTTGTCGCAGTTCTCGCCGCCCTCGGGCTCGCAGCTGCCGTTCGGGCAGGAGGGGCACTCGCCGCAGTCTTCCGGACAGGTATTGCAGCTCTCGCCCATCGTCCAGACGTCGCAGTAGCTGTCGCCGCACGGGCAGTCTCCACAGTCGTCCGGGCAGCTCTCGCAGGTCTCGTACGACTGGCATTCCGCATCGGGGCATGACGAGGAGGGGCAGTCTCCACAGTCGTCCGGACAGCTGTCGCAGGTCTCGCCGTCCAGAGTGTCGCAGAAGCCGTCGCCGCAGAAACCCACGGTGTCGGTATCCGTGTCCGTATCGGTATCGGTGTCGGTGTCGGTGTCCGTATCGGTGTCGGTGTCGGTGTCGGTGTCCGT
>CAZHCG010000163.1:0-10554 GCA_964530995.1 uncultured Myxococcales bacterium
ACCTGGGGGAGACTCGGATCTTCGGCCGCGCCTCGGTGGTCGTCTTGCTGGTCGTACACATCGTCCTCGGCTTCCGCAGGCTGAGAGGAGCCGCTGGTCGAGGAGAACCCTGCGCTGGCCGTGGAACGACGGCACCACGCACCTCGTGCTCGACCCGCTGGAGCTGCTCGAAAAACTGGCGGCGATCATCCCGCGGCCGCAGGTGAAACTCGTGATCTACCACGGCGTGCTGGGGCCCAACGCCAAGTGGCGCAAGCGCGTCGTCGCGTACGGCAGGCCCGCATCCGAGCCCGGCGAGGCTGTTGACACTCTTTCGCCGTCTGAATAGGCTTTCGGGTCATGAACGGACTGTCGGAGAAGGGGCATCCTATCTCACCTCGGGGCGGGGAAAATCGTTTGTGCGGCCTATCGCCGCTGCTTCTTTCGTTCTTGCTCTGCGGAGCAGGGTGTGACGGCGGAGGCGACGGAGGGGCTTCGTCGGACACGTCGGACACACTCGACAGCGACACGGAATCGGCGGACTCGGATACCGCGACGGAGAGCGGCTCCGCCGACGCGGACAGCGACAGCGACGCGGACGCGGACGCGGACACGGACGCGGACACGGACGCGGACACGGACACGGACACCGACATCGACACGGACAGCGACACGGGAAGCGACAGCGAGACCGGGACCGCCTCCGAGGCCTGCGAGGTGGCCGGGGTCGGCGGGGAGTGCGTCGACGCCGTGAGCTGCGAGGGCGTTGGCGCGTCGTTCATGGCCCTGTGCGACGGGCCGCCGAGCGAGCAGTGCTGCGTCGCCGGGGGTGTGTCGTGCAGCGTCTCGGGCTCCCCCGGCCTGTGCGTCGACGTGGCCGACTGCCCGGCGGGATGGGTCTCGACCGCCGGGCTGTGCCCCGGGCCGGCCGAGATCCAGTGCTGCACCGATCCGCTGGCCGCGTGCGACGAGGCGGCCGCGCCCACGCCGAACGACGGGCTCGCCGAGGCGCAGCTCGATCCCGCCTGCCCGGCCGGGATGATCGTCGTGGCCGACTTCTGCATCGACGCCTACGAGGCGTCGCTCCTCCTGCTCGACGACGACGGCGAGCCGATCTCGTCGTGGTCGCCGTTCCACAACCCGGGGAGCGAGCGGGTGCGGGCCGTGTCCCTGGCCGGGGCCGTGCCCCAGGCCTACATCAACGGCGACCAGGCGGCCGACGCCTGCGCCGAGGCGGGCAAGGCGCTGTGCACCGACGAGCGGTGGCTGCGGGCCTGCCGCGGGCCGGACGAGCTGACCTACCCGTACGGCGACGCGCTCGAGCCGGGGGTGTGCAACGACGCGCGGGACAGCCACCCGGCCGTCGAGTACTTCGGCACCAGCGACGCCTGGATCTGGTCGGAGCTCGGCAACCCGTGCATCGACCAGATCCCGGACTCCCTCCACGCCACCGGCCAGCACCCGGGGTGCGTCACCGCCGAGGGCGCCTTCGACATGATGGGGAACCTGCACGAGTGGACGGCCGATCCCGCCGGCACCTTCCGCGGCGGCTTCTACGCCGACACGTCGATCAACGGCCCCGGCTGCCTCTACGCGACGACGGCGCACGACACGGCCCACTGGGACTACTCCACGGGCTTCCGGTGCTGCGCCGACCAGTGATCGCGCCGATCGATCCGACGCCCCTTCAATCGGCTCGGGTCCGGACTCGCTTCCCTTCGATCGCGTAGCCGAGGTGGGAATCATCAAGAAAATCTACACGTCGGTCTCGGCCGGCGTGGCCCATTCGACTTGCTTGGGACGGTGCTGGGTTTCAATTCGTGTCATCGCCTAGCTCGAGGCTGTAGCGGACAGCGTGGTCTTCTTCATCGACGAGGCGGGCTCCTGGCAGGTCGGCGTCGACTGGCGCGAGGCGCTGCCGGCTACCCACACTTGGAGCCGGGTGATTGGATCGCTGCGCAACCCTGAGCGGGAGCGAACACCCTACCGCCAAGCAGTGGTGCAGTGGGACTTGCACCGCAGAGCCACGGAACGCTCTGAGCACGAGGTCTAAAGTCCCAAGAGTCTGAGGAGTGGTGGAGCCGATGGGACTTGAACCCACGACCTCCGCGTTGCGAACGCGGCGCTCTCCCAGTTGAGCTACGGCCCCTCGCTCGGCTCGCTCTGTCGCGAGCGAGGCGTGGATTATATGCGCTCGGCTCGCGCGGACAAGGGGGTCTTCCGAAATTTTTCCCGGACGCCGCGGCGGTCAGATCCGGCGGGGAATTCGCACCTTCTCGAGCCTGTCGGAGAGGTCCAGGTAGACCTCGGACGCGCGACCCGGCTCGTCTAGCGGGTCGAGGAACAGATCGCGTATTTGCGACTTGGAGATCAGGCCGACGGTCAGCGCGTAGAACATGCGATCGCCCAGCGCGTAGCCCAGCAGGTGGGCCGCGGCGTTGAACACCTCCCTGTCGACCAGGTCCTCGCCGTGCCCCGGGCCCTCCTCCGTCGCGTGCCGGCGACGCTCCCAGTACATGTGGCCCAGCGCGAAGCGCGCCGCTCGCTCCTCCGCGGCCCACTCTCCGCGCTTGCGGGCCCGCGCCACGGTCGAGCGCAGCCGGCCCTGGTGATCGGCCTTGCGCTTGGGGTTGATCAGCTTGGAGCCGAAGAACGCGCAGGCCTCGTTGAGCGCGATGTAGTAGAAGAGATCCGCCGGCTCGGAGGGCTGACGCCCCCTCGAGAGCTGCTGCTTGACGAAGTGGGCGGCCTCCTCGGCGGCGTGGTTGACCGAGAGGGTCGCCAGGTAGATCGTGTTCAGCTCCGGAAGGTAGGCGCTCTGTTCGGCCTCGACCTGCCGGATGAAGTCCCGCTTCTCGACCTCGTCGAAGTCGCTGTCCTCGAGCACGTCCATCAGGTCCAGGTCGGCGACCATCATCACCCGCACCTCCCTCGCGGCGCGCACCTGCTCGAATCCGAAGTAGCGGATCAGGTCGCGGATCAGCGAGCGGACCGTGCTCTCCAGCTCGGTGTACTCGATCAGCTCCTCGTCGTAGTGGATCCAGTGCAGGTAGGAGAGCTGCTGGACCAGCGGCGGAGTGTTGTTGACACAGTAGGCGTCCGGCCCGACGCGCACCACCTCGACCTCCTCGCGCCCCTCCGCGGCCAGCTGCCAGTAGATCTCCTCGGCGTTCTGGTAGACCACCACGCGCCGCGGCGCCTTCATTCCGCGGGCGACGAACTCTCGCTCCACCGCGGCCGGCAGGTGCGCCGGCGCGACGTGCATCTGTCCGGTGTAGGCCAGGATCACGGCGTCCGGGTAGTCCTCGGCGGCCTCGGCGATCCGCTCCGCGGCGATCTCGTCCCGCACGGGCAGCGGCAGCTCGGAGTCGCTGTCGATCGCGACCGCCGGCATGCCCTGCTCCGCGGCCAGCTCGAAGATCGGCGCGAAGTTCGGCCAGATGTCGTAGGGCCAGTTCTCGCGGTAGCGGATCAGGCGCAGAAAGGTCCGCTCCGCTATCTCGCCGCGCAGAAAACGATCCAGGTGGAGCTGCTCCTCGGCGCCGACGAACTCCAGCGCCAGGCAGAGGCTGTCGACCTGGTGCATCACTCCGTGGATGATCTTGGCGAAGGTCTTCTGGGCCAGCCGCAGCGTGTGGTAGTCGGCTACGAACGCGACCCGCGCCCGCGAGATGGCATCGCACAGGGCGCCGAAACCCGACTCCTCTTCGTAGTCCGAGACCGCCTCGCAGTACTCCCTCCGGTACTCGGCGAACCCGGGCGTCTGGTGAGCCTCGCTGGACTCGATCAGCTCGCGCTGCCTCTCGAAGATGCGGCGCTGGAGGTCGATCACCTCCCGCACCGCCCTGCGCCCCCTGACCGAAGGCCGTACCGAGGGTCGCCGCTGGTCTTCATTCACGGTCATCTTAGAGCATCGCCGCCTTCTCGACAGCCTCCGAGACTACGCGGGGCGTCTTTTTTCGCAACCGATCGGGCCCGGCGTCCGATATCACTGTGTGCGCCCGTTTTGGACCAGCGTTTTCGTCGCCCTGGCCGCCGCCGCCTCGCCCCCGAGCGCGGCCGCCGGACCGGTGGGACCGACCCGGGCCGTGGCCTGCGCTCCGGGCGACGCCGAGACGGCGATCGCGGTCGTGGGTCGCGCCCTGTGGGTCACCCGAAACGGCGGTCGCAGCTGGAGCCGCGTGCTGACCGTGAGCACGGCGGCGGACGGCGGAAGCAGCGCCGGTAAGACCGCCTTTGCCTTCGAGGGTCCCGACCGGGCGCTGATCCCCGCGGCGGAAGAGCTCGAAGTCGAGGAGGAATCCGCCGGCTCCGCGCCGGGCGCGAGAACCTTCCCGTCTCCCGGCGAGGCCGGGCAGGAGGCGAGCGAGCCGCTGCCGGCCGTCGACGACGAGGGAAGCTGGGCGCTGGCGCGCGGCGACGAGGTGATCATCGGCGGTCCGGGGCCCGGCGTGCGCCGCCGCATCTTCGCCGAGCGGCCGCGGGGACTGCTGTTCGACCGCGAAGGAGGCCTGTGGCTGGTCGAGCGCGATCGGGTGCGCCTGCTCGAAAGCGGAGGCTCGCGGCGAGAGTGGACGGTCTTTTCGAGGGGCGCGCCGGTGCGCGGTCCGGGCGGCGAGATCGCGGTGCCGAGCGGCAAGGGGCTCTGGATCGCGGATCCGGCGACGCTGGAGGTGGAGCTGCGGCGCTTCGGCCCTGCGGAGGCGGTCGCGCCGGCGGGCGAGAAGGGCGTCTGGATCGCGGCCCGGCGGCGCGGCCTGGTCCGCGTGCTCGCCTCGGGCTCTGCGGTCCCGATCGGACGGGTTCCCGCGGGCACGATCCGGCTGGTCGCCGGGCGGGAGGGGAGGCTGCGGGCTCGCGATCGCCGAAGAGTCTGGTGGGAGAAGACGGGCTCCGGCTGGCGCCGCGCCCTGGACCGGGCCTACGCAGTGGACGGCTCCGGTCGCTGGTGGTTCGGGACCGAGAGCGGACCGCGCGGGCCGGCCTCTCCGAAAGCGGCGGCCTCGCTCCGGCCGGCGCCGGCGATCGGCGCGGGGGCCGTCCGCTGGGAGCTCGATCCCGGCCTGCCGCCGTGCCGCAGGTCGCCGCTGGATCCCCTGCCGAGGCTGCGCCTCGACGCCGGCTTCGGAAAGGGCAGCGTCCGCTGGCGAAGCCTGCCGGAGGAAGAGGAGGAGGCGGGCCTGCGCAGCTGGGCGTACGTCTCGATCCGCCTGAGCTGGAATCTGGACCCGATCCCGCCGGCCGACTGCGCGCGAGAGAATCGGCGCTTCGCCGACGCCGTGCTGGCCCGCCGCGGGCGCGCGGGCCGGATCGAGCGAGCGCTGGGACGGGCGCTGGGACGCTGCCGGGAGGCGAACGACGCCGCCGAGATAGCCGAGTGGACCCTGGAGACGAGACGGCTCGCCGAGACGCTGCGCATCCTGAGCGCGGCGAAGGAGGAGGAGGAAAAATGAGAATCGAGAGAATCGCGGGTATGGCCGCGCTGCTGGCCGCGCTGGCGGCCGGTCCGGGAGCCGGGGCGAACGACGGCGAGGACGACGGCGAAAACGCCCGTGAAGAAAGGAAAACCCAAGAGCGGACGGCCTCGCCGGAAGAGAAGGCCGAGCCCCCCTTGGAGCCGACGAAGGAGCGGGACGAGCCGAGGGATGATGCCCGCCGCCGGGTGGATCGGGTCCTGGAACGGCTGGATCGCGAGCCGTCGCTGGCCGAGCTGCAGCGCGCGGCCCTGCGGCGGGCGGACGCCGACCGCGGCGGCGCCGAGTCCTGGATGACGTCCACGCGCTGGTCGGCGATTCTGCCCGTGGTCAAGCTGAAAGCGGATCACGACATGGAGCGCGACGAGTCGCTGGACCGCTACCAGGACAAGCCGGATCGCTGGGGAGCCGACACCGACCGCGATCTCGGCTTCCAGGTCACTGCGCAGTGGAACCTCAACGAGCTGGTCTTCAACTCGGACCAGGTGCGGGTCTACAACGCCCTGGCCGACCGGGCCGAGCGCCGCGAAGAGCTGCTGACCGTGCTGGTCGGCTACTACTTCGAGCGCCGCAAGCTGCAGGCCGCCGAGCTGCTCGATCCGGCGCCCGATCCCGCCGCCGCGCTGGAGCGGAGGCTGCGGATCAGGGAGCTGACCGCGATGATCGACGCCTTGACAGGTGGTCTGCTGTCCAGCAGGCTCGAAGAGGATGCGCCCCGATGAGCGCGCGACGGAGAGGTGAACGGCGATGGTCGTCGTGGAGAAGAGACGGGCTCGAAGGTACGATGTCGATATCTCGGCCGAGGTGTACACGGCCGCTTCAGTGCTGCCCGCCAGCACCAACAACCTGAGCGAGAGCGGAGTCAGCCTCGACCTCTCCGAGCCGCTCGACGAGGAGGCCACGATCGGCGTGTCGCTGTTCCTGGTCACCGACGGCATCGAGGATCCCGACGCCGAGCCGCTCAACCTGCAGGCGCAGGTGGTCTGGTGCGCCGAGCGCGAGGACGAGGGCTACTCGGCCGGAATGCGCTTCAAGGAAATCGACGATAACAACGAGGAGGCGATCAAGAGCTTTCTCGAAGAGATCTCCTGACGCCCGCGAGGGGGGTTGCCGCCGATGTCCATTTTTTTCAACGGCCGGTCGATCTCGTTTTTGCTGGCGCTGGCGCTGGCCGCGCCCGGGCTCGCGGCCGAGGAGACGGAGGATTCCTCCGCCGGGGAGAAGGACGGCCCGGAGGCGCGGGCTGCCGGGGAGGAGTCGGCCGGCGATGACGAGGCCCGCGCGCGGGAGGCCTACGCCGCGGCCGAGGAGCACTTCGCGGCCGGGCGCTACCGGGAGGCGCTGCAAGGCTTCAGCGAGGCCTACGAGATGTCAGGGCGCGCCGATCTGCTCTACAACCTGGCGGTCTGCCACGAGCGCCTCGGCGACGCCGGGCGCGCCGCGGCCCACTACCGGCGCTACCTCGAGGAGAAGCCGGACGCCGAGGACGCCGAGCAGGTCCGCGCGCGCCTGGAGAAGCTGGGCCCGGTCGAAGAAGAGCCCCCGCCGGAGGAGGAGCCCGCGACCCAGCGCGAGGACCGGGAGCTGATCGACCTGGAGCCCGCCGCCGAAAAGGAGGCGGAAGAGATCTTCTGGCCCGGCGTGGTGATCGGGGCCGGCGGCCTGGTGCTCGCCAGCGGCGCGCTGACCGCGATCGCGGCCTACAAGAAGTACCACGACCTGGACGTCGGATGCTCGCCGGGCTGCTCGGAGGCGAAGGTCTCCCGCGTGAGGAGCATCGCGCTCGCCGCCGACGTGCAGCTCGGGATCGGAGCGGCCGCGGTCGCCGCCGGAACGATCTGGTGGATCCTGGCCGGCGACGGCGAGTCCGAGGGCGAAGCGCGGATCGCGATCTCGCCCGCCCCGGCAGAGGGAGGCGCGGGCGCGCTGCTGCAAGGGAGGTTCTGATGCGATTGCCCGGGACGATGCTGGGCTGTCTCGCCCTGGCCGGCTGCTCGCTGGCCCTGGACCTGGACTCCCTCTCCGAGGGCGAGGGGAGCGGCGGCGGCGTCGAGCCGGAATGCGAGAGCGACGCCGACTGCGACGACGGCGTCGATTGCACGATCGACACCTGCGAGCAGGACGGAACCTGCCTCAACATCCCGGACAACGACCTGTGCGACTACCTCGAGATGTGCGACGCCGAGGAGGGCTGCGTGCCGACCGGCAAGGAGTGCAAGGTCGACTCGGACTGCAACGACGACGTCGACTGCACCGTGGATCGCTGCGTGCTGGGCGAGTGCGAGAACGAGCCGGACGACTCGGTCTGCGAGAGCGACAACCCCTGCATCATCGAGGAGTACTGCCACCCGCAGCTCGGTTGCCAGGACGGCACCGAGAAGCACTGCGAGCCCAGCGAGCAGCCCTGCCACGAGGCGCTCTGCGATCCGGCCAGCGGCGACTGCGTGGAGCAGCTGGTCGAGGGCGCCGACGACGACGGTGATAGCTACCTGGACGCGGACTGCGACACCCCGGTGCCCGGCGACGACTGCGACGACGACGATCCCGAGGTGCACCCGGGGGCGGACGAGCTGTGCAACGCCGCCGACGACGACTGCGACGGCCTCACCGACCTGGCCGCCTCGTTCGGACCGATCGAGGTCTACTCCGGCGCCTCGGCCCTCGGCCCCGCGCTCGCCGTCGGCGAATCGATCCTGGCGGTCGCCTGGCAGACCGGGGACGAGAGCGACGGCAGCGCCTACGTGCGCTTGGTCGACGCCCAGGGAACGCCGATCACCGAGCCGACCGACGTCGGGGCTCTAGGCGGAGCCGACAGCGTGGCTCTGTCGCCGGATCTGACCGCGGGTGATCCCCAGCTGCAGGTGGACGGCGAGACCCACCGCTTCGCGCTGGCGTGGGTGATCCGCCAGGGCACTGTCGACCTCGGCGTGGGCCTGGTCGGGCTGAGCGCCGACGGCGCCCAGGTCGACTTCTCAGAGGAGGCGCTGCTGCTGGAGACCGGCGACGCGACCGGGCTGCGCGCCCCGCGGGTCGCCTGGGACGCAGCCGGCTCGGGCTGGCTCGCCGGCTGGATCGCGACCTACCCGGACGGCGCCGAGGCGGTGGAGATCCAGCTCGCCGAGATGCACCTCCACCCCCAGCCCGCGGTGGAGATCGACCGCCGCCAGGGAGCGGTCGACGGATTCGACCTGGCCGTGCGCGCGGCCGACGACTACGCGCTGCTCTACTCGCGCGAGGACCCGGGCTCGGACGGAGATCCGGAGGTCTTCGAATCGAGAGTGCGGCTGGTCGCGGACGTCTGGGACCAGACCGGTTTTCCGCTGCTCCTCTCCGAGGCGGACGCGAGCGCGGCCGACGCCTCGACCTCGCCCGCGCTGGCGGCCGACGGCTCGGGCGGGAGGCTGGCCGTCTTCGTCGAGGAGAGCGGCTCCAACTACGACGTGCTGGGAGAGGCGGGCGCCGGAATCCTGCCGCTCGCCGACTCGGCCTCGATCGACGAGCTGTCCCCGGCGGCGGCGCGCGGGGACGGCCTGTGGGGCGTCGCCTACCTGGCCGACGTGGGAACCGCGGTGGCGCTCGATCTGCGGCGCTTCGAGGACGACCTGAGCCAGAGCGGCGCCCAGCAGGCCGGCAGGCTCGCCACCGCCGACGCTACCGGATTCATTTCGGAACCGTGCCTCGCAGGCGTGCCCGGGGGCGGAATCGCGGCCACCTGGATCGCCGGCGACGACACCGAGCAACGAGTGATGCTGACCGTCTTCGAGGTCTGCGCTCCGACCGCGGATTGACGCGCCTGCTCACAGCGCTGTTCGGGCTGTACCGGGCGGCGGGACGCGCCCGCGGCTCGGCCTACGACCGCAGCCTGCTTCCGGTGCGTCGCGTGGCCGGGATATCGGTCGTCTCGGTCGGAAACCTCTCGGCCGGAGGCGGCGGCAAGACGCCGTTTTCCATCCACCTCGCCGCCGGGCTGACCGCGCGGGGCGTGCCCACCTCGCTGCTGCTGCGCGGCTACGGCGGACGGCTGGAGCGACGCGGCGGGCTCGTCTCGGCGGGCGAGGGTAGGCTGCTGGGACCGGAGGAGGCGGGCGACGAGGCCTTCCTGGCCGCCGGCCGGCTGCCCGGAGCGCGCGTGCGCGTCGGCGCCGATCGCGTGGCGGCGGTTCGCGCCGAGGCGGCAGCCGGATCGCGGGTCGCGGTGCTGGACGACGGGTTTCAGCACCGGCGCATCCACCGCGAGCTGGACGTGTTGCTGGTGCGGCCCTCGGACAGGAGCCCGGGCCTGGACCTCCGGCCAGACGCCTTGCCGCGCGAGCCCTGGGAAGCGACCGGGCGCGCGGATCTGCTCGCCGGCTCGTCGACCGACTGGGAGGGGCTGGACGGCGCGCCTCCGGTCCTGTTCGACCCGGAGCCGAGCGCCTTGATCGATCGCAGCTGGCGCGCCGAGCCGCTGGCCGGGCACGCCGAGGCGAGCGCCTGGCTGCTGAGCGGAATCGCGAGGCCGGAGCGCTTCGTCGCCAGCGCCCGCCGGGCGGGGTTGGTGGTGGCGGGGCACAGCGCTTTTCCCGATCACCACCGCTTTCGCCGCTTCGAGCTCGAGCGCGTCGAGGCCGAGGCCCGCGCCGCCGAAGCAACGCTGCTGCTGACCACCGAGAAGGACCTGCCGCGACTGATTCGCCTCGAGACCGGGCTGCCGCTCAGAGCGCTGCGAATCGAGCCGAGAATGGTACGCGGAGAGGACATCCTCGCCCGCCGGCTGGAATCCGTGCTTTGATCGCGATGGAACCGAAGCGACTACCGGACGACTTCAAGGACTTTGTCGTTTCGTCAAACGACCCGGTGCTGAGCGGCTGGAGCTGATGCGGATCTCGCACTCGACGGCTGCGGATTTTGCAGATCGCGCGGCCGCACCGGCACGCGTCGCCGGGCTCCGATCGCTTTTCGGAGACGAGAAGACTTTGATATAATTACCAAAAAGTATAAATTTATCGTCGAGGGCCACGGCTGGCACGCGATTTGAAGCCAAGATCACCCGAAAAGGGAGGTTGAAGCGGATCTTCCCCTGTGAAAAGGGCGCGGTTATGTGTGTAACCACCAGTGATTA
>CAZHCG010000164.1:0-10263 GCA_964530995.1 uncultured Myxococcales bacterium
TAATCACTGGTGGTTACACACATAACCGCGCCCTTTTCACAGGGGAAGATCCGTTCTAGCCTAGCTGTATTCCTGTCTTCAACAAATCCAACTATCTCGAATAAGGATTCCCACCGGTAGCCTTCTCCTCCTGCTCCTGCTCCCTCTTCTTCTCGACACCAACCGGTAAATCTGCGGCTGCTTCCGAAGATGCCGGTGCTTTCGGTGCTTCACCGCGGGGTCGGGACTGCACTCCCATGGGCGGCACCGCTTCCTTCAGCACCAAGACATCCGCCGACAGCACGGTGCAATTCTTCCAAACGAAGAGATAGAACTCGAAGGTCGTGTCCTCCACGACGTTTACCAGCTGGTACTCCTGGCCGTACCTGCTCGGCACCTGCTTGTGTATCTTTTCGATCGCACTGGCGTACGAGGTGTCGTCGACACCGAATCCGAGAAAGACCGATCGGCAAGCCTCGCCTGTCACTCCGTGCATCACGAACTCGTAGTTCCTGTCTGCCAGAGTAACGCTCGTCTGACGAGAGTGAAGAGACGTGGCCTCGGTGCCTCCGCAACCGGCGAGGAGGAGAACGAGCACCGACGTCGTTGCTGCTATCGAGTTTTTCATATCATACCTCCAATGTTGATGCTCTGTTTTGCTATTGAGATGATTTCAGCAGTCCTCCCCATCGGAAATCTCGGCCACGTCGATGTCCTCCTCCTCCAGGGACATGAGGACCGAGGTCTCGTACTGGTTGCGGTCGATCGGCTCCTTGCCGACCGCGTGGATCTGGACCTGGGCGACGAACGACTCGTCGGCCCACTCCGAGAGCACCTGGAGGGCGTTGTACGCCGCGTAGAGCTGCTTTGCGGAGTTGGCCCTGAACTGTAGACGGACCTCTTTCTCTACCTCACGGGGAGGTTCTGGAGGCCACGGGGGCTGCGTTCCCCGCTCCTCGTCTCCGGTCGAGCCTCCCTCTCCGGTCCCTCCGGCCGTGCCCGGATCTCTCGCTTCGTCGTCGTCCGTCTCTACGGTTCCTGGTTCATCGCCTTCCAGGCTCTTCGCGTACAGCTCGGCCACCAGGGCTCGAGCCAGGACCGGTGAGATCACGAAGCTTCCCTCTGTCAAATCTACGTCTTCGAGCGGGATTGTCCGCTTGAAGCTCAACGAATCCGGGGTTCGAAGATCCAGCTTCTTCTCTCCCGGGGCAGCGCCCATCACGTAGCCGAGCTGCCCCTTGGCCACGCCCTCTGCAACCGTCCGCTTGAGCGCTGCCAGATCTCTCAGCTTCGGGTACTGCACCGAGCTGAAGAACTCCTCGACGAGCTTGGGGCCGTCTATCCAATGACTCGGGGAGAGAGCGTCTCCCTCGCCCAGGTGGACGCACGCGGCCAGCTTGGTCGGCACCACGCGGTCGAACACCCAGTTCTCCAAAACCCGCAGCACGTTCTCTACGAGCCCCGCGCCTGCCGCCTGATAACCCTGGATCTCGAACCGCTCCATGCGGATCGGGTCCTGCTCCGACGGCGGCGCGGCCACGGGGAGGAGCACGGTCGGGTAGAGCTGACGCAGCCCGGCCTCGAAGTCCACCGAGGCGCGCTTGCGCCGACCCCGGAGGTCCTCCACGTCGTCCTCGGAGAAACCGTGGCGCTTCTTGTCCTCCAGCAACGAGCCGACCGCCATGAGCCTGCGAGCGGCCTTCCTGACCGTGTTGAGCGCCTCCGCGGCCGGGAATGCGAAGGCCACTGCGTTCTTGTAGCCGCGCTTGTTCTGGCCGCACCGCTCGGTCCAGCCGCGGGCGAGCTTGACCATCTCCTCGGGTGTGCCCAGGGCGTGCTCGGGACCGAGAAACGCTATCTGAAGCTGCGGCTTCTTGTCGAGCAAAGCCGCGCTGTCGTTGGGCCAGACGGCGAAGCCCGTGCGCGACCCGAGCGTCTTCTTGAACTCGTCGCGGACGTGTGTGAGCACCTCGTTCTGTTCGAACTTCTTGGCCTCGTCGTCCACGAGCTTGTTGAGGTTCGGCTTCTTCTCGAAGCGGTACCGGCGTCCGGTGCTGTGGATGTAGAGCAGCGTGTCGCTCAGCCCCTGGAGGGCCACCTCCAGCACGTCTCCGGGAAGACCCGGCGCCTGCACCGCCCGGAGCAGATCGCTCTTGATCACGCCGCGATCCTCGCCGGGCTTGGCGCCGAACGAGTAGAGCGCCAGCGCCCGCGTGAGCCTCGTGCCGGGCCGGTACACCTGGTAGCCCGGAGCGTCGGCGGCGATGGCGTCGTCCACCCTGCGGCAGCGGGCGGCCGTGCCGACGAGGTCGGAGTCGAGCACCGACTTGAGCGCCTCGCGCTCACCCACCTGGCTGAAAAACGTGTTGCGCACGTGCGGGTCGGTGATCGGAACATCTCCCGGGCCGATCAGCGCGCCCACGCCGTCGCCCTGCTTCCACTGGGCGCCGATCACCGTGGCCAGGAACTGGAGGGCGCCGCGCGTCCGCTGGTACGTCGGCAGCGAACCCCAGCGGTGGTACATCAGGTCGAGCAGCTCCGGGTGGAACGGGTAGGCGTCGAGGATACGCCGGCGCAGGTGACCGGCCTGATCTGCCGCGGCGCGCTTCTCACCGTCCGTGTGCGCGCCCTGGCGCAGATAGCTTTCGAGCCGGCTCGCGTACTCGTCGGCAACAGCTCGATGGACCTCCTCGTCGCCCAGGTCCTTGAACAGTCTGCGCTGCACCACCTTGAGCACCTCGTCGCCAGTGACCGGCTCGCGCTTGGCGTCCACGCGGCTGACGAGGCTGTCGAGCATGTCCAGCAGTCCCTCGTCTCCCATCGCCTCGCGCACGCTCTGCTGGAGCGAGTAGACCATCGCAGCTTTCGGAAGCCCGCGCACGACCTCGGTGAGGTACTGGAGGAAGAGCATGGTCTGCCTGCCCAGGGTCGTATCTCCCACGGCGATCCCGAGCGCCGCCTCCACGTAGGTCAGAACCTCGTCGAGCAGGAGCAGCGTCGGCTCGCCGTCGAGCAGCTTGCGCAGAACCTCTCCGCCCGGATTCACCCGCCTGGAATCGGCCTCCTTGACCAGCGCGAACGCTTTCGGGCCGCCGAGCCGGTAGGCCATCTCTCCCCAGGCCGTGCGAATGCGCAGCCCGTCGACCTCGCGACCTTCGGCCGCGTCGAAATCCAAGAACGGAAGCGGCACGACGCGGGTCTGGCCAGGGTTTCCGAAGTCCGGAACGAGATTCTCACGGTCGAGTGCGTCACGGTTGCGGAACAGGTGGAGCAGCGCGATCAGAGTGTGAGTCTTTCCGCCGCCGAAGGGTGTCCGGAGCTGAAGCACGCGGTTCCCGGCGCCGCCGCCGAGCACGTCGGCCACGCCGCCGAGCAGGTCGTCGAGGGCCGATGTTCGGTAGGTCGCGCGGAAGAACGCGACCGGGTCCTTGTAGACAGCAGGGCAACGCTCGGCGAGCACGTCCGCCTGACCCAGGTTGGCCGCGTAGCTCGACAGGTCGAAGTCGCCGAGGAGGATGTCGTCGTGGGGGACGGCCACCTTGGTCCAGGGCTTGAGTTCGTGGGTCTTGCTCATCGGTCACCACCCTCCGATACACGCAACGAGACCGGGCGCTTGACTGCGCCCCTTTTCGCCTCCATATTGTTCAATGGAGGCTTTGTTCGACTTCGGTCGGGCATTGCCTTTTCTTTTTCTTTCCATGTTTTCTACTCCCCCTCGAACAGCGGCAGGGCGCCGGCCTCGACCACGCGTTTCCATTGAGCGAGGAGGCGATCTATCGCCTTTTGCTCGTCGGTGCGGATCTCGTCGCCCGGCCCGGACAGGGCCTTGCCCTTGAGGGCGTTGGCCAGCAGCCGCAGCCTGCCCGAGCCGACCTTGGCCTCGTCGATGAAGCCCGGCACCTTGCTGCGGTCGTTCTCCACGAGCCACAACAGCCGGTGGAGCACGTCGACGAGCGGCGCCGGGGATCCTTCCGTGCCGATTCCGAGCTCGGGATTCATCCCGCGCTCCGAGTAGTCGAGCAGGCGTACCTTGGATTTCTTTCCTTCTACCATTTTGAGATTGCCAACGGTGACGCCTCCCGCGCCGGACAGCTCGATGCCGAGCCCCTGGGCGAGCACGTTCATCTCGCCGAAGTCCACCTGGGCGCCGCCGTACTGGTAGCGTCCGAGCACGTAGAAACGGCTCGCCTTGTCCACCTGTCCCACTCCCTCGCGCTCCAAGGAGAAGACCGCGGCCAGGATGCACTCCAGCACCTCGCGCTGGACCTCGTCGAGGAACTTCTCGGACGGCAGCTCCTCGCCGCTTTGCAGATCCACCCTCTCGTAGCGGGTGAACGGCTGCAGCCCGGCGCCCACGGCGGCGATGACGAGATCGGCGCCCGAGATACCCGCGTCCATCAGCTCGCTCACCCGGGACTCGACGATCTTCACCATCTCGGGCCGCACCTCGGTGGCGTAGCTGCCCACCCCGCCGCTCTCGCGCTTGCGGGAGACGAGGAAGATCGACGAGGCGAGCGAGGCCGTGTTCATCTGCCCGGCGCGGTCGGGCATCTCGGTGTCGAGGGGCCAGGCCTCGGTGACCTGGAAGCCGGAGCGGCGCAGGGAGTCCACGAGCGTGGACCAGCCGAGGGTCGTCTTGTGGGCGTAGACGACGACCATCAGCGAGTCGTCCTCGAGCACCCGGTGGGCCTCGCGGAACGACAGCTCCATCTGCTCCTCGTAGAAGGCGGCGGATGACTTCTTGTCGCCGTCCTGGCGGTACGGAGCGACAACGGCCTCGGCCTTCTTGGGAGTGATCGAGGTGGAGTAGACCGCGGGCAGGATGTCGCCCAGCGCCCGCTTGTGCCAGACGTAGAAGAAGTCGGAGAGGTCGGCGTAGGAGATGTTGTCGTAGTAGGGAGGGTCGGTGATCACAGCGTCGATCGACTCATCCGGCAACGGCAGCTTCTGGGCTCGCCCGCGGATGACCTCAGCCGGTCGGTCGGCGATGGCGACGGCGTGGTCGACCACCTCGAGGATGAAATTGAGCTGCATCCTGGAATCACCGGAGGCTCCCCCGAACGGGTTGGGCTCCGAGTAGTCCCAGACCATCGGCAGAGCTTGCCTCGCATAGGTGTTTTCCGTCTTCTCTCCCGTGTTGTGCCAGCGACACAGCATGCTGCCACGGTCCGCAGCACGCCCCACGAGCAGCCCCAGGTAGGACGCGACCGCGGCGGCGAAGTCGGGGTCGCCACCTTCCGCCGCCAGCGCAGCGTGGGCCTCGCGGACGTTCTTGCACAGGGTGAGGAGCAGGAGCTGCTGGCGGGGGGAGAAGAGGTCTCCGTAGGTGTTCATGCCGTAGAGTTGAGTTCGAAAATCCCTGCCGTTGTCGATGGGCACGGTTTCATCTGGTACGGAGAGGTCATGATCAGCGCAGAGTTTTTGTAGGCGGTTCCGGATGATCCTGTCACTGGGCATGTGATCCGAAGCGCCGTCGAAGTTCAGATATTGTTTCCCCCGCCGTCCCGGTTCTACACACACAATAGCGATCGGTTCGTGGCCAATATGCCCCGCCAACCCGGCGTTCTTTGCTTCTTTGACTCCCACCGATGTCCCCGAGAATGGGCAAGTGGTGGAACCCCGGGTGCTCATCCCGGCCGGGTCGAAGCCCCACTCCTTGATCGCGGCCTCAGGTGTTTTCGCCGTGGACGACACAACCTCGTAGCGCACCGTGAGGTTCTCCCTGTCCACGATCGGACGGGCAGCTACGTAGTTACCCTTCTTCTTGCGCAGCCACGTCTGGCGCACGAGGGGCACCTGGCCCTTCTCGTAGCCGCGGGCCGGGCTCGGGATCGTGCGCGTCCACAGGTAGGCGATCGGACGCAGCGCGCGGCCCTTGGCATCCTTCCCGCCGAGTTCGAGCTGGGCTCCGCCCCCATCGCCGTCCACCGGGATGTCCGGGTACAGGTCGCCGATCTCCTCCTGGGTGCGGTCGATGACCCGGTTGCCCCAGGTCTCCACAGCATCGCGGAGCTTCTTGCCGTACTTCTGCGGGTAGACCAGCGTGCAGAGCTGGATCAGGTGGGCCACCGGGTTCAGGTCGAGCGCCACGGCGTCGGCCCCGAGCCGCAGCGCCTCCAGCGGGATCGCCCCGCCGCCCGCGAACATGTCGAGCACGCGAGGTCGCTTCCCGTCCGCCGCCTTCTCCACCACCGACCGCGCCTTCTTGAGGGCCTCGGTCTCGGGCAGCACAGGACCAGTCCAGCGGCACAGCTCGGTGAAGAACTCGGCCAGCTCCTCGCGCTTCTTGCCCGAGGAGGGATCGGCGAACGCCGCGTAGACCGCACCGCGGCACGCTGCCAGCGGACGCCTCGCCCACCAGAGGTGCAGCGTGCTCAGGTGCCCCTGACGCCGTCGCGCCACCTTCTCCCGCGATGACTCGTAGGAAATCTGCTCCACCGGAATGTAGTCCTCGATCATGCGCCTCTTGGTCATTGCGTCTGCTCCTGACGGGGGCTGTTGTTGACAAGTTCGTATCCTCATGCTATACCATAATTAAAGGCACGCAAACTAAGGAGCACACAATGAGCAAGACACAGAAGCCAGGAGAGAAGCCCGCTCGCCCGGGCGAGTACAAGGAGCGGGGACCTCGTGGTGGCAGGGTTCCAAAAGGCAGACAGGTCACCATAGAAAGTGGTGACGAACGGCTGCCTCCGACCCAGGAGTCCGGCCGAAAGTGGAAAAGGACAGGTCCTACCCGAAAGAGGTGACGACTCGCTTCCTAGAATGACGAACTCATCTATGTAGAGTAGATACACTTTAGCCTCCGCTCGCGGTGCACGCGATTTCCATTGCGAGCGCACTTTTCAGAGGCTTGAAAGCACGAAACCCGCCACGAGGGCGGGTTCCGGGGTGACAACGTAGCCCGTGGCACCCGAAGGTCACCACGAGCCTGGCTGCACCAGAAAAGCTAGCGCAGGAGCGTTCTGATTGCAAAGAAAAAAAGCAATCGCCCGCGAAAGCGAGATCCGCGCTCATGGCTTCCACTCCTCCCCCTCGGCCTGAGAAAGGGCGTCGAACGGGACGCGGTAGCCCTTGACCTCGGTGACTTCCCGAGCGGCTCCGTGCAACCGCTTCCACGGGTTCTGGATCATCTTGAGGCGCGGGCTGTCCGTCTTGCAGCCCCACACCACGTACAGCCAGTAGGTGTCCCCCAGCCTCTCCGCCTTGCGCCACTCGTTGGGGCTGAGGTGCACCTCCCCCTCATCAGCGGCCCGGCCCTTGACCTCTATTCGCCGCACCTGCCTGATGCCGTGGCTGTCGGCCGGGCTCACCGAGCGCAGGTCGAAGCCGCTGCCGTCGTTGTGCTTCCAGACCTCGTCGACCTCCCAGCCGCGTCCGGTTTCGTGCTCGGTGACGAAATCGTAGGCGAACCGCTCGACCTCCTCGTCCCGTCGCATGGCCGTCCCGGCCGTCGAGGGAGCCGGGGCGACGAGGACCGAGCCCAGGTAGGCCACGCGCCCGGTGCGGACGATCTCCATGTGGTCGAGCGACTTGATCCTGTAGTCACGCTCTCCTTCGAGGCGTTCCACCTCCTTGCGGGCGTTGTCCCGGGCCAGCTCGACGCCCTTCTCGCCGCCCAGGACCCGTGTTTGCAGCTCCATCTGCTTGCGCTGGTGGACGCTGATCGACGCGGCGAACGACTTGTCGAGGTACGCGCGCCGGATCTCCACCTCGCGCCTGCGACGATCGCGGTGCTCGCGAACCAACGGATGCTGGACCTTGGCGCGAATCCATCGCTCGATCCGGCGGCGTTCGGCCGCGTCAGGGCCTCCGTCCCAGGCGTCCACGCTCGGGAAGGAGCCGTCCGGCGCCACCTGCTTGAGGTCGTGGAGCAGGTCCGGGGCGACCTCCTCCATGACGCCGTCCTCTGATTCCTGCACGGCGACGAGCTTGGCGTAGACCGGCATCGTCCGCGGCGGCTGGCCCGGGTCGCCGAGGCTCTCGCCCTCCAGCTCCACCTCGAAGAAGTGCACGCGGTAGGGAGAATCTGCGTATCCGTCCAAATAGCGAGCCGTCGAGGCGGAAAGACGGCTCAGATCTAGCCGCAGCACCTCGTCGACCACCGCGTAGAGCGGGTGTCCGGGCGAGAGGAGCACTCCGTCGAGATTCTCCCGCTTCTTCAGCTCGTCCTTGCGGAAGGTGGCCTTGGGGTAGCTCTTCTCCGGCTCTCCGACAGCGCGCACCGAGACGAGGTTGCGGGCCAGGAACTTCTTGGGCACCGTCTCGATGCGCAGCATGTGAGGGTTGGCGCGCTTCTCCACGCGCATCCCCGTGAGCTTCGCGCCGGAAAGGAAGTAGTCCTCCACGTACTCGGGCATCAGGCGCCGTTCCTCGCTCTCGTAGTCGATGCCCTGGATACGGCTCAGGTCCACCGTTTGCCTGGCCAGCGCGACACCCGTGGCCTGCTCGAACTCCTCCAGTCGCTCGGGGCTGAGCTTCTCGATACGGTCGGTGTAGTCCTGGAGCATACCGGGGTTGTAAGTGGCCTCGCGCAGCGCCTCCTCCAGGTTCAGCTCGTTGGTGCGCAACAGAAGGCCGATCACGTCGAAGACCCGATCGCCGATCGCGTCGCGAATGTCGTCGAGCTTGGATAGCAGCCGCTGCATGATGCGGCCCTCGATGACCGGCTGCTCTTCCTCGCCAAGGGGACCGGACTTGGCCACGAAGTTGAACACGTGGACCTCCCGCTCCTGGCCGAAGCGATGGATGCGCCCCATCCGCTGCTCCAACCTGGTCGGATTCCACGGCAAGTCGTAGTTGATCATCAGGTGGCAGAACTGGAGGTTGATCCCCTCTCCGGCCGCGTCCGTGGCGACGCAGATCTGCTTTTGCTTGAGGAAATCGTTCTGCGCCTCCTTGCGCGCGACCGCGGGCATCCCGCCGTGGATGACGCAGCAGGTATAGCCCCGGCGCTCCAGGTTCTCGCGCAGGTAGTCCAGGGTGGCCCGGTGCTCGGTGAAGATTATCAGCTTGGCGGCCTGCTCGCGGAACTCCCTCAGCTCGGATCGTTCCAGGCAGTCGAACAGCGCCCCCAGCTTGCTCTCGTCGCCGCGGTTCTCGGTCTCGACGGCCAGGGCGAGCAGCTCGTCGAGCTTGGCGGCCTCCTCCACGAGTTGGTCGAACCGCTCCACGGCCACTGCGCTCTCCGCCGCCTCGTCGAGCGCCTCCTCGGTCTCGTCGTCGAAGTCGACCTCCTCGTCCACACGCTGGTAGATGAGCTGTCGAAGGCGCGCGATACGCTCTTTTTCGGGGAGGACCTCGAGCTCCTCGACGAGCCCTTTGATGCGCCGGTGCCTGTTCTCGACAGAGATGCGGATCGCGCGCAGGCTGCTGGCGACGCGCCGCTGGAGGACGGTCCTGGCTAGTGCGGCGCTCTGCTTCTTGCGCCCCGCCTGCTTGGGGAGGAACTCGTTTATGTAGTCGCTGACCTCTTTGTAGAGCGTGTACTCCGCCTCGTTGAGCGTGAACTCCTCGGAGTAGGCGTGCCGCTCTACGAACAGCTTCTTGCCGCCGAAGTCGCGCAGATCCTCCTTCATCCGGCGGATGAGCCAGGGACTCTCTGGCTCGCGTAAAAGGTCGTCGACCACGTCGTCGCTGCAGAAAACGTGTTCGTCGAGCAGCCCCAGAAGGTTGCGGAACTGGGCCCGGTTGCCCTGGTGGGGAGTCGCGGTCAGCATGAGCAGCCTCTCGGCCCGGTCGACCAGCTCCCGCATCAACATGTATCGCTTGGTCGGCTTCTCGACGTTGGGCATCGCGGTCTTGTGAGCCTCGTCGACGATCACCATGTCCCAGCGCTGGCGCAGCAGGTCGGGCTTGATCTCGTCGCGCTTGGCGAAGTCGATCGATGCCACGCACTGGGGAAACCTGTCCCAGGGGCTGCCGCCGAGCTGGTCGCGGGCCATGTGCGAGTCGACGCGCTCGAAAACCTCGTCGAACTTAGTCCTCAGCTCGTCCTGCCACTGGAGCGTGAGCGGCGCCGGGGAGAGGATGAGAATCCGCTCGACGACTCCCCGCAGCTTCAGCTCCTTGAGCAGCAACCCGGCCATGATCGTCTTGCCCGCGCCGGGATCGTCGGCGAGCAGGAACCTCAACCTCGCCTGGGGCAGCATTCGCAGGTAAACGGCTTCGAGCTGGTGCGGAAGCGGCTCGATTCCGGACAGCGAGACGGCGAAGTGCGGATCCCAGGCGTAGGCCAACCGGATGCGGGACGACTCTATGAGGAGGAACTGCCGGTCCGGATCG
>CAZHCG010000165.1:0-10166 GCA_964530995.1 uncultured Myxococcales bacterium
AAGGGGGGAGCGACGCCGCGCGAGGCGGCGCCGGGCGCCGGGGTGCGCCCGAAGCCAGGTTTTCGAGACAAAACGGACGAGATCAGGGAGCGAGCCGGGGCGAAAATCGGCCGCGGGGGTCGATTTTCGGCGCAAGGGAGCGGCGCCGGAGCTCGCGGAGCAGCCGGATTCGATTCGGCTGGCGAATGCCACCGCCGTTTGTTCTGGGTGTCTGAGGTCTGCGTCAGGCAAGTCGGCTCTCCAGCTTCAAAACTGCTTCTCCGCCGTGCTATAATTGCACGGCCGCTTTGCTTTGAGCGCGCACGACTGCTGATGAGTAGGATGACCGGCCGAATGCTCGATCGACTGCTGGAGAGACGTCGCCTCGCGGCGCCGGTCGCGGTGCTGGCGGTCGTGATAGCCTCGCTCGGAACGGCGGACGGAGCAAGGGCCCGTCGCGTCGACCGCTGGCGCACCGGGGCGATCGGTGGCGATGTGGTGGTGCGCAGCGTCCCGGTGGAGAACGCGGGCGCGCTGGACCGCTTTCACGAGGCTCTGCACGGCCTGGCCGCGGGCTCGGAGCGCCGGGTGCGCGTGCTGCACTTCGGGGACAGCAACGTGGCGGCCGACCTGTGGACCGGCGAAGTCCGACGCGCGCTCCAGGAGCGCTTCGGCGACGGCGGTCCGGGCTACCTGCTGCCGCGTCCGCACGGGAGCTGGCACAGCGGTCCGACCTCGGCGGACTGCGGCCGCGCGTTCAACACGCGCAGGCTGGGTTTCGCCAAGGGCTTCGGTCCTCCCGACGGGCTGTGGGGGCTGGCCGGGGTAGCGATGGAGGGCGCGGGTCCGGGGGCCTGGTTCGAGATCGAGGTGCCCGAGATCGGCGGAGGCGTCTTCGAGCTGCATGCGCTGGGGCGTCCGCGCGGCGGCGCGGTGGCGGTTTCGATCGACGGGATGCCGCCGCTTCGCGTGGATGTTCTAAAGGACGAGATCGGTTTGGTGCGGAGCCGCTGGCGGCTGGGCGAGGGAGCTCACGTGATTCGCGGGAGAGTCGTCGGGGGCCGGCGGGTTCGGATCCTGGGCTTCGCGGTGGAGCGCGACCGCCCGGGCGTGGTCTACGACACGCTGGGGATCAACGGCCACCGCGCGGCCGCGATCAATCTCTGGGACGAGGAGCTGCTCGCCGAGCAGCTGGCCTCGAGGAGGCCGGACCTGATCGTGCTGAGCTACGGCGGCAACGAGGCGCTCTCCCCGCGGCTCTCGCTGCCCGGGTACGAGCGCGACCTGCGACGGGCGGTTTCCAAGGTGCGGCGCCTCACTTTCGGAGCGAGTTGCCTGCTGGTCGGTCCGGTCTCGATGTGCCCCGAGCGGCGCAAGCTGGCCAGGGTGGTGGAGGTGCAGCGTCGCGTGGCCCGCGAGCTGGGCTGCGGCTTCTGGGACAGCCGGGCGGTGAGCGGGGGACCGGGATCGCTCTGCAGCTGGATCGCCTCGCGGAGAGGCCTGGTCTCCGGGGACCACCTCCACCTGCGTAAGAAGGGTTACGTCCTGGTGGCGAGGGAGTTCGCCAGAGCCCTGCTGGTGGGGTACTGATACGATTTCTACCACTCCGGATGCGGGGTATCCTTTTCGGGCCTGCAAAACATCGATGCGACCTACAGTTTCGCCCCTCAAAGGACACCCCGCATCCTCCGTTCCCGCGCCTTTTTCAGTGTCCCGGACACGTTGAAAGGGAGGTATCCTTTTCGGGCCTGCAAAACATCGGTGCGACCTACAGTTTCGCCCTTTTTCAGTGTCCCAGACACGCTGAAAGGGGCCGGTTTTTTCAGGCCGCGTCGGGGAGGGCCTCCTCGTCTTCCCGCTCCGGGCGGGTGGCGGCCGGGCGCGCGCGGCGGGCCAGACTGGCGACCAGCCTGGCGGCGGCCTCGGTGGTTCCGGCGGTCTCGGCGTCCAGCAGCTCGTGGAAACCGGCTATTTCGATTACGATTTGTTTGTTGCGCATCTCGTCACCTCTCAGGCTGTTTCTTCAGCGGTCGGAGATGGGTGACGCAGATTCTGTGCCAATGATCACCTGGCTTTTCAATGTGGCGAAATAACAGAACAAAACAGATCCGATCCGGTCGCGGATCTCGCTGCGAAAAGACAGTTTGTCGCCGGTTCGGCGGCGCGCCAGCACGAATGTCAGCCGGGCGTGAGTGGAAAAACATGCTCGATCGGCCATCTTTTTTCCGTTTCGAGGACACAAAGTGGTTAGAATGTCGCCTGGAGGATTGGCTCGAAGGAGGTCGAGATGAGATATGTCGGAATGTGGCTCTGGATGCTCGCGCTGGCGGCGCTGCTGGTCGCCTGCGAGGGGGCGGAGGATCACGACGGCTCGGGAAGCGGAGACGCCGATGCCGACGCGGACTCGGACGGCGACAGCGATTCCGACGGCGACGCGGACAGCGATTCGGACAGCGACGGCGACGCCGATCCCTCGGGCGGCTGCCAGGCGATCGACCTGCTGTTCGTGGTCGACGACTCGGGCAGCATGGCCGAGGAGCAGAGCAACCTGGGCAACAACTTCCCGGAGTTCATCGGTCTTCTCGAGGACTACATGACCCCGGCCGACACTCAGGTCGAGTACCGCGTGGGCGTGACCACCACCGGAGTTACGCGGCACTTCACCCAGATCGTGATGGGGATGAACATGCCGATGAACAGCTCCGGTCCGGACGGCGCGCTCCAGGGCCAGCAGGCGTGCAGCCTGGGCGAGAACCCCTGGATCGACGGCCCGGGCGGATCCACTGCGGCCACCCAGTTCTCATGCATGGCCGAGGTGGGTACGACCGGCTCCGGCAGCGAGATGCCGTTCGCCGCGTTCCACCAGGCGCTGCTCGAGGACCCGGACAACCCGCTCGGAGTGCCGGCCCAGAGCGCGCCCGGCGAGACCAACGAGGGCTTCTACCGCAAGAACCAGGACTCGCTTCTGGTGATCGTGCTGATTACCGACGAGGACGACTGCTCGATTCAGAACGACGGGGTGATGCAGGTCTCGCTACAGGGCGGCGCCGACTGCAACGAGGAGACCAGCACCGGCCTGTACAAGCCCGAGGCGATGGTCCAGTTCCTCGACGAGCTGACCGGCGGAGGCGACGGGCGCTACGTGGTCGTCGGCATCGCCGGCGGCGAGGGTGGTTGCAACGAGACCAACCTGGGCAGCGCGATCGAGGCCAAGCGGATCAAGGAGCTGATCGACATGGTCGGAAACTGGGGCGTGTTCGGCGACATCTGCGCCGGCGACCTGTGGACGAGCCTGGACGAGGCGCTGGACCTGATCGAGCTGGCCTGCAACGAGTTCCCGGTCGAGTAGAGCTCACACCAGCCGGGCGACGGTCACTCCGTCTCCGCCTTCTTCCGGCTCTCCGGGGCGTTGGCTCTCCGCGTAGGCGGACGTCTCCAGGTAGCCGCGCACCGCGTCGCGCAGGGCTCCGGTGCCGTGACCGTGGATCAGAAAGACCGCGGGGGCGTCGTCGCGCAGCGCCTTGTCCAGAAAGGCGTCCACCTCGGCCAGCGCCTCGTCCACGGTTTTTCCGCGCAGGTCGAGGGTGTTGTCCGCGGTGCGGATCGCCTCCCTCTTTTCGGAGGCCGGGCGCGGGGAGGTCGGTCCTCCCCCTCCACGGCCGGGTCTCTTTTCCGCTCCGGTCCGCCGGGGCAGGGCGCGCAGCCCGTCCAGGTCGACCTGGAGGCGCAACGCGTCGGAGCGCACGCGAACCCTGCCGCCCCGCGGCGACTCCTCGACGACGCCCTCGGCTCGCAGCGACGGCACCCAGACGGGGTCTCCGGGCTCGAGGCGGTCCCCGCGCGCCGGCTCTCCGGGCAGATCGTCCTGGCGAACGGCGCTCAGGTCGCCTCCCGGCGAGGTTCGGGTGTCCACCTCTGCCACGCGTTCGCGCGCCCGTTCGACAGTCTCCACATTGACCTTGCGCCTGCGCACGGCCCGCTGCGCCTCGCGGATCGAGTCCCTGGCGCGGCGGATGTCGGCGTGCAGCCTGCGCGCCTCCTCGTCGACGAAGCGATCCTGCCGCTGTCGCAGCGTGGCCAGCTCCTGGCGCTTGTGCATCTCGGTGCGGTCCAGCGAGGCGCGCAGCCCTTGCAGCTCGCGACGCTCCAGCTCCAGGCTCCGCCGCTCACGCTCCAGCGACTCCACTGCCGAGACCAGCTCGCGGCGTCCCTCGGGGAGCAGCTGCCTGGCGCGCTCCACCACCCGCGGCGGAATGCCGTAGCGCTCCGCCGTGACCAGCGCGTCGGAGCTGCCGGGGAATCCGGAGCAGAGCTCGAAGGTGGGACGCCCGGCATCCACGTCGAAGCCCATCGCGGCGTTGGAGAAGCCGGGCAGATCCTGGGCGCGGGACTTGAGCACGTCGGAGTGGGTGGTCGCCAGCACGGTCGCTCCGTGCTCGAGCAGCTCGACCAGGATCGCCTCGGCCAGCGCGGCCCCCTCGGCCGGGTCAGTGCCGTCGGCCAGCTCGTCGAGCAGCACCAGGCACCCCGGTCCGGCGGCGCGCAGCACGGCGCCGGTGTTCTGCATGTGCGCCGAGAAGGTCGAGAGGCTGCGCTCGATGCTCTGGTCGTCGCCGATGTCGGTCAGCACGCGGCGCAAGGATCCCAGGCGCGACTCGACCGAGGCCGGGATCGGCATCCCGGCGCAATGCATCAGCCCCAGCAACCCGGCGGTCTTGAGCGTCACGGTCTTGCCCCCGGCGTTGGGACCCGAGATCAGCAGACAGGAGCCGCCTTCCAGCTCGAGAGTGGAGGGCACCGCCTCCGCGCCCTCCAGCACCAGCAGCGGGTGGCGGGCGCGGCGCAGCTCCAGCGATCCGGCCGGGGTCTCTCCCGGCGCTGCGGCCTCCAGGTCGCGCGCCAGCCGCGCCGTCGCGGCCAGCACGTCCGCCTCGATCACGGCCTCGCAGGCCCGCCGCACCTCGGCCAGCTCCTCGCGCACCGCGCCGCGCAGCCGGGCCAGCACGCGCGCCTCCTCGCGGGCCACCTCCTCCCGGGCGATCGTGAGCTGGTTGCCCAGCTCGACCGCGCTCTCCGGTTCGACGAAGATCGTCGCGCCCGAGCCCGAGCCGCCGTGCACGATTCCGGGAAACCTGCGGTGGGCGTCGGCCCTGACCGGGAGCACGTAGCGATCGTTGCGCAGCGTGATCGTGCGTTCTTGCAGCACGTCCCGTTGCTGCTCGGCGATCTCCTCGACCGCGTCCAGCAGGTTGCGGCGCAGCGACGAGGCCCGCTGGCGCAGGCGCCCCAGCTCGGGGCTGGCGCCGTCTGAGAGCGTTCCGTCCGGCTCGAAGCAGCCCTCGATCTCGGCGGCGAGGCGCGCCGCGGAGATCGGCGAGACGCGGACCTTGTCGAGAGGCTCCAGGATCGCGGCGGCGGTGCGCGGGCAGGTGTCGCGCCGGTTTTCGAGGTAGCGCGCCACGGCTCCGAACAGCTTGAGGTCTGCCGCCACGAGCAGCAGCGCCTCGCCCGAGACAGAGGCGTCGCCGCGGATTCGGGCCAGCTCGTCGCCGATCCGGTGCGCCGGCAGCGCGGGCGGAGGATCGTCCGCCTCCAGGCAGGCCAGCAGCTCGCCGACCATCTCCCGGCGGTCCGCCGCCTGCTCTTCGGGAGGAAAGCCCAGCTCGCGGCAGCGCTCGGCCGCCTCCTCGCCGGTCGCGCGGCGCGCGAGATGCTCGAGCAGCCCGTGCCAGTCGAGGTCGCCCAGGGTTTTTTTGGGAAAGCGGTCCTCAGTCACCGTCTTCGTATCGCCCCGCCGGCGGTGAGTGTCAACACCGTCGCCGTTGCCGGGCGTGCTCGAGGCGTGGTAGCTTCCGGGCGTGGACGGAGAGAGGAAAACCCTTCGGGCCGGGACGCGGCTCGTCGCCGCCTGGCTGGCGCTCGCGCCGGCGCTCTGCGGCGCGGCGGCCGCGGCGCAGGACCGCGACGTGGAGGAGGCGCGCAAGCAGTTCGATATCGGCCTCGATCTGCTCGAGGAGGAGCGCTGGGAGCAGGCGGCCACGGCCTTTCGCACCGCCTACGCGCTGGAGCCCAACTACCGCGTGCTGTTCAACATCGCCGAGGCGGAGGGACGCGCCGACAACTACGCGCGGGCGCTGGAGGCGTACACGCTGTACCTGGCGGAGGGACGCGACGAGATCCCCGAGTCGCGCCGCGAGCACGTGCGAGAGGAGATCGATCGGCTCAACCTGCTGGTCGGCATGATCCAGGTCAAGTGCCCGGTCGAGGGGGCGGTGCTGATGATCGACGGCCGGCGCCACGGTCGCACGCCCCAGCGCGGCCCGGCGCTGGTCGATCTCGGAGAGCACGAGGTGGTGGTGAAAAAAGAAGGGGTCGAGCTGCACCGGGAGAAGGTGCGCGTGGGAGGCGGGCGGCTGGCCTGGGTGATCGTCGAGACCAAGGAGGGCGCGCCCTACGCCGGCGCGGCGGGGCGCTTGCCCGATTCGGGCGACAAGGGCGTCGAGGAGGGGCCGCCGCCGCCGTCCGGGGAAACGGACGAGGACGGCCGGGAAGAGGTGGCCACAGGCGAGGGGGAAGAGCAGGACGACGTTTCTGCAAGGGACGCCGGGAGCTACTCGACGTGGGCCTGGGTATCTTTCGGCGTCGGCGGGGCCGCGGCGCTGACAGCGGTGGTGACCGGCTCGCTGGCCCTCGACGGCTGGAGCCGCGTCGAGGACGTCTGCGACGGGCGAACGTGTCCGGCCGGGCGGCGTGACGACAGGGACAGGGTGCGGGCGCTGGCGATCTCGACCGACGTGCTGATCGGAGTCGCGGCGGCGGGAGCGGCGGCGGGAGCGACTCTGCTGCTGCTGCCCGCCGCGGAGGAGAGCGACCCATCGCTGGAGCTCGCGCCGGCGCTCGGCGCGCGGGGCCTGGGGCTGAGCATGGAGGGGACGTTTTGAGAGCGTCGAAGATCATTTTCTTCCCGACGCTGGTTCTGCTCGGCGGTTGCACCGCGATCACCGATCTGAGCGACAAGCGCTTCACGCGCGAGGACGCCGCGCCGGACGCCGACAGCGACACGGACACGGACGCCGACAGCGATACCGATACGGATACCGACGCGGACAGCGACACGGACGGCGATACGGATACGGATACGGACACGGACATCGACACGGATACCGACGCCGACAGCGACACGGACACGGACGCCGACACGGACACGGACATCGACACGGATACCGACGCCGACGCCGACGCGGATACGGACGCCGACACGGACACGGACACGGACACGGACATCGACACGGATACCGACGCCGACACGGACACGACGACCGGATCGGATCCGTGCGAGGGCGTGGTCTGCGATACCCCGCCGTTCGACTACTGCGTCGACGACACCCACGTCAGGGTCTACGAGCCCCAGGGCTACTGCGTGGACGGCATGTGCGAGTACGAGTACACCGACGTGGCGTGCGATACGCCTCCGCAGGACGACTGCCTGAATCCAGAGGTGCTGAGGTACTACCTCGAGGAAGGGTTCTGCTGGCAGGGAGACTGCGCCTACTCGTTCGTGGACATCGCCTGCGAGCAGGGCTGCGTGATGGACGCCTGCGTGGAGTGCGGCAACGGCGTCAGGCAGCCGGGCGAGGAATGCGACGACGACAACAACGCGGCGGGGGACGGGTGCTCGCCGAGCTGCGACCTGGAGCACTGCGGAGACGGGCTGGTCGGCGAGATCCTGGACGTGTTCGACGGCTTCGAGACGGGAGGCCTGACCCACCTCGACTGGCAACAGAGCGGCGATCAGGTCTTCAAGGTCTCCTCCGCGCGGGCTCACGGCGGCCTGATGTCGGCCGGCTCGGACAGCGCGGGGATGGACGACACCACCGCCTCCCTGCGACTGACCGTTCACGCCGGCGGTCAGATCTGCTTCTGGTACGCGGGCCAGTCCGAGGAGAACGACGACCACTTCAGGTTCGCGGTGGACGGCTCGGTCGAGCTCGAGGTCTCGGGCGACAGCTCGAGCTGGGCGCAGCACTGTCGGCACGTTGACCCCGGAGAGCACGAGCTGGTTTGGAGCTACCAGAAGGACGGCGGCGGGGAGGACGGCTGGGATCGTTTCTTCGTCGACGACGTGCGGATCTCCTCGGCGCACACCGAGGAGTGCGACGACGGCAACGCGATCGGCGGGGACGGTTGCAGTGCGCTGTGCCTCGACGAGTGAGCGGTCTGGAGAAGAAGAGATGAAAGAGATCTGGCAGGGAGATTTCACCATCGAGCGCCTGGGCGAGGCCGTGGTGCCGTCGCCGATCCACCTCGGCACCGAGCCGGGAGATCTGCTCGCCGACTTCACCCCCGACGGGGCCCGCGTGATGGCCGAGCTGGATTTCGATCGCGTCGTCGGCCGGCTGAGACGGGGCGAGGAACCGGTCGCGTTGGAGGTGGCCGGACCCCGCCAGCGCATCTACTTCGAGCCGGGACGCACCAGGGCCGGAATCGTGACCTGCGGCGGGCTCTGCCCCGGGATGAACAACATCATCCGCGGGCTGGTGATGACGCTGCACCACGGCTACGGCGTGGCCGGGATCCTGGGCTTTCGCTACGGCTACGCCGGCCTGACACCGGGCGGGAAGCAGCCGGTCGAGCTGACGCCCGAGTCGGCCGCCGATATCCACGAGCACGGCGGCACGGTGCTGGGAACGTCGCGCGGCCCCCAGGATCCGAAGGCGATGGTCGACAGGCTCGAGGAGCTCGGCGTGAAGCTCCTGTTCGCGGTGGGCGGAGACGGCACCTTCCGCGGCGCCCTGGCGCTGCGGGACGAGGTGCGACGGCGCGGCGCCGATATCTCCGTGATCGGAGTGCCCAAGACGATCGACAACGACATTCCACTGGTGGACCGCACCTTCGGTTTCCGTACTGCGGTGGATCGCGCGGTGGTCGCGATTCGCGCGGCGCGGGCCGAGGCGCTCTCCGCAGATCGGGGCATCGGCCTGGTCAAGCTGATGGGGCGCCACTCGGGGTTCATCGCGGCCACCGCCGCGCTGGCGGCGCGCAACACGAATCTGGTGCTGGTACCCGAGCTGCCGTTCGATCTCGAGGGCGCGGGGGGGCTGTTCGCCTATCTCTCCGACCGTTTCGCGCGCGGCAAGTCCACGGTGATCGTGGTGGCCGAGGGTGCCGGGCAGCGGCACCTGGAGCGCGCGGCGGAGAGGGACGCCTCGGGCAACGTGCAGCTCGGCGACATCGGGAGGTTCCTGGCCGGCGCGATAAAGGAGCGCTTCTCCGGCGAGATCGAGCTGACCATCAAGTACATCGATCCGAGCTACATCGTGCGCTCCGCGCCGGCCAACACGGACGACGCGATCTTCTGCGGCTATCTGGCGCACAACGCCGTGCACGCCGGGATGTCCGGTCGCACCGGGATGGCGGTGGGGCGCTCTCACAACCAGTTCACGCACATTCCCCTCGATCGGCTGGTGCAGAGCCGCAGGACGATCGATCCGGAGGGCGACCTGTGGCTGGCGGTGCTCGAATCCACCGGACAGCCGTTCTACCTGACCAACGATCCGCCCAAGGAGCTGTCGCGAAGGAGCTTTGCGCCTTGATCCCGGCTTGAGCCCGAAAAACCAACGATTCCGACCCGATCCATCTACCAGGTGTACGGCTCCACCGGCTTCGACGACGCTCCGTAGAGCATTCGCGACACCAGAAAATCGCCCCGGGACGTCCCCAGAGCCCAGGGAAGGCTCGAAACCCCCCCGGGAAGCCTCCGGGTCGGCCCGGGAAGGCTCCGACCCCGCCCGGGAAGGGTGATACCCGCCCCGGGAAGGCTCCGACCCTTGTAGGAACGGGTTGTTACCGGCGTGGCAGGAGCCCTGGAAACGTGCGGACCTGGGGCTTCAACGAGCAGGGCCAGCTCGGTTACGGCCACACCGACTTCGTGGCGGCCGCCCAGGTGCCGGACGAGGTCGGGGGACAGCACTCCTGCGCACTGCTGGAAAACGGCGAGGTGGTCTGCTGGGGGTGGAACCCAGGACGAGCACATCGGCGACGACGAGCCGCCCGCCAGCCTCTGCGAGGTGCCGGTGATGTGAGCGGCTTTTCGGGGGCGGCTCGGAAGGCCGGCGCGAGAAAACGCTTGCGAGCCCATCGGTCGCAGAGCTATCCTGTTGATAGTCGACCGTCCATCCGCGGGGGAT
>CAZHCG010000166.1:0-10134 GCA_964530995.1 uncultured Myxococcales bacterium
GGTCGGCGAGCGCGCGGGTGGACAACCCGATTCGCCGCCAGTATAAAAGACCGTTTGTTTTCCGGGAATTGCCAATGCGAATCGGCATTTTCAGCGACGTCCACGGCAACCTCGAGGCTCTGCGGGCCGTCCAGGTGGCCTACGAGGACGAGCAGATCGATCTGTTGCTCTGCGCCGGAGACCTGGTGGGCTACGGGGCGAGCCCCAACGAGTGCGTCGAGACCGTTCGCGCGATGACCCCCCACGTGGTGCTGGGCAACCACGACGCCGCGGTCAGCGGGCACATGGACTACTCCTTCTACTACGAGGCGGCCCGGCGCGTGCTGGACCTCCACGCCGGGAGCCTGGAAGAGGCCAACATGGGGTGGCTGCGCTCGCTGCCCTACTCCCGCAGGTTCGACGATCTGGGAATCAAGCTCTGCCACGGATCGCCGATCTCCGAGCAGGAGTTCGAATACATCTTCGCCCCGGAGCAGGCCTGGGCCCTGCTTCCCCACTTCGACCAGCTCGACCCGATCACCTTCATCGGGCACTCGCATCTCTGCCGGGTGTTCGCACTGACACCGCACGATGTGGAAGAGGTCGCCAAGAAACAGTTCACCGTCGATGAGCGGCGCAAGTACATCATCTCGGTCGGATCGGTGGGGCAGCCGCGCGACTACGACAACCGCGCCAGCTACACGGTCTTCGAGACCGAGTCGCGCCGCTTCTGGTTCAAGCGGGTCGAGTACGACATCGAAACCGCGGCGAACAAGATCTTCGCCTCGCGCCTGGAGCGCAACTTCGGCAATCGGCTCTTCATCGGAGTGTAGGAGTGTCGCGGGATCGGCGGGGACGGGGAGAGGCTACTCCTCTCCGTAGGGATCCTCGGCGGGCGCCTCCTGCTCGTCCGACGGCTGCTCGGCGGCCTGCCCCCCCTCGTCCGACGGCTGCTCGTCCTCCGCCTTGGAAATGATGTGGAACTCCACGCGCCGGTTCCTGGCCTGACCCTCGGCGGTGTCGTTGTCCGCGATCGGCTCGTTCTCGCCCTTGCCCTCTGAGATCAGGCAATCCTCCGCGACGCCCTTTTCCACCAGGTAGGCCACCACCGAGTCCGCCCGCGCCTGGGAGAGCTTCATGTTCTTCTTGTCCCGGCCGCGATCGTCGGTGTGGCCCTCGACGCGCACGCGGATCTTCTCCTTGAGCTGAATGATCTTGGCCACCTCGTCGAGCACCGGGAAGGACTTTTCCAGGATCTTGGACTTGTTGGTGGCGAAGTAGACCTTCTGCAGAATCTTGATCTGCTTGCCCACCACTCGCACCAGGTCCGGGCAGCCGTCCTCGTCGTCCTCGCCGTTGACCGTCTCCGGCTCGTTCGGGCACTGGTCGTCGGCGTCGGGGATCCCGTCGCCGTCGTTGTCCTCGTCCGGGCAGCCGTCCTCGTCCTCGAACCCGTCCTCGTCCTCGGCCTCGTTCGGACACTGGTCGTCGGCGTCGGGGATCCCGTCGCCGTCGTTGTCCTCGTCCGGGCAGCCGTCCTCGTCCTCGAACCCGTCGAAGTCCTCGGCCTCGTTCGGGCACTTGTCCACGTCGTTCGGGATTCCGTCGCGATCCAGGTCGTCGTCGGGACAGCCGGCGTTGCTCTCCACTCCGGCCTCGTCCGGGCACTCGTCGTCGGCGTCGAGGATTCCGTCGCCGTCGTTGTCGTTGTCCGGGCAGCCGTCCTCGTCCTCGAACCCGTCCTTGTCTTCCGGATTCTCGGGGCACTTGTCCACGTCGTCCCGAATTCCGTCTTCGTCGATGTCGTCCGGCTCGAACTTGCCGCCGAACGAGATCGTGACGCCCGCGGCCAGCATCGCGAAGTTGAGCCCGTCGCCGATCGGAGTGTGGTGGAACCTGACGTACGGACCGAGGTTGACCCCGTCCCAGAGCGCCAGCTCGTAACCCAGGCCGATGTTGTACCCGCCGTGATCCTCGTAATCGTAGGTGTAATAGGCGAAGTGCGCGTCCAGCCACAGCTCGCCGGCAGCGGTGCCGTCGTCGAACGCGGCCCCGTTGCGGTCGGCCAGCAGGCGCAGGCGGAATCCGCCGCCGACGAAGATGGAGCGCAGACCGTCCTTGGGACCCACGTTGAAACCGTCGAAACCTCCCAGGATCGACAGCGCCAGCGGCTCGATCAATACGAAATCGATCCCCAGCGATCCTTCTCCACCGGCCTCGTCGTACTTGGGGTCGTGGGTCTCGAGATCATCACCCAGGGCGAACGCGGCTCCGATCGCCAGGTGCAGGTTGTAGGGCCCGTGGGTGGGACGGTTTCCCGCCAGCGCGCCGTCGCCGTCCGTCGCGCCTCCCTCCCCGCCGATCGAAACGTCCACCGAGGCGCCGCTCTGCTCGTTCTCGTTCGCGGCCGCCAGGTCCGGAATCGACGCGAGGCCGACAGCCACCAATACAACTACCCAACCGCAGGTGATTTTCCGCATCTCCAACTCCGGTTTGTTCGGCCCGGGCTCGCCGCCCCGGGCGCATTTCTCGCCTGACCTCCCCGGCGAGGGACGCTCCATGCTAGTGCAACGGGGGGGTGAAAGCAACCGCATCGTCGAGCGCTCGGTCAGCCGTCCGAAAAGCGGTCGATCGTCTCCCGTCGCTCGCCGATCCTCTCGGAATCGTCGCTCGCGCCGAACTCCCCGGCTCGCGACATTCCCCATGCCGCGGCGACCAGCAGAATACCGGCTCCGGCCATCACGCGCCGGTCGACGCGCTCCAGGCGCAGCGCCGCGTTGCCCACCAGCGCGCCGGCCAGCGCCACGGCCAGGGAAGGAACGAGCAGGCGCCGATCCGCGATCGGCTGCTCGAGCGGCAGCAGGTTGAGAAACGGCAGCAGAGCGACGAGCAGCCACAGCGAGGCGGCGACCCATCCTCCCACCTGACGCCCGCGCCGGTGCGCGAACAGCAGCACCGCCGCCACGATCACCGCCGCGCCCAGGCCGGCCGCTCCTCCGGTTGCCAGCTCGGTCTCTCCCGGTCGGGCGTGGGCCGCGGAGAGATCGAACGGCCACAGCGCCGTGCCCAGGTAGCGCGCCAGGCTCCAGCCGACCAGCTCGATCCGCCCCGGCAGCCCGGACGCCGCAGCCGGAGCTTCCGCCCCTTGCGCGGCCCACGACCAGATCGCCACCGCCGCCGCGACCGCCGCCAGCGCCCAGTGCCCGGCCAGCGCCGCCAGCGAGCGCAGGGGGCGCCGGCCCAGCAACAGCGCGTCTGTGATCCAGATCAGCGCGGGGACCGGCAGCGCCGCCGGGTCGGAAAGCAGGGCCGCGGCCAGCAGCAGGGCCGAGATCCCCTCGCGCAGCGCGCGCCTGACCGCCGTGCGGCTGCTGCCCAGGTGCAGGTGCCAGCTGCCCAGCGCCAGCAGCAGCGCCAGCAGCTCGCCGCGGCCGGCGATCCATCCGACCGCGGCAGCGTGGTGGGGAGCCAGCCCGAACAACAGGGCCCCCAGCGCCGCGGCGGTGTCGGTGAACCCCAGGCGGCGCAGCAGAGCCAGCACCAGTGTCAGCGCGCCCAGGTAGATCAGCAGGTTGTGCGCGAGGCCGAGCCGCGAGCTGCCCGGCCACAGCGAGCCGTCGATCGCGCGGGAAGCCAGAGCCAGCGGGCGGCAGATTCCGGAGCCCGCAGCGGAAAACGCCCGGGCCGCGTTGCTCGCCGAGAGCTCGTCCAGGCCGCAGTCGTCAGGCAACGGCCGGCGGCCGCCCCGTTCGAGGAGATCGCCCGCGAACATGGGCGCCGCGGTGACGGCCGAGGCGATCAGCAACACCGCGACCGCGACCGCGAAAGGCCGGTCGGGGCGCCAGCTCTCCGTGGCGATCATGACAACGGATTCTACACGTCATGGCCGGCAGTCCAAGCCGCGCCGGCGAGCCGGGACGAATTCGATCGCATTCGGCCCGGCCTGGGCATTCCAAAGGGGTATCGCGATCAACCGTTCCCCACCGGATCCCCGGCCCGAGACGATTTCCCCACAGCGCGGAGTGCTCCGGCGGACCGCGAGTTCCAAGCCGGGGATATTTCTGGTATCGTCGGGTCGTTTTCTGGACGGACACACGCAACGGAGAGGCAGCAGCTTGCATTCGCGTTCGGTCGTCTTGGCGGTCTCTGCGGCGCTGACCGCGCTTCTCGTCCTCGTTTCCTCGCGGGCGGGCGCGGACGAGGCCCGAGATTTCCACAAGAAGGGCACCGAGCTCTTCGACCGGGAGCGTTACGAGGAGGCGGCCGAGGCGTTCCGCAGGGCCTACGAGTCGAGGCCCAGCTGGAAGATCATGTTCAACATCGGGCAGTGCGAGGCCGCGGCCGGCCGCTACGGCCTGGCGCTGGACGCCTTCGAGCAGTACACGGTGCAGGGCGGCGACGACGTGCCGGTCGAGCGGCGCGATTACGTCTCGGCCGAGGTGCGGCGCTTGCAGCCGATGGTCGGCACGGTCGAGGTGGAGGCTCCCGAGGGGGCGGACGTCCTGGTCGACGGCGAGCGACGGGCCTCGACTCCGATCAAGGGCCCGCTGCGCGTCTCGGCGGGCGCCCACGAGATCTCGGTCGGGCTCGACGGCGAGGAGCTGGTCTCCGACACCTACAACGTTGCCGGCGGGATGACGACCAGGGTCGCGGCGCGGGAGGGCGAGCCGGAGCCCGCGGGCGAGCCGGAGCCCGCGGGCGAGCCGGAGCCGACCGTCGAGGCGGAGCAGCTGCTCGTCGATGACGAGACGGACCGTTCGCTCCGGACGGGCGGCTGGATCCTGACCGGCCTGGGCGCCGCGCTGCTCGTGGCCGGCGGCGTGAGCGGAGGGCTGGCGCTGAAGACCGGCGAGCGGCTCGAGTCCGACTACCCCGACGGCGTGCCGCGAAGCGAGAAGGACGATTTCGATTCGATGAACGACCTGGCCGTGGCGACCGACGTGCTGCTGGGGGTGGGAGCCGCCGCGGTCGTGTCCGGCGCGGTGATGCTGATCGTGGATGCCGGCCGGGACGAGGAGCCCGCCGCGGTCGAGGTCGCCCCGGTCGCTTCGGCTCGCACGGCCGGAATCGCGTTGCGGGGGAAATTCTAGAATGAGAGCCCGGTTGCTGGTCGTGGCCGTCTGCGCGCTGTGGGCCGGTTGTCAGCTGGTGCTGCCGGACATCTCGCTGTTGGACGAGGACGCCGGTCCCGACGCCGACGCGGATTCCGACTCCGACTCCGACACCGACTCCGACGCGGACGGCGACACCGATCCGGGTCAAAACGGGGCCCAGTGCGACGGGGACGAAGAGTGCCTGAGCGCCCATTGTCAAAACGGGATCTGCTGCGACGCGGGCGAGATCTGCTGCGCGAGCGACGACGTCTGCCCGGACGACCTGGCCTGCGACACCGCCCTGTTCTCCTGCTTCGAGGAGTGCGGCCCGGCGGGAGACGAGCACGACGAGCGCTGCGCCGAGGGCTACCACTGCGACGCCAACTCCTGCCTGGCGGACGTTGAGCTGGGCCCCTGCGACGAGCACTCGGACTGCGCCAGCGGCGAGTGCGTCGGCGACCTCTGTTGCGAGCACGCCGGGCTGTGCTGCGCCGCAGACGAAGACTGCCCGGATCTGTTCGACGGCTGCGCCACCGACGACACCCAGACCTGCGTCTTCTCGTTCCACGCGATTCCGGACAGCGGTCAGGCCGGAGAGTGCTACAACGTGAGCGGCAGCCAGGTCGGATGCGAGACGATCATCGAGACCAACGACTACTACGGACAGGACGGGCACTACCCGGGAGAGGTTCGCGAATACACCGACAACGAGGACGGAACCGTGACCGACTTGGCCACGGGCCTGAGCTGGACCAGGGCCCCCGGCGATCCGGACATCTGGTCGAGCTGCAAGAACTACTGCGAATCGCTCTCGACGGGCTCGGGCAACTGGCGCCTACCCGATCGCATCGAGCTGCAGATGCTGCTGGACCACGGCTCCGGCGGCTCGGTCGGAATCGACGCCGAGTTCGAGGTGCCGGTCGGGGCCGAGCAGTTCTGGACCGGCACCGAGCTGGCCGGCAGCGAGTCGACGACCGCCTGGGTGGTCGACCTGGCCGACGGGACCGTGCTCCGGCTGGGCAAGGACAACCCGACGCCGCGGGTGTTGTGCGTGGAGGACCAGTGAGATGAGAATCGCCGCGAGAAGCCTGACGCTGGCCGTGGCGCTGGCGGCCGCGACCGCGCTGGCCACGGCGCCGCGATACGCGGTCGAGACCCAAAGCGGCGACACCTTCGTGGCCGACGCGGCGACCGGGCTGGAGTGGCAGCAGGTCTCGACGAGCGGGATGCTGAGCTGGAAGGACGCGCTGGCGCACTGCGAGGGCCTCTCGTTCGCCGGGCACGAAGACTGGAGGCTGCCCGACGTGGTCGAGCTCTCGACCCTGGTGGACGACGAGAAGGAGGAGCCGCCGGCGATCAACACCGTCTTCTTCGCGGGCTTCGAGCCCGGAGCCGGCTACTGGACCTCCACCACCTCCAGGTCGACCTCCACGGCCGCCTATGCCCTCTACTTCAACGAGCAGAACACCACCGTCGGCCGCGGAGGGGTCAGCGCGATAATCAAGACCACCGCCCTGAGGGCCCTGTGCGTCAGGGTGCCGTGAGCAGCTCTCGAAGGAGAACGTCTCGCGTCCGCGCCGGTCTTCGTGTCTGCTCGATCCGTATGGTTCGGCCGCGCCTTGCCCTACCAGCTCTTCCTGGCCGAATTGCTGCCGAGCCTTTGAAGCGGATCGAATCCGCGATACCGCGGGACAGGCGCGACCTCGTCTTGACACTCCAGAGGCGCTCCACTATACTCGCTTTGCTTTTGTTCTTCGTAAGGGTTTGTTATTAAAGAGAAAATCGTCAAGCGCGCTCTGGTCGCGCAGAAAGGCGTAGGTGGGTCCATGAGACGGCTGCCCGTATTGATCCTGCTGGCGAGCTTCGCGCTGTCCGCTTTTTCGATCATCGCTTGTCGAGACGAAGACGACCCCGAGGACAACCTCGAGCTGATGTACGACCGCCCCTGGCGGGAGCATGCGCTGAAGAATCTCAACGAGATCTTCAGCGAGACCATGCAGGAGAACGACAACAACCTCCAGAATCCCGAGGTGCAGAAGCTGATCGACATTCTGGTTCCCGGGCTGGTCAAGGGCTACAACGAGTTCACCCGCGACAAGTTCAACCGGCAGGAGATCATCAAGCTGCTGGCGCAGATGGAGGACGAGCGCTCGGTGTCGGTCTTCCTCGACGCGCTCACCTTGGAGAACACTTCCGAGTCGTCCACCTTCCAGACCGCGGCCAACGCGATCCGGCGGCAGAAGGTGGAGGAGGCGCTGCCCAAGCTGATCGAGGCCTACGAGATGTGCGTGCAGTCGCGCGATCGCAGGCCGGGAGCTCCGTTCACCAACCACGAGAACGTGATCGTGCAGTCGGTGATCTCTTCGTCGATCGCGATCGTGGCGGCGCATCCCGACAGCGAGCACAAGGACGGGGTGGTCCAGATGCTGATCGACATCACCTCCACCTCGGATCTGCTCCAGGAGCTGCGTCTCAACATGAAGGCGATGAAGGGCCTGGGACGGATCGGCGACCCGGCCGCGATTCCGATGCTGATCCGCGGCATCGCGATGAAGGGCGAGCGCCAGCCGGTCGGTCTGGGGCAGATTGCGTTCGCCTCGCTACAGCAGATCCAGGATCGGGATGCCGTGGTCGACGCGATGCTGAAGTTCGCTCGCCGGGAGGACGAGGCGTTCAACGAGGCCTACAAGGAGGAGATGAAGAACGACCCCGCGATGAAGAACCCCACCTGGTACATCCAGCAGACGACCTCGTTCCTGGGCGACCTGCGCTACCGGTGTCCCAAGGTGATCGAGTTCCTCGAGTCGGAGCTCGAACACGAGGAGCCCGACGAGATCGACGAGAAGGCCTCCAAGATCGAGGGGCTGCCGGTCAACTTCGCCCCCGACGGCTGGGCCACGATGCGTCGCAACTGGGCGGCGGTGGCGCTCGCCGAGATGGCGCACAAGCCGCTGTTGGACGTGATCAAGAAGCGGATGGTTTTCGAGAAGGACGGCAAGAAGAAGGTCCTCCAGCTGCAGGCCGAGGAGGCGGTCGGCTACGTGCGCTCGCTGGGGCTGCTGGCCTATCCCGAGGAGTCCTGCGGTCTGCTGCTAGAGGTGGGACGCGCCGGCGACGACTCGATGCGCGACAAGACCTACTACAACGCCGCGTTGATGTGCGGCAAGAAGTTCCTCGAGGACATGCAGAAATCGATCGACAAGATCGACTGCGACCAGATCGTCGCCGATCGCTTCCCGGACGGCGCCTCCGAGGAGGAGGAGAGGCAGGCGCGCAACGAGTGCGACGTCATGAAAAAGCGGATCGAGGGCTACATGGCGCGCATCGAGTTCGGCGAGAAGTGCGGCGCCAACCTCGACTGCTACATCGAGGAGATCGGCAACCACCAGAGCAAGAACATCGAGCGCTCGATCGTGACCGCCTATCGCTACGCGCGCGACGACGAGAGCGTGCGCCAGAAGGTGGTCGATACACTGACCGAGAACCTGAACAACGCCAACAAGGTCGCGCTCCAGGCCTCGATCCGCTCTCTCGATTTGCTGACCCCCAAGGGCAGCCAGGATCTGATCGACAAGATCAAGAAGACCTACGCCGAGTTCGCCGGGCAGTCGACCTACAAGGACAGGGCTCGCATGTTGCAGGCGTTCATCGGCCACGTGCGCAACCGGATGCGCGAGGCCTCCTGAGCCTGGCCGAGCCGCGGCCGTCCCGACATACCGCTGCAGTCCATCAGCGAACGGCGTTTCTTGTCAGCGGTTCTCTTCGTCGTAGCGCCGCAGCCCCTCGAGCAGCAGCATCTCGCTCGTCATCTGGATCATGCGCGAGTCGGTGGTGAAGCCGGGATCGAGCGCGAACTTGCCGTCGCGCAGCTTGAGCAGCTCGAAGAAGGCCTCCTCGCCGCGCAGGTTGTTGCACATCGCGTTGTAGATCTCGCCTTGCACGAAGTGGATCTCGCCCCGCGTGCGACCCGAGGCCAGGCTGAGGCGGCCCGTCTTGCGACCGTGGGACAGGATCTGGACAAGGTCGGGCAGCGACATCTCGGTCAAGGAGCCCGAGACGCCGCCGGTTGCCTCGTCGGCGGTGTCGTGCTGCAGGTAGTTCTGGATCTTGGTCGCCACCAGGTCCACGTTGGACGGCTTGACGATGTAGTCCTTGGCCCCCAGCGAGAATCCCTGCTCCACGTCCTCGGCCCCGGCACGCCCGGTGAAGAAGACCAGCGGGATCTTGCGCATACGCTCGTCCTCGCTCAGCCTCCGCTTGAGCTCGAAGCCGTCGAACGGCTCGAGGTCCACCTCGGACAGCACCAGATCCGGCGGGGATTCGAGGATACCCTTGATCGCGGTGTCGGAGCCGTGGGCGGTGTGGACCTTGAATCCCCGCGAGACGAGCTGCATCTCCAAAATGGCGCACTGCTCGGCGTTGGAGTCCACGACCAGCACGGTCTGGGCGCCGGTCAGCAGCTTGCGTTTCAGGTCGTGCCCGGCCACCACCGTGGCGAACAGATCCACCAGGTTGTTGTCGAAGATCTGTCCCTTGCCCTTTTCCAGCACGGCCATTGCCTCGTCGGTGCCGAGAATGCGCCGGTACGGGTTTCGGGCGTACGAGGTCAGCTCGGCGAAGGTGTCGGACATCGCCAGCACGCGCGCGCCGAGAGGAATCTCCGCTCCGCGGCGCCCCTCTGGAAAGCCCTGGCCGTCGAAGCGCTCGTACATGTGGCGCAGCGTATCGATCGTCTCGGCCGGAAGCCGCGCCGACTCGAAGAGTCTAATCGGAGTGTCGTACCTCTTCTCCGCGGTCACGCGATGACCGCTCCACTCGGCCACGTTGAAGGCAGTGAGGTGATAGGGGCTTCCCTTGCCCACGTCGTGAATCAGCGCGGCGAGCGTGATCGCCTGGACCGAGAACTCGGCGAGCCCGATCCGGCGGCACATCCTCTCGGCGTAGCTGGCGGTCAGCACCGAGTGACCGGAGAGCCCGCCCCGCGAGCTCTCGAGCAGCGAGATCAGCAGCCTCACCATCTCCAGGGAGAAGCGGGCTCCCAGCGCCGACGACCCGGGGAGGA
>CAZHCG010000167.1:0-10079 GCA_964530995.1 uncultured Myxococcales bacterium
CGCACGTTGACCCGCACCCACGTCCGGCGCTTGTGCTCGCTCCACTCCCGCTGCCAGGGCAGAGGCGAGATCACCAGCTCCTCCCAGCGAATGTAGTCCTTGACCCGGTGCTGCTTCGACCGCGGCCCGCCGGCCAGGTAGTAGGCCTCCCAGTCGATGTGCCAGTACTTCAGCTCCTCGCCCTCGGCCAGCGCCTTCCAGCAGCTGAAGAACGGCGAGCGCCTGACGCTCTCCACCAGCCCGTCCTTGACCACGTTGGTCAGCGAGTAGAGCAGCTGCTGCTCGGCCCTGACCTCGCCTTGACACTCCGAGCAGTGGTAGCGACCGCCGAAGACGTGGCCCTCGTGCTCCCACTTCTCGTTGAGCTGGCGGGCGACCTTGCTCTTGAAGTCGCGGTAGAAGCCGGGGATGTTCTCCAGCTGCTGCTCTCTTTCGACCGAGGCCCCGGAGTGCGGGTGGTCGATGTTGGAATCGAGCCAGTGGAGCAGGACCGGGTTGTCCCGCTGTGCCCTGGCCGCGGCGGAGCCGATGATGTTGATCACGCTGGGCTCGGGGATGATGTCGTTGTCCGGCGACAGCGCCTCGGGCGGGCTGTCGAGCGAGAGCAGCGGGTTGTCCGGGTGGTGGTCCGGCTTGAACATGAACTGGCGGTCGACGATGTTGGAGACCATCGAGTAGACGATCCCCGGCTCGAAGATTCTGATCGGATGTCCCATGCCCACTACATCGGACGCCGGGCCCCGAGAGTTGCAAAAAAGTCTGGCCCTGCGCCAAAAACCGCCGGGAACGGAACTTTCCAATCAACTGATTATCAATCCACGCCTGGTTTCAGTGTGTCTGAGCTGAGATCCTTCCGGTCTTTCGAATTGTTCATGCAAAACGCTTTGTACATAACTGGCAGGCTCCCGCTGCGTACCGGCTCCGAGCGCTGGTCCCAACGTTGGGGTCGAACGGTCCGCTCAGAGGCCGCGGCCCGGCCGGATGCGGTGGATGCCGTGCAGGTGTCCTTCCAGCCCGGGGGCGCTGACCGGGCAGACCGAGAACACAGCGTCGCAGGCCTGCTCCGACTCCCCAGCGCGCACAGCCGCCCGGCGGCCCACGATCCTGACGCCGGCCAGGTCCGCATCGCTTCGCTCGAGTACGATCGCGGTCTCGCCATCGATCGTTCCGCCCGTGATCCGCGCCCTCGAGCCGCGCGCCTCGAACGCCACACCCTCCGAGATCAGAAAGGTGTCCTCCATCTCGACGTCCGAGTCGCGCACAGCGATCGAACGGGCCCGCACACCCGCCAGCAGCGCCCCCCGGCAGCCCTCGATCTCGACCCGCTCGTACTCGCCGCTCAGGCGGGGGTTGCGCTCGCCGCGCAGACGCTCCACGCGACCCGAGCCGGGCGGGGACGGAGACGACTTCTCCGCGTCCGCCGGCAGGGGCGCCCCCAGCCATTCGTCGAGCAGCTGCTCGAAACGCGGCGCGGCCTCCAGCATCGGCGCGTGGCCGCAGCCGGGGATCAGCTCCAGCCGCGCGCCCCCGATCCTGGAGCGCAGCAGCTTGCCGGTGCGCGGCGGAGCGATCCGGTCCTCGGAGCCCCAGAGGATCAGCGGGCGGGCGCGCACGGCGTCGATCGCCTCGCCGAAGTTCTTCAGGATCAGCGCGATCGCCGCGATCTTGACCGGATCGCTCCCCAGCAGCCGCGAGCGCACCGCCTCGATCTCCAGAAGCGCCGCCGGCTCGGGCTCCAGGCGCGTCAACGGTCGCATCCAGCCGTGCAGCAGCTTGCCCAGCAGGCCGCCCGCCGCCTCGCTCAGCAGATGCTCCAGCTCCGGAATCGAGTCGATCCCCGGAATCGATTCGACGCCGAAGTAGGCCAGCTGCTCGGCGTAGGCCTGGCGGTGCAGGATCCCGGCCGCGTCGACCAGCAGCAGGCGGCGCACCGCCTCGGGATGCGTCCCTGCCAGCAGCAGCGCCACCGAGGCGCCCAGCGAGTGGCCGGCCAGGTCGAACGGACGGCCGAGACGCTCGGCGGCCAGCCAGCAAATCAGCTCGGCGTAGCGATCAGGAGTGTACGCCTCGCCGGCGTGCGAGGAGCGCGCGAAGCCGGGCAGATCCGGGGCGATCACCCGCCTCCCGCGCGCCAGGCTCGGGATCAGCGGCGCCCAGCCCTCGGGCCCGGCGTCGCTCAGCCCGTGCAGCAGCACCAGCGGCTCGCCGTCCTCGGGCCCGGCGTCGACGACCCAGAGACGATTGCCGAAGATCGGCTCCCTGACGGCCCCCTGCTCGAAGCGCACCGATTCGTCTCTCACGGCGTCTCCTCTCCAAGCCGAACACCTCATCTTCTTACCAGAATCCTCCGGGAGATCACTGCCCGGGCGACCGATCGGGCCGGCCGTGGTACACTGCGGTCCATGAGAACCGAGCGCGTCACCGCCGAGGAGCTGGCCGGGATGCTCCGGCGCAGCGGGTTGATCGACGAGGATCAGCAAAGAGAGATCGAGGTCCAGGCCGCGAGCCAGCTGGCCAGGCTGCAAGTCGATGTCGAGTCGGGCGGAGGTCAGGGTAAAGGCCGCGCCGCCGAGCCGTCCGCCGCCGAGGTGGTCGCCTCGATGCGGCTCTGCCCGGCCGAAGGAAAGGGCGAGGCGCTCGAAGAGGACCGGATCGTCCGCTGCCTGGCCGAGCAGAGCGGAATTCCGTTCGAAAAGATCGATCCTCTCGAGCTGGACAGCGCGCTGATCACCGGCACGCTCTCCTACCCGTTCGCGCGGCGTCACGCGGTGCTGCCGCTGCGGCGCAAAGACGGCACGCTGGTCGTGGCGGTCACCGATCCCCACGACCACCAGCTGCTCGACGAGCTGCGGCGCATCACCCGCCTCGAGATCGAGCCGGTGCTCAGCCCGCGGGGCGACATCCGGCGCATGATCACCGAAGTCTACGGCTTCAAGCGCTCGGTGACCAGCGCCGCGCGCGAGATCTCTCCCGGCGGGATCGACCTGGGCAACCTGGAGCAGCTGGTGCGGCTGGGGCGGGTCGACGAGATCGAGGCCAACGACCAGCACGTGGTCAACGCGGTCGAGTACGTGCTGCACTACGCCTTCGACCAGCGCGCCTCGGATATCCACATCGAGCCCAAGCGCGAGCACAGCCAGGTGCGGATGCGGATCGACGGGGTGCTGCACGACATCTACCGCATTCCGCGCCAGGTGCATCCCGCGATCGTGACCCGCGTCAAGATGATGTCGCGCCTCGACCTGGCCGAGCGGCGGCGCCCGCAGGACGGTCGCTTCAAGACCGACAAGCAGGGCAGCGAGGTGGAGATGCGGGTCTCGACCCTGCCCGTGGCGTTCGGCGAGAAGATCGTGATTCGCATCTTCGATCCCACCGTGCTGATTCAAGAGATTCGCGATCTGGGCTTCGACGAGGAGAACCACCGCCGCTACCTGGATTTCATCTCGCGGCCCAACGGCCTGATCCTGGTCACCGGCCCGACCGGCTCGGGCAAGACGACCACGCTCTACTCGACGCTGCGCCGGCTGAGCACGCCGGAGGTCAACGTTACCAGCATCGAGGACCCGATCGAGATGGTGATCGAGGACTTCAACCAGCTGGCCGTGCAGTCCAAGATAGGTCTCGACTTTCCCCAGGCCCTGCGGCACATCCTGCGCCAGGATCCGGACGTGATCATGGTCGGCGAGATCCGCGACGCCGAGACAGCCAACCAGGCGCTGCAAGCCGCGCTGACCGGACACCTGGTGCTCTCGACGCTGCACACCAACGACACCGCGACCAGCATCACCAGGCTCTTCGAGCTGGGGCTCAATCCGTACCTGATCTCCTCCACGCTGGTGGGGGTCGTGGCCCAGCGGCTGGTGCGCAACATCTGCACCGCGTGCAAAGTCGAGGACGAGCTCGACGCCGACCAGCTGTCGCTGCTGGGAATAGAGCTTCCGCCGGGCAAGGAGGAGAGGCTGGAGGTCTGGAGGGGAGAGGGCTGCGTGCGCTGCCGGGGAACCGGCCTCTACGGCCGCTCTGCGATCTTCGAGCTCTTGAAGGTCAACGACAGCATCCGGCAGCTGATCAACGGCAAGGCCGACGCCACCGAGCTGATGCGAGCCGCCCGCGCCGACGGGACGATCACCCTGAGAGAGGCGGCCGTGAGAAGCCTGGCCGAAGGGCAGACCACATTCGACGAGGTGGTCAGGGTGACCGTGGACGACGAGCGGCGCTGAGTTGTTTGTCGCTTTTTCCCACCGCTCCTCGTATGGAACGTCTGGCTGCTTGTCGATCCAGCTCCTGCGATCCAGGCTGGTCAAGCGCGACGGATTCCCGTACAGATCTGTTCGCGCCGCGCCGACTGGGGCGCGGCTCTCACTGCTCGGGAGGACGAGATGAACGACAGGCGGTTGGCGCTCTTGAGCGTCTCCGACAAGCGGGGAATCGAGATCTTCGGACGCGGGCTGGTGGACCTGGGCTTCGAGCTCCTGTCCACCGGCGGCACGGCGCGGGCGCTGTCCGCGGCCGGCGTTCCGCTGACGCAGGTCGCGGACCACACTGGCGCGCCCGAGATCATGGACGGCCGGGTCAAGACGCTGCACCCGGTCATCCACGGCGGCATCCTGGCGCGCGCCACCGAGGCGCACATGGCCGACCTGGCCAACATCCACGGCAGGTGCATCGACCTGGTGACGGTCAACCTCTACCCCTTCGAGCGCACGGCGGCCGCCGAAGGCACCACGCTGCCCGAGCTGGTCGAGCAGATCGACATCGGCGGTCCCACCCTGCTGCGCGCCGCGGCCAAGAACTTCGAGCGCGTCACCGCCATCTGTGATCCCGACGACTACGAGGAGGTGCTCTGGCACCTGGCCCACGACGGAGAGGTGCCGGCGCGGATCCGTTTCGAAAAGGCGGTCAAGGCTTTCTCCCACACCGCGGACTACGACGCGGCGATTCGCGGGACGCTGCCCAGGTACGACCCCAAGAGCGGCGAGCTGCGAAGAGGTGAGAGATGAAGGTTCTGGTCGTGGGAGGAGGCGGCCGCGAGCACGCGCTGGTCTGGAAGATCGCCGCGAGCTCCGAGGTCGAGGAGGTGATCGCGGCCCCGGGCAACGGGGGAATCGCCGAGGTCGCGCGCTGCGAGCCGGTCGGCGCCGAGGACGTGGAGGGACAGATCGAGCTGGCCCGCCGCAAGGGTGTCGACCTGGTGGTGGTCGGTCCCGAGGCCCCGCTGGTCGCCGGGCTGGCCGATCGCCTGCGCGAGGCGGGCATCTCCGCCTTCGGGCCCTCGGCCTCCGCGGCCAGGCTCGAGGGGAGCAAGGCGTTCGCCAAGGATTTCATGCACCGCCACGGGATTCCCACCGCCGGCTTCGCCGTGCACGAGCAGACGGACGCGGCGCTCGCCGACGTGGAGCGGCGCGGCGGCAAGTGCGTGATCAAGGCCGACGGCCTGGCCGCGGGCAAGGGCGTGGTGCTGTGCCGCAACGCCTACGAGGCGCGCGAGGCGGTGCGATCCGCGATGGACGAAGACCGCTTCGGCGAGGCGGGAAGGCGCGTGGTGATCGAGGACTTCCTCGAAGGGGACGAGGTCTCGGTGCTGGCGATCTGCGACGGCGAGCGCTTCGTCCCCCTGATCTCGGCCCAGGATCACAAGGCGGCCTACGAGGGCGACACCGGCCCCAACACGGGGGGGATGGGCGCCTACGCTCCGGCGCCGTTCGTCACCGACGAGCTGCAAAACGAGATCGTGGAAAAGGTGTTGCGCCGCACGGTGGAGGGCATGGCCGCGGACGGCTCGCCCTTCAGAGGCGTGCTCTACGCCGGCATGATGATCTGCGAAGACGCTCCGCGCGTGCTGGAGTTCAACGTGCGCTTCGGCGACCCGGAGTGCCAGCCGCTGATGATGCTGCTCGACGATGACCTCGCGCCGCTGTTGGCCGCCGCGGCCGAGGGCCGGCTGGAAAAGGACGAGCTGGCCTGGCGCGACGGCTCTTCGATCTGCGTGGTGCTGGCCTCGGACGGCTACCCGGGCTCCTACGAAAAGGGCAAGCGGATCTCGGGTCTGCGCGACGCGGCGCGGCGCGAGAACGCGGTCGTCTTCCACGCCGGAACGCGCCGCGAAGGCGACTGTCTGCTAACCAGCGGCGGCCGCGTGCTCGGAGTGACCGCGGTCGGCCCCGATCTGAAGACGGCCGCCGCCGAGGCCTACGCGGCGGCCGACGACATCTCCTGGGAAGGAATGCGGATGCGCCGGGACATCGGCCATCGCGCCCTGTGAGCCGAAAGGACGAAAGATGAGCCGCAAGATCTTGATCGTGATGGGCAGCGCCAACGACCTGGATCGGGTGCGACCGGCGAAAAAAATACTGGACGAGCTGGAGATCGAAGGCGAGGTGAAGGTGGCCTCGGCTCACCGCTCTCCCCAGCGGGCCGCGAGCATCGCCCGCGAGGCCCGCGAGCGGGGCGTGGGCGCGATCGTGGCCGCGGCAGGCGCGGCCCACCACCTGGGCGGAGCGCTGGCGGCCAACACCACTTTGCCGATCATCGCGCTGCCGATCGCGGTAGGTACCGTGGGCGGTATCGACTCGCTGCTGTCCGCGGTCCAGATGCCCGGCGGCGTTCCGATCGCGGCGGTGGGGATCGACGGGGCCAAGAACGCCGCTCTGCTCGCGGCTGCGATCCTCGCGGTCGACGACCCGGTGCTGGCCGAACGGCTCGAGCGTCGACGCGAGGATCAGCGCCGCGGCGTGGAGGAGGCCGACGCCCGCGTCCAGAGCCGGCTCGCCTCCGGGAGCTGAGTCGATCGCGCGCCGACCGCAATCGACGTTGCCCCCCGAGCTGCTCGCAGAGGCGGTCCGCGCGGTGCGCGGCGGCGAGGTGGTCGCTCTGCCCTTCGAGCGGCTGTTCGGCCTGGCCGCCGACGCGCTCGACGGCGAAGCCGTGGAGCGCGCCGCCGCGATCAAGAAGCGCGACGGCGCCTCGCGTCCGATCGCAGTGATCGTCCCGCGGCTGGAGTCGCTGCCGCTCGTCGCCTCCGATTTTCCCGCGACCGCCCGCGAGCTGGCCGAGCGCTTCTGGCCCGGTCCTTTGACCCTGCTGCTGCCCGCGGCCGAAGGCCTGCCCGCGCCGCTGGTCTCCTCGCGCGGCAGGATCGGCGTGCGGCTGCCCGGCGAATGCCCGGCCGCCGAGCTGGCGCGCGCCTCGGGACTGGTGCTGACCGCCACCAGCGCCAACCCCAGCGGCGGCCCGGACGCCCGTTCCGATTCCGACCTGGCCGCTCTCGAAGGGGTGGACCTGCTGGTGCCCGGCCTGGTTCCGGGTCCACCCGGCTCGACCGTGGTCGACGCCGCGGGACCGGATCCGGTCGTGATCAGGCCCGGAATAGTGGATATCTCGGCGAGGCGTAGATGGGCATGAACCTCGAATCGATCGCGATCCTGGGAGTGGTGATCTTCGCCTTCATCGCGCTGGCGCACGGGATCAACACGGCGCGCTCGATCCGCAGGCTGACCCGTGACCGCTCGGCCGGTCGACCGCGGCGTCCGATCGCCGGAGAGGCGGCGGCCAGGCAATTGGCCGAGAGCATCGTGCGCGAGGTGGCGGCCAAGCACGAGGACGAGGCGGCCGAGACCCACGCCGGCGAAGGGATCCCGGCCGAGCTCGAAGAGGCGCTCGAGAAGGCCCGCGAGCACTACTGCGACCGGGTGGAGAGGCGCCACCGCGCCCTGTTCCACCGCGCCGTCGACTCCGTGCTGCTCGATCGCGCTCCCGAACGGAATTCCGGGATATACAGGCGAAACGACAACGTGTAATAATGGCGAAACGACGAAGCATAAAAAAAGAACTGAGGAGGCTTTTGCCATGAATTGCAAGATTTGGATTGCCTTGCTGGCGCTGTTGCTGGCCGTCGTCTCTACGGCGGCCTGCTCGGACGACGACGACGACGGAGCGTCCACCGACGCGGACACGGACGCCGACAGCGATTCCGATTCCGACGCCGATGCCGATGCCGACGCGGACACCGACGCCGACACCGACACGGACACCGACACGGATACGGACACCGACACGGACACCGACACCGACGCCGACACCGACAGCTCGGAGGACCAGGGGCTCGGCTCGAGCTGCGAGTGCACGGGCAGCGGCTGCGAGACTCTCGGCGTCCCGGTTCCCAACGGCGGCACGATAGTCGGCTGCGACGACGTGACCGTTCCCTGGACCGGAGCCGAGCTGGTCTGCCTGCGCAGCTACGAGGGCGGGATGGGGACCAACACCTACTTCGCCAACGGCTACTGCAGCCTGATGGCCACCAGCTGCACGGGCGACAGCATGATCTGCGACAACGGCGTGTTCGGCGACTTCGACGGGATGAGCGAATGCCCCAGCGGGTCGGTTCTGATCGAGAGCTGCCAGGACGTGAGCGTGATCACCTGGGAGGCCAACGTCTGCAACAAGAACTGCGCGGCCCCCTGCGAGACCAGCGAGGACTGCCGGGTCGGCGAGCACGACGACGTGCTGGACGAGACGACGCAGTACGACTGCATCGACAAGGACGGGGTCGAGTTCTGCTACGACCCCCGCAACCTCGCCGACACCTACACCGCCACCCAGTTCTGAGTGAGATCGCCGGCGGGCTTGCGCCGGCGCGGCGCGCACTACGCGATACCCAGCTTCGTGGTCCAGTACCTCGGCGAGCTCGGCTTCGGCGAGTACTGGCCCAGCTTCTTCAACAGCACGCTGCTGTGGGGGCTGATCTACTTCCTGCCCGTGCTGTCCGGCACGATCGCCGACCAGATCGGGTTCAAAAAGACGCTGCTGGCCGCGTTCGTGATGCTGGCGGCCGGCTACTTCCTGATGGGCTACCCGGTCTGGCTGGGCGGCGAGCAGCTGGCCAAGGTGATCGAGCCCGAGGTCACCGCGGGCACAAACGTGGTGCTGCCGGTGCTGCTGGCGATCCTGCTTATCGGAATGGGCGGCTCGGTGATCAAGCCCTGCATCTCGGGCACGGTCCAGAAGACCGCAGGCGTGACCGGCCGGGCCACGCTCGGGTTCGGCATCTTCTACATGGTGATCAACATCGGCTCGCTGTTCGGCCGCGGGATCGCCTACCTGTTCCGCAAGGAGTTCGACCTGAGCTACATCTTCGCCGTGGCCGTCGGCTGCTCGGTGCTGGCCTTCTTCGCGGTGCTGTTCTTCTACATCGATCCCGAAAAGGAGCTGGGCACGGCCAAAGAGAAGAAGCCGCGCAAGTCGGTCCCGCGCATCCTCAAGGACATGGTGCTGGTGCTGCGCAGCGGACGCTTCACGCTGTTCCTGCTGGCCTCGACCGGCTTTTTCTTCCTCTACAACCAAGTCTACAACGTGATTCCGCTGTACCTGAAGCGCGTGGTGGAGCTCGACCCGGCCGTGGACATCATCACGATGGCCAACCCGTTCGTGATCGTCGCCTTCCAGCTGCTGATCACGCGCCTGTTCGGCAAGTGGAAGCCGATCAACTCGATCGTGGTCGGCACGATCATCATCGGGCTCTCGATGGTGGTCAACCTGGTGCCGATCTTCACCGCGGGCGGGGTGCGCGAGCTGACGCTGGGCGAAATCGCTCCGATCGCCTCGGTCTTCGCCGCGCTGACGGTCGGGCTGGTTGCGTTCGGCGAGCTGTTCACCTCGGCGCGCACCTACGAGTACATCGGCGCGCTGGCGCCCCGCGGCCAGGAAGGTCTGTTCCTCGGCTACGCCAACCTCCCGATGGCGCTCGGCGCGATCACCGGCGGCCCGGTCGGCGCCGTGATCTTCAACGAGATCATGTGCCACGGCCACACGGTGCGCCCGGACGGGCTGCTGGAGCTCGATCCGACCTGGAACGCCGCCGGCTGGGTGGTGCTGATGGGGATCGGGTTCTTCTCGGCGTTCGGCATGTGGCTCTACAACCGCTGGCTGAAAAAAGCGGCCCGAAAAGAGCAGCCCGCCGAGAGCTGAGCTCCCGCCGCCGTTCGTCCTCGTCGTTTTCACCTGCAGATCATCCGATGCTCCGTTGCTCGAGCCATCCGCGCTGTAGGGTTTTTTCAAGGAGCGCTGAGTCGTATCTGTGGGTG
>CAZHCG010000168.1:0-9888 GCA_964530995.1 uncultured Myxococcales bacterium
CGAGGAGCTGTGCAACGGCCAGGACGACAACTGCGACGGCCAGACCGACGAAGGCAATCCCGAGGGTGGAGCCGACTGCTACACCCTGGCCGAGGGCTGCACCGGAGATCCGCCGCTCTGCGAGGGCGTCTGCCAGCCTGGAATCTGGGAGTGCGTGCTCGGAGAGCTGAAGTGCAGCGGGCAGATCGGCCCGGCCGGCAACGAGGAATGCAACGACCTGGACGACGACTGCGACGGGGTCACGGACGAGGAGGATGACATGCCCCAGGTCGGGCCGGACGGCGCGCTGTGCGGCTCGGCGACCGGCGTCTGCGTGCAGGGGAGGCAGCGTTGCGCCTACCCGGACGCCGACGCCGATTCGCGGGAGCTGCTCTGCTGCGAGTCGGTCGACACAGAGGGGGTCTGCCTGCCGCCGCTGCAACCCGGCGATCAGCTCGAGCTGGCGCCCGACGACTGCGACGGATTGGACAACGACTGCGACGGCTTGGTCGACGAGGATCCCGGCGACCCCGGCGTCTCGATGACGAACGGCGACTGCTACTACGACCAGCCCGACCCCGAAACCGCGACGACCGCGGTCGGAGTCTGCGCCGACGGTCCGGGCACCTGGACCTGCAACTGGGGGCTGTGGATCTGCGAAGGAGCGGTCGGGCCGACGCTGGAGGTCTGCGACGGGCTGGACAACAACTGCCAGGGAGAGGCCGACGAGGGTCTGACCCCGGCCTGCGGAGGAGCGCCCGGTCCGGATCCCGACGAGGGCGAGTGCTGGGAGGGCTACCAGTTCTGCGACTCGGACAACGCCTCGCCGGGCAACCCGGTCTGGCTCGAGTGCCAGAACGACAACTCCGGCACGGCGGAGACCTGCAACGGCCTGGACGACGATTGCGACGGGCTGACCGACAACGATGTGGTCGGTTCCGGGTCTCCGTGCTTCGAGCCGTGCCCCGGGAGCTGGAGCTGCATCGACGGCGCGATGCAGTGCGACGGTTCCGATCCCGTGGCCGAGACGTGCAACGGATTGGACGACGACTGCGACGGCGCCACCGACGAGAACGTGACGCGGCCCTGCGGAGGCGCTCCCGGACCGAACCCCGAGGAGGGAGTCTGCGTGGAGGGGATCCAGGTCTGCAAGATGGGCGAGTGGGGCGCGGGCAACCCGTGGACGCTGGGCGAGTGCGAGGGCGCGGTGAATCCGGCCGCGGCCGAGGACTGCGACGGGCTGGACAACGACTGCGACGGCGTCACCGACGAGGAGGAGGACATCGTCGGCGTCGGCGCCGACGACGGCACCGAGTGCATGCCGGGAGAAGGCATCTGCGACGCGGCGCTGTTCCGCTGCGTCAACAGCGGCTCGGGCGGCAAGACGGTCGGCTGCTGCGCGGACGTGGACGCTCTGGGCAACTGCATCGCGCCCGCCGGTCCCGAGACCGAGGAGTGCGACGGAATCGACAACGACTGCGACGGGCTGACCGACGAATCGTTCATGCTGCAGGGCGAGGCCTGCGGGGGCGCTCCCGGAGCCGACCCGGAGCAGGGCGAGTGCACCCAGGGCAGCTGGGTCTGCGCCGACGGCGCGATGGAGTGCCAGGGCGAGCAGGGACCGGTGCTCGAGCCGTCGCTCTGCAACGGCCTCGACGAGGATTGCGACGGCCAGATCGACGAGGGGGTCACCGAGCCGTGCGGGGGCTGCGACAGCGATCCGCAGTGCACGGGCAACCCCGACGAGGGCATCTGCCAGCAGGGCTTCCGCTACTGCGGCGAGGTCGACTGCATCGACGAGGTCCAGCCGGCCGAGGAGATCTGCAACGGGCTGGACGACGACTGCAACGGCACGGCCGACGACAACACCCAGGGCGAGGGCGGCGCCTGCGGCGTGGGAGCCTGCGCCGGAACCTACGACTGCATCGATGGAGCGATGCAGTGCGACGGCCCGGAGCCGTCGGCCGAGATCTGCGACGGGATCGACAACGATTGCGACGGGGACACCGACGAGTTCGTCTCGCGCCCCTGCGGCGGATGCGATCCGGCGCTCTACACACAGTGCACCGCCGATCCGAGCGAGGGCATCTGCATCCAGGGCGTCCAGTACTGCCAGCCGGGCAGCACCGAGTCGAGCCCGATCTGGGGCGAGTGCCAGGGCAACGTGGACCCGCAGTCCGGAGAGGAGTGCGACGGGCTGGACAACGACTGCGACGGGCTGACCGATGAAGAGGAGGACATAGTCGACGTAGGAACCGACGATCTCCCCTGCCTGGACGGCGAGGGCATCTGCGACACGGCCTGGTATCGCTGCGTCGACAACGGGCTGGGCGGCAAGACGGTCGGCTGCTGCGCCGACGTGGACCTGAGCGGGTTCTGCGTCGCTCCGCAGCAGCCCGAGACCGAGGTCTGCGACGGGGCGGACAACGACTGCGACGGCAGCACCGACGAGGATTTCTCGCCCCAGGGCGAGTGCGGCGGCGCTCCGGGACCAGATCCGGAAGAGGGCGAGTGCTCGGCTGGAGACTGGATCTGCAACGGCAGCGAGGTGGTCTGCGACGGCAGCGTCGATCCGGTGGACGAGCCGGCGCTGTGCGACGGAGTCGACAACAACTGCAACGGTCAGACGGACGAGTACATCACCGAGCCGTGCGGAGGCTGCGACGGCAGCGATCCGGACAACACCACCTGCGCGATGGGGCCGGACGCCGGAGAGTGCCAGCAGGGCACGCGCTTCTGCGGCGGGAGCTGCACCGGCGGCATCCCGCCCGAGCCCGAGAGCTGCAACGGGCTGGACGACGACTGCGACGGCGAGAGCGACGAGGGCACCGGCGGCGGAGCCTGCGGGGTGGGAGCCTGTGCCGGGACCCTGGTCTGCGTGGGCGGGGTGCTGGAGTGCAACGGCTCGGATCCGAGCGGAGAGACCTGCAACAACATAGACGACGATTGCGACGGCGAGACGGACGAGTACCTGACGCGTGCCTGCGGAGGGTGCGATCCGCTGATCTACACCGGTTGCACCGCCGATCCGGCCGAGGGCATCTGCCAGCAGGGCGTGCAGAGCTGCCAGGGCGGCGACTGGGGAGCCGGCTCGCCGTGGACGAGCGGCGCCTGCGAGGGCAGCGTCGATCCGGTCTGTCCGCCGGACGGAACCTGCGACGACTGCGACGGAGTGGACGACGACTGCGACGGGGTCACGGACGAGAACGCCGCCGGCGGGGCCTCGTGCGGACCCTGCGACGACGGGACGATGAGCTGCGTGGACGGAGTCATGCAGTGCAGCGGCGGTACGACGCCGTCGTCCGACCTGTGCGACGGTACGGACAACGACTGCAACGCCTCGACGCCGGACGGATCCGCGGAGACATGGTACGGCCAGTCCTGCGACGGCTCGGATTCGGACGGCTGCGAGGAGGGAGTCTACGAGTGCGGAGAGGTCACGCCGGGCAACTGGGGGCCGATCTGCTCGGACACCAGCGGCGATACGCTCGAGGTTTGCGACGGGCTGGACAACGACTGCGACGGCAACACGGACGAGGGGCTGACCGCGCCGGCCGGAACCTGCGAGGCGGAATGCCCCGGAACCAACACGGCGTTCTGCGACGGCGCCGACGGCTGGGACTGCAACTACCAGTGCGGCACCTCGGCCGGCGACGTGGAGTGCGACGCATACGGCGACCCCGCCGCGGTGGAGACGCTCTGCGACGGCTACGACAACGATTGCGACGGCCTTACCGACGAAGGGCTGACCAACAGCGTGGATCGTTGCGGAGACTGCAACACCGACTGCGACTCGCCGATGCCGCCCAACGTTTCGGCGATGGCCTGTGTGGGCGGCGTGTGTCGCGTGGACACCTGCGTCGCCGGCTGGGTCGATCTCAACTACGACGCCTCCGACGGCTGCGAGTACGAGTGCACCTACGTCGGCGCCGAGAGCTGCAACAGCGAGGACGACGACTGCGACGGCCAGACCGACGAGGGGCTGGTCGAATCAGAGATCTGCGACGGAATCGACAACGACTGCGACCTGCTGACCGACGGCGCGGACTCGGACCTGCCCTCGGCTCCCCCGGGAACCTGCGATCCGATGTGCCCGGGCAGCAACTCGGCCTTCTGCGACGGAACGAACGGCTGGGACTGCAACTACCAGTGCGGCACGACGGCCGGCGACGTGGAGTGCGACGCATACGGCGATCCGGTCGCGGCGGAGTCGCTCTGCGACGGATACGACAACGACTGCGACGGGCAGACCGACGAGGCCTGGCTCGGCACGCTGGAGACGGTCTGCGACAACGGCGGCAGCACCGGCGCCTGCCTGGTGCAGGGCGTCTACAAGTGCGCGGCCGACCTGTCGGGAGTCGTCTGCTGCGATTCTTCCAACTCGGGCGCGGTCTGCTCCAGCGGCAACGAGCTGCCCGATCCGGGCGACCTGCAGGAGCCCGACGAGCTGACGATGCCCAACGGGGTGGACGACGACTGCGACGGCACGACCGACGAGGGCGCGGACGGCTGCATCAGCTACCTGACCGTCACCAGCGGCACGTACAGCTGGGACGTCTTCCTCTACGAGTCGTCTCGCTGGGACGCCTCCTCGCTGGATTCCGGCTCGGGCGACTCGGTGCCCTGCTCGGAGAGCGGGGTGCTGCCCTGGACGATGGTGACCCAGAGCGAGGCCGCCGCGGCCTGCCAGCTGCTGGGCGGCGGCTGGGATCTGTGCTCGGCCGACCAGTGGCAGTACGCCTGCGCCAACGGCGACGGGACCGAGACGTACTACCCGTACGGCGACACCTACTACGGCTCGTACTGCAACGGCGCCGACTACGGCGTGGACGACCTGATCCCGACCGGCGACGCGACGAGCTGCGCGGCGGACTACGGCAGCGACGACCTGTGGGACATGTCGGGCAACGTGGAGGAGTGGACGCGCAGCGAGCGGGTGCTCGGCTCCGACACGCTCTACGAGATCCGCGGCGGCTCCTACAACGACCAGGGCGGGGGCCTGACCTGCGACTTCGACTTCTGGGCCGCCGAGGCGGGCTTCAGCATGGAGAACCTGGGCTTCCGCTGCTGCCGGGGCGACGACCCGGCCGACGCCTGCGACTCGATCACCTGCGACTCGCCGCCCGCCGACTACTGCGACGGCGACACGGCGATCGTCTACGATCCGGTCGGCGACTGCATGGCCGGCACCTGCTACTACGACTACAGCGAGTACCCCTGTCCGGGAGGCTGCCTCGACGGAGAGTGCCAGGACTGGGACGGCGACGGCTACACCGTGGCCGACGGAGACTGCGACGACTTCAACGCGCAGATCAACGAGGATGCAATCGAGGATCCCACCGACGGGGTGGACAACGACTGCGACGGCTCCACCGACGAGACCGAGACCTGCTCTTGCAGCCCGCAGACCGGTCATTCGACCTCTGCGATGAACTGCGCGATCGGTCTGTCGTGCTACTCGGACTTCGTCGGTGCGACCACTATCGGTTCTCCGACGGGAGACAGCGTCGGTACCGCCTGGGATGCGGTCAGCCACTTCGGAAACACCAGCAACGATCTGGCGCCCAGGGAGCGTTCGGGGTACGGCCTGGTGGCGAGCGGTGACGCCACGGGAACCACGGTTCACGACGTCGACCTGCCCGGCGGCTCTGCCGGGTCGGATCCCTATTCGAGCGATGGCTACGACATATACGATGCGGTCGAGTACTCGATCACCCTGACAGCGCCGAGCAATGCTCAGGGATTTTCAATAGACTACGTCTTTCTGTCTTCCGAGTACGACGAGTGGGTGGGGTTCGAGTTCAACGACAAGTTCTACGTGTTGCTGAACGCCCCCACCACCACCGGAGGGACTACCGAGGTGATCAACTTCACCGATTGCAGGGATCAGAGCTCCGGCGGGTACTACGACTTCATAGATCCCACCTGCGATGATCACCCCTACAACCATTGCTGCTTCATCGCGATCAACACCGCGCTCAGCGAGTGCTGCTGGTATCAGGGCTGCCCGGGAGGAACATGGACCACGGACGTCAGCGGCACGGGCTTCTCGTGCGCGAGCCAGTGCGAAGACGAGAAGGCGAATTGGCCGTGCGAGACTAGCACTACTTATTATTACGATGCGCTCAGCTACGGAAGCTCCACGGGTTGGCTGACCACTACTTGGAACATCGAGCCGGGCGAAACTTTCACTTTGACGTTCCATATTCACGACACTTCGGATTCTATTTTTGATTCCGAGGCAATCCTGGACAACTTCCAGTGGCACACCGAGCCGGTGACCCCGGGGACCTTCCCCTCCTGATAGAAATCCTACGGTCTTCTGCCGCGACTCTTCCCCTGGGGAGAAGCTCGTTTTCCCCACCTTTTTCGTAAAAAGACGTTATGATCAATCACTAATACGAGTGGAGCGCTCTGCGGCGCGGACCGGGTGTTTCGGACGCGGTTGCGCGCGAATCGAGCGAGAAGGAGTCCAGGCATGCAGCGCGGTGAATGTCGTCTCTGGTCGCGGTTTCTGTCGGCCGGCCTCGCGGCCGCGGCGTTGGCTCTCTCGAGCGGCGCGGCGCGGGCCCAGACCCAGATCAAGCCCAGGATCCTGATCCTGGTCGACACCTCGGGATCGATGACGTTCGATTTCTCGGCGAACTACACCTGGGGCGACGGCAGCTCGGATCCATGGCCCGGCGGGCGTATCTGTTGTCCGGGAGAAGGTGAGTCCCGTCTCTACACCGCCAAGGAGGCGATGTCCCAGATGCTGCTCTCCTCGGGCGACATCGAGTTCGGCCTGATGAAGTTCGCCCAGGACTACTACTCCGACCAGTCGAGCGCTCCGCAGGTCGCCTGGTACGACGGCAATCAGGTCGCCGGCGCGGAAGATCACATTCGATACTACAACCGTTACGGAGGATCGACGTTTTCTGACGAGCGCGACTGGCTGTGCGTCGGCTTCGGCGAGCAGACCGGCAGCGGCCCCTCGGACCGCGACGTGACCGGGGAGAACGACAGCGCCGAGGTGCTGATGTGGTTCAATAACCACGAGTACACCTCGACCGGCGTGGCCGACGGCTCGTCGTGGCGCGGGCCGTGGAACGACTGGACCGAGCAGGAGCTTCGCGCCAGCGGAGACACGCCGCTGGGCGAGGCGGTGCAGTCGGCCTACTCGTACCTGCAGCAGGTGATGCAGGCCGAGGCGGCCGCCGATCCCTACACCGCGGCCTGCCGTCCCTATTCGATGATCATTCTCGCCGACGGCGACTATGACGGGACGAATCCGATTCCCGAGGTGAACGCGCTGCACGACAATCTGAACGTGGACAGCTGGGTGATCGGGCTCGCCTACTCGTCTTCTACATTGAACGACATGGCGGACGTGGGCGGGTGCCATTATGATCCCAGCCAGTCGTACGACCGGACACCCCACGCATCATCCGACTGCGCATCCCCGGCCGGTCACGCTTTTCTCGCCGACTCGCAGCAGAGCCTGTCTTCCATCTTGTACCAGATTGTTTCCGGTTCGGTTCTGATCGAGGTCTGCGACGGGGACGACAACGACTGCGACGGCGAGATCGACGAGGGTTTCGAGCTCTATTGCGACGTCGAGGGCGGCCACCCCGCCGAGGATCTCTGCGACGATCCGGGCGAGACGGTCTGCAACGGCGTGGACGACAACTGCGACGGGGAGACCGACGAGAATCTGACGCCTCCGGACGACGGCTGGGGCGAGGGCGTCTGCAGCCACAGCGCCACCTCCGATCCGTTCGAGGGCGCCTGCCAGCCCGGCACCTACGAGTGCCAGGGAACGTCGGGCTGGGTCTGCACCGGCGGCGTCTCCGCCACCGACGAGATCTGCGACGCGGTCGACAACGACTGCGACGGGCTGACCGACGAGGACGTGACCTGGGACCCGGCCTGGGGCGACAACGAGTGCGGCGAGTACGGCCTGGGCGAGTGCAACCTGGGCAGCTACTACTGCGACGAGACGACGAACGGCCAGTGGGTCTGCTCCGGCGCCAGCACCCCCGGCGACGAGGGGACCGAGTGCGACGGGCTGGACAACGACTGCGACGGGCAGTCCGACGAGGGAATCTACCAGAGCTGCGGCGGTTGCGATCCCGCGCTCTACACCCAGTGCACCGCCGATCCGGAAGAAGGCATCTGCGAGACCGGCGTGCAGTACTGCGACGTGGACGCCAGCTCGCCCGGCGATGCGGTCTGGCTGGCCTGCTCGGGCAGCGTCGATCCGCGCGACGACGAGCTGTGCAACCTGCTGGATGACGACTGCGACGGCGCGACCGACGAGGACGTGCCGGGAACCGGCGTGGACTGCGGCGGCGCCAACCCCAACGGCTGCCCCGACTACCCGTCCGGCGTCTGCCCGGACGGAGCCGACCAGGGCGAGTGCCAGGCCGGCACGCTGTTGTGCGTCGACGGCGATCTGGTCTGCGACGGCGATGTCCCGCCGACGGGCGAGGGCGACGTCTGCGACGATTTCGACAACGACTGCGACGGCAAGACCGACGAGAACATCACTCAGCCCTGCGGCGGCTGCGACGGGACCGATCCGGACAACCCGACCTGCGCGCTGGGTCCCGACGAGGGCCAGTGCGTGCAGGGCCTGCAGTACTGCGACGACTCCGGTCCGGGGTGGGGCGAGTGCCAGGGGGCGGTCTATCCCGGCTCCGAGACCTGCGACGGGATCGACAACGACTGCGACGGCGAGACCGACGAGACCTTCTCGCAGGACGGCGATCCGTGCGGCGGAGCGCCCGGACCGGATCCGGAGCAGGGCGCGTGCTCGCAGGGCACGATGGACTGCGTCGGCGGAACGGTGGAATGCACCGGCGGGCAGGGGCCGGTCTCCGAGGGAGATGTCTGCGATGACGTGGACAACGACTGCGACGGCGAGACCGACGAGTGGATCACCCAGCCGTGCGGCGGCTGCGACGGCGAGCCGCAGTGCACCGGCGATCCGGACGAGGGCATCTGCCAGCAGGGCTTCCAGTACTGCCCGGCCACCGGCGACACCACCTGCTACGGCGCGATCGGACCGGCCGCCTCGGAGATGTGCAACGGGCTGGACGACGACTGCGACGGCCTGACCGACGAGGACATCCCCGACGTTCCCGACGATTGCGGACCGTGCGGCGACGGAACCACGACCTGCCAGAACGGCGAGTTCGTCTGCGACGGGGCCTCGGATCCGGGCGACGAGCTCTGCAACAACGCCGACGACGATTGCGACGGGTTCACCGACGAGGGGCTCAGCGAGCCCTGCGGCGGAGGCGATCCGTTCGGCTGCGATCCGGCGGTCTACCCGGGCGGAGAGTGCCCGGACGGCGCCGGCCAGGGCGCCTGCCAGCAGGGAAGCACTACCTGCAGCGGAGGGGACTGGGGCGATTGCCAGGGCGCGGTCGGTCCCAGCGCCGAGATCTGCGACGGGATAGACAACGACTGCGACGGCCTGACCGACGAGGAGGAGGACCTGGCGGGGATCGGCGCGGACGACGGAGACGAGTGCTCGCCCGGCTACGGCATCTGCGATCAGGCCTGGCTGTACTGCGCCTTCGACGGCGTGGATTCCTACTCGGTGGAGTGCTGCGTGGCGCTGGACGGCGACGGCGCCTGCATCGAGCCGACCGGCCCGGATACGGAGGTCTGCGACGGGATAGACAACGACTGCGACTCGCTGACCGACGAGGAGTTCCCGGGGATGGGGTCCCCCTGCGATCCGGCGCCCTGGGTCAGCGACCCGGACTACGACTACTTCGAGGGCGAGTGCTCTCCGGGCAGCGTGCAGTGCGTCTGGGACGTGGTGGACGGCTACCACGAGGATTGCGTCGGAGGCGAGGGGCCGGTCGACGAGCAGTGCAACCTGCTGGACGACGACTGCGACGGGCTGACCGACGACGA
>CAZHCG010000169.1:0-9485 GCA_964530995.1 uncultured Myxococcales bacterium
AGAGGAACAGTGCCACGATCGTCAAGACGAGCGGCAGCCACGCGCTGGCGAAGCCGGGCAGCACAATCAGCTTGCCGCTGAAGTAGAGCGAGAGGCCGAACGCCAGCGGAGCGCCGACCAGCACCAGCAGCGCCGTCGCCACGCGCAGCCACAACCTCCGTCCCCGCGCGGCGCGGAACACGTCGTTGAGCGCGATCTCGATGTTGAACAGCATCGTCACCGAGATCGCGACCAGCGTGGTCACGCCGATCACGCCCAGCGCCCGGGGACGGATTCCCCGAGCAAGATCCGTGACGTAGCGACCCACCTTGCTGGCGGCCTCTGGCAGCAGCTGCGTCTGCAGGTAGTCGAGCATCCGCTCGCGGAGCCACTCCAGCTCCAGCGTGGAAACCACCGCCAGCACGACCGCCAGCAGCGGAACCAGCGAGAGCAGGGTCTGGAAGGCGAGCGCCGCGGCCTGCCGCGGCATGTTGTCGCGCCACAGCCTGCGGCCGACGAGAAACAAGAGCCTGATCGCGAAAACGAGCACGAACTGGCGGCGCGAGCTGACGATGTCCTCGGGAAAGGCGGTCGCCCGCGCCATCTCCCCCACCTGCTCGAAGAGCCTGCGCCGCCGCTTGTGGGGCTTACCCGTCATCGCACGACGCTAGAAGTAGTAGAGCCCGTGCACGCCCCAGAACAGCTTCCACGGGTAGTCGGCGAGCCCCCTCTCTCCGGGGTAGCTCTGGTTGTCCGCGTACCTCTCGACCACCGCCTCGTCGTCCGGCCCGCGGCAGCTCTTGCCGTCCGCGGCCTCGAAGCAGATCTCGTCGTAGAAGGTGCGCAGCACCCGCAGCTCGATTCCCAGGGCGAGCTTGGGCAGCAGGAAGAAATCGACGCCGGCCATCATCGCGACGAAAGCTCCGATGTGGGTGTGATCGTAGTCGACGGTGTCGCGCGTGTCTTCTCGCTTGGCCTGGTGATAGTTGCCGCGCACCCAGCCGATCTGGACCCCGATGTTGGGCTCCATGTACAAAGAGCGGATCCGGACCGGGATGTGACCGCGCAGCGTGGGTCCGACCTGCAGGTCCGACCAGCGGCTGCCCGTCTCCTGGTGCAGGATCATCATCCCGTAGGCCACGTCGATCCCGGTCGACAGCCAGCTCAAGGGCCGCACCAGCAGCCCTCCGGCCATGCCGAAGCCGGTGTCCCATGCGTAGTCCGCTCCCTTGCAGGCGGCGTAGTTGGTGCCCCCGCCCACGCAGCTGTTGCCGCCCAGCGAGATGTGCACCCCCAGGTCGGTGCGAAACGGCGGATCCGACTCGCGCAGGACCGGGCCCCCGGGCCGATCCTGGCCGACGACCGCCGGCGCAAACAGCAACAGCGCGGCGGCCAGGGAAGCCGCCAGCGTCGCGATTCGGCCAATGGGTCGTTTCATCGCGTCCTCCTCAAAACCGGTAGTCCGCCGCGAGCCCGAGCGACAAGAGGCTCATCGAGCCGAGATGCCGGATGAAGGTGTCGGCGTAGTCGTTGTCGTTGGCCGGCGGGCTCACCGAGCAGCCCGGATCGGTCTCGCAAAATGGCTGCTCCACCTCGACGTCCGGTACGATCCCGCCGTGGATCGGCAAGGTGTACTGGAGGAAGAAACCGGCCCCCAGCCGCCCCTCGAGCAGGCGCCAGGCGAGTCGCGTCTCGAAGACGCCGTACAGCCCGCCGTCCGATTCCTCGAAGGAGTAGATCGCCTCGTCGTTGCCTTCGTTCCACTGGATCTGGGCGTCGGTCGGCGCGGTGGAGCTCTCGCTGCTGTTGAGCGGATCGTCGGCGCCGACCTTGGTCCGCCAGCGGCCCGAGGTCGAGAAGTAGTGCCAGCCCAGGCCGACGCCGGCCAGCCACTCGAAGTCGGAGAAATGCACGTTGAACCTGAACGTGGGGCGCAGCCCCAGACCCACGTAGCTGTCCAGGATCGCGCCCACGTCGCGCCTGTAGATCGTGGAGCCGCTGCTCGGATCGACCCACTCCTCGGGCTTCAGCTCGTGGCCGGCCGCGGCCGCGCCCTGCAAGTAATCGAAATCGAAGACCAGCGCCAGCTGGAACATGCGCAGCAGCTGGTAGGCTCCCTCGGCACCGAGGTGGATCACGGGGGTGTAGGCGTGCCCCACCTCGGCTCCGCGTCCGAAGAGCCAGGAGTAGCCCGCGCTCAGACCGGCCGCGAAGAATCCCTGCGGCTCGCCGGGAAACAGCGGCGGCTCGCGGCGCGCCACCTCCCAGACGTCCAGCGTGCCGTCCTCTCCGACCGGCGCGGCTCCCCGGTGCGTTATTTTCTTGCGGTGCATCCGCGCGGACTCGGCGTCCCTGGCCTGGGGCACCGCCTTGCGTTGGACATCCTCATCGCCCATCCCGCCCTGGAAGACGACCTGCAGCTCGGCCGCGCGGCACTCGTCCGTGAGGGGCATACCCTCCTCGCGCCGCTCGGCGCACTTCTTCTTCAGCGCCTCAAGCTCTTGGGCAGAGGGCTGCCGCGGCTCGGCTTCCGTCACGGCCGGTTGCTCCTGGGTCTGCTCCTGCTCCTGCGGTTCTTTCGGCTCGGCGGGGCTCTCGCCCCAGGCCCGGGCCGCCTCGGATTCGTACTCGGCCGAGGGGGCGCCCGGCGGGGGCTCCGGCGGCTGCTCGGGCTGCTCTTGCTCGGGCTGCTCTTGCTGCGGCGGACCGGCGTCCGCGTCCCCCTGCTGTGCCGCGGCGGCGAGCGGCAGCAGGGCGAGAGCCAGGGCTGCCGGAAAAACGCTGGCTGGCTTGATCGATTCTGGTTTCATGACGCCTTTTCGGGTTTCGCTTCGAGCCTTAAGTATGTACCCAATGTGCCGGGATATGGGAAGGTGGAAAGGTGGACAAATAGAGCTGCGATCGAAAGCGCGCTCGACGAAGGGCGGTAGGAGAAATGAGATTCGAAAAGAAAAAGGGCGGGCGGGCGGCGGGCCGGCGGCGCCTGTGGCCGGTGTCGGTTGCAATCTCGGCGCTGCTGGTGCTCGGCTCGGCGGCTGTTTTCCTGTTCTGGAGCCCGCCTGATCGACGCCTGGAATCCGAATCCCAGCGCTGCGGCAGAAACGACAAGTGCCCGCCCAACGCGATCTGCGCGGCCGGAGGTTGCCTGATCCTGCTCTCGTCCGAGTACCGCGATCTGTGGAAGGAAGACGTCGCGGCTCAGCTCGACGCGGGTGCTCCCTGGAAGCCGCGCGCCACCTTCGGCGAGCGGTACATAACCACGCCCGACTGCCCGGCGAAGACCGGCGAGGTGGATCCCCCCGACGAGGGCGTGCTGCAACCCGTGGCCGAGGTCCGGCTCGTGTGGTTCGACGAAAAAAGCATGCATCTTCACGAGCAGATTCGGACCAAGGGCTCGATGTGGTTCGAGGCGATTCGCTTCTGGCTCCCCCCCGGGCTGGTTGTCGATGCCGGGTCGGTCTGCGCCTCGGAAGGGGTGACCCGCATCTCGTTTGGAACGGGGAGCAGGCTAAAAAAGAAGGCTCCATACGTGGACGCATCGCTGGCGCAGGCCGCGCCGGTGGGCAAGATCGCCACGGCCGCGATATCGGTCGAGACGAAGTCGCCCGAGGCCGACGGAGAGGGCTACCGCCTGCTGGTGCTGCACCTCGAGCCGACGAAAGGCGAGGAGGCCGAGGCGCACACCGTGGTGGCCTTTCCGCTGGGCTCGGACCTGGTCTCGATCGAGGGACCGCCGCCGGCGCGCCAGCGGCTGCTGAACGGATATGCCGCCTACTACTGGAGGCACGGAGACGAGCCGAGCGAGATAGCGTTGCGCTTCCGTCTTCCCCGGGCGGTGATCGCCGAGCTGGATCCGACCCAGATCTCCCCCTGACCCTTCGCGTCGGCTCGAAGCCGAAGACAGGTCCGGGTGAGAAAGCTGGGCGGCGCGCTCGGCTGTTTTCGAGCGCTCCACCCCACCGGTGCCGGGATCGAGCCTGGCTACGCCAGCCTGGCGAGGTCGGAGTTGAAGCTGCGGATCGACGCCCGGGTGGTTGCGGGTCGAACGGGTCGAACGGGCATTGACCGGGAGAGCGCCGTGTGCTGACCTGCTTCGAGGAGGCCAGAAGTGCGACCGCGTGTCTTTCGAGCAGCTCCCGGCGTGGAGATCACCTACCGACTCGTAGACGATGTTCGCGGTCACGGACACTCTCTCTTGATGTCCGGCGGGCTGGGCGGCACTCATCTGGTCTGGACCGCGCTGGTCCGCGCGCTGCGCCGCAATTTCCGCATCGCGATCTGGGACTACCCGGGCCTCACCGCGGGCGAGACCCTCGACGAGCGCGTCCCGGTGGACATCCCGTCGCTGGCTTCCTACCAGGTCGAGCTGCTGGATCAGCTGGGCTGGGAACGGGCCGTGCTGGTCGGCTGGTCTCTCGGAACCCAGGTGGCGGCGGAGCTGATCCGCGAGCGCGCCGATCGCTGCGAGGCTGTGGTGGCGATCTGCGGAGTGGACGGACGGCCTTTCGTCGAGAGGCCCGACGACGATCCGCTCGCCGCATCGCTCGGTCTGCGCTCATCGGTTCCCGGGGCGGTGAGCTGGCTCTCGGAACGGATGGATCGCATCGAGACGCTGCGCGGGATGCTGCGCAGGATCGAGCGCCCCACTCGCTGGGCCAAGCGCCTGGGGCTGGTGGATCCGCTGGTCGACGACCTGATCTTCGACGCCGTGATCCGCGACTTCATCGCTCTCGATCCGGGTGTCTACCGGCGCTACGTCGAGGCCGCGGCCGAGCACGACGCCTCGGATCTACGTCCCCGAATAGATCGACCGGTGCTGGCGGTCGCAGGCGAGCGCGACCGGATGATACCCCCGGCCCGCGTCCGCGAAATGGCGCGAGAGATTGCCGGCGCCGACTTCCTCGAGGTGCGCGGTGCCACGCATTTCCTGCCGCTGGAATACCCGGATCACCTGGTGCTCGAAATAGAATCCTTTCTGGAAAGTCGTCGCGAATCATGAGCGAGCTTCGCTACCCCCTGGTCTGCTTCGACCTGGACGGAACGCTGGTGGACGACACCGTCTACATCTGGCAGACGCTGCACGAGCACTTCGGCACCGATGCCGCCGCCCGCCGCCGAGCCCACGACGACTACCTGGCCGGACGGCTCCCCTACCCGGGCTGGTTCGCCGCCGACCTGGAGCTGCTCGACCGGGCCGGGGCGACCGAAAAGGCGATCCGCGAGCTGCTGGCCTCCCTGCGCCCCATGCGCGGCGCCCGGGAGACGCTCGCCGAGCTGGCGCGGCGCGGGCATCGGCTGGCGGTGATTTCGGGCAGCCTCGACATCGTGGTCGAGGCGCTGTTCGCCGAGGTGGAGTTCGACCACGTGCTGATCAACCGCATCGAGTTCGATCGAGCGGGCCGCATCAGCGGCGGCACGCCCACGCTCTACGACCTGGAGGGCAAGGCCGACGGCCTGCGCGAGATCTGCCGGCGCGAACGGCTGTCCACCTCGCGGGCCGCGTTCGTCGGCGACAACGTCAACGATATCTGGGTGGCGCGCGAGGCCGGGCTCTCGATCGCGTTCAACTGCAAGAGCGACGAGCTGCGCTCCTGTTGCAAGGCCGAGGTGACCGGAAACGATCTTCGCGAGGTATTGGAGCTGGTGAAGTGAGCCCTCAGCTCACCTCGATCCAGATGTCGTCGAGATAGCACCCGAGGTAGGTCACCGAGCCGTCCGAGTAGAAGTAGAACCTGACCTGGAACTCCTCGCCGACATACGACGACACGTCGACGGAGCGGTGCGTCCAGCCGGAGCTTCCGTCCCAGGTGCCCAGGCTCGTCCACCCGCTTCCGTCGTAGACCTGCAGCCGAACGTAGTCGTAACCGGACTCGATCTCGTGCCACTGGTACCAGTGCAGGGTCACGGTGTAGCCGCTCGCGTCGCTGAGGTCGACGAGTGGTGAGACGGCGTAGCTGTTGGAGTTGTTGTAGTAGTCGCCGGGAATGTTCGTCCCGATGTAGCAGGAGCCCTGGTAGGCCGAGGGTCCCGAGCCCGTGTCGGTGCCGACGCCCCACTGTCCGTCCAGGCTCCAGCCCTGGCTCGAGCAATCCTCGAAGTGATAGCTGAACCTGCTGGCCGGATCCGGATCGTCCCCGCGGCAGCAACGGAAGCCCAGGTTGGGCATTCTGAAGGTGTCCTCCGCGGCCCAGAAGTCGTAGTAGCAGGTCATCCCGGTGCTCAGGTCGTTGTAGGAGCCTCCGCGGATCTCCCAGAGCGTGTCCGATCCCACGGTGCGATCCGTGCTCGTCCACTCCTCGACGTTGCCCGACAGGTCGAAGAGATCCAACGACTCGCCCCACGCCGACGACTCGGAGTAGCAGCCCGAGGCGTAGCCGGAGCCGACCACGTGATCCCAGGACCCGTCGTAGTCGTGACCGTTGCACACCGTCGATCCGTAGGTGTTGCCGTAGGGGTAGTTGTGCGGCTGCGCGCCGGAGTTCGCCCCGAAGGCGCATGCGTGCTGCCACTGCGGAACGGTGCACAGATCCCAGCCCCCGACCTCGTAGGTCCCGCTCGCGTTCAGCTTCCAGCAGGCCTGCTCCGCCTCGGCCTTGGTCACCATCGTCCAAGGCACCGCATCGGCCGTGGCACAGGCCGCGGTGGTCTTGGATCCCATCTCGGTCCAGTTGGATCCGTTGTAGTCCGCGGCGTCGGGCCGCGAGGCCTCGTAGGCGAAGATGTCGTACGACCAATCCGAGCCGGAAACCGTGATGTAGTCCACGTAGGTGGTGGTGCTGGCCGGATCGGTCACGCCGGCCCCTTCGTCCGTCGTCCCGTCGCAATCGTCGTCGAGGCCGTTGCAGACCTCGTCCGTGCCCGAGATGGTTCCGATCTCGTTCCCGCTCTGGCAAACGGTACCCGAATTGCCGACATCGCAGCAGACCACGTCGTCTCCGCTCTGGTTGCACAGGTAGACGCCCGAGTCGTAGCAGGCGCCGACTCCGCCGTTGTCGCACGCCGTTCCCAGCGTGGAGAACGGCTCGTCGGTCCAGCCGTCGCAGTCGTTGTCCAGCCCGTCGCAGATCGTCTCCTCGGCGACCGGCTCGCCGCCGGACAGCTCCACCTGGGAGCCGAGCTCGTCGTAGTTGCAGATCCACTGCTCGTTGGGTCCGTCGCAGGCGGCCACGCTCTCGATTCCGGAGCACTCGCCGAGGTTCTTGCAGGTACTGGGCGGCAACGAGAGATCCTCGTCGGTCTCGCCGTCGCAGTCGTCGTCCACGTCGTTGCAGGTCTCGATTCCGCCGACGTCCTCGTCGGTCTGGCCGTCGCAGTCGTCGTCGATCCCGTTGCACTCCTCCACCCCGTCGTTGCTCTGGGTGCAGGGGCCGATGTCGCAGTCGGAATAGGCGTTGGTGCTGTCGTCCCAGTAGCTGTCCTCGCACTGGATGATCACGCAGCTGCCGTTTTGACACCCGAAGATCGCCACGTGCGTCGGCACCGTTCCCTGGTCCCAGAGGCTGCCCATCGTCTCGCAGTCCAGGTTGCAACCGCCGCAGTGGTTGACGTCGTAATCGAAATCGAAGCTCTCGTCCGTCTGCCCGTCGCAGTTGTTGTCGTAGCCGTCGCAGATCGTCTCGACGGGCGCGGGGTTGCCCTGCGCGTCGCACTCCACGTCGCCGGACGAGGTGCCGCACTGGTAGCTGCAATCCCAGCCCGAGACTCCCAGGCAGACCTCGGTGTTGACACCCGGGCAGTCGGGGTCGCAGGTGCCGTCCGGCGCGGTCAGGTCTCCCGATTCGTCCGTCTGCCCGTCGCAGTCGTTGTCCTCGCCGTCGCAGATCTCCGGGATCGGATCGGTGTTGCCCTGGCAGGCGCCGTAGACCGGACTACCCGGCGACGATGCGTCGGGATCGCAGTAGCGGATCCCGGTCTGGCAGGATCCCTCGCTGGGGTCGGAGGTGCACTGGGTGTAAATCGCAGGATCGCAACCGCCGCAAATCTCGTAGAGCCCCTCGTCGGTGGATCCGTCGCAGTTGTCGTCCATGCCGTTGCAGACCTCCGAGGACGGCACGGTGCCGCCCGAGCACTGCTCGATTCCGTTGAGGCAGATGTAGTTGCCGTTGTCGCACGGGCCGCAGGTTCCGCCGCCCGAGTAGTCCTCGTCGGTCACGCCGTCGCAGTCGTTGTCCACGCCGTCGCAGAGATCGCAGCCGTCGTCCCAGCCGCACTCCGGTCCGACGCTGCCCTGGCAGTTGGTGGGCTGTCCGTCCTCGCAGGTCTGGATGCCAGCCTGGCACAGGCCTTGGTCGGCTCCGTCGGGACACTCGCCGTCGGTGTAGACCGTCGGATCGCAACCGGAGGGATCCGCGCCCCCGCAGGCCTCCATCAGCCCCTCGTCGGTGTAGCCGTCGCAATCGTCGTCGATATCATTGCATGTCTCGGCCTGGTCGCCGGGCTGGAGATCGTTGTCGCAGACGATCTCGCCGCTGTCGCAGACGGTCGTGCCGGCGCAGGCTCCCACCTTGTCGGGGCAGGGCTGGCCTACCTGGGGATCGCTGGCCGCGCTGACGTCCTCGTCGGTCTCGCCGTCGCAGTCGTCGTCGATCCCGTTGCACAGCTCCTCGATCGGACCGATGTCGCCCACGCACGGCTCCCAGCCCGATCCCGTCGTGGAGCAGGTGCGGGTACCGAGCTGGCAGCGCCCCTCGGTCGGTCCACTGGGACAGTCGAAGTCGGTGTAAATCGACGAGTCGCAACCGCCGCACGACTCGAAGATCCCCTCGTCGGTCTCGCCGTCGCAGTCGTCGTCCAGATCGTTGCACTCCTCGACCTGGGGCCCGGTCGCTCCCTGGCAGATCCAGCTGGCGCTGCCGCCGGAGCCGAAGCAGGTCAGCTGCCCGGGCTGGCAGATTCCGGCGCCCTCCACGATGTTGGGCCACCAGCACTCGCCGTTGGTCATTCTCTGGTCGGGATTGTCGGGATCCTCGTCGATCAGCCCGTCGCAGTCGTTGTCCAATCCGTCGCAGTCGTCCGGCTCCAACTCGAGCTGATCGCCGGGCTGCAGCGGATAGATACAGACTCCCTCTGAATCGACATCCGAGCAGCACAACGCCTCGCGCTCGGTGGCGTCGGAGTCGGCGAAAGCGCAGCGCAGCCTCCCCTGGCTGCAGACACCCTGCGCCGATCCGCACAGCGGCCCGGGGCTGTCGTCGCCGTCGAGCGGACCCATGTTGGGGATGTCCTCCTCCTCGTCCGTGACCCCGTCGCAGTCGTCGTCGATCCCGTTGCACTCCTCCTGGTCTGCGGGTCCCGTACCGCCCTGGCACTGGATCTGCCCGCTCACGCAGTGCAGCCCGCCCGCCGTGCAGGCCCCCTGCTCGGCTCCGTCCGGGCATTCTCCATCGGTGTAGATCTCGGGATCGCAGCCGAAGGGATCGGCGCCTCCGCAGGCTCCGCCGCTTTCCGGATCGCCTTCGTCGGTCTGGCCGTCGCAGTTGTCGTCCTGGCCGTTGCACAGCTCCTCG
>CAZHCG010000170.1:0-9447 GCA_964530995.1 uncultured Myxococcales bacterium
GGTGCGGCAGGGGTTTCTTTTGCCCGCTCGCCGCGCCGCTGCTAGGATATCTCGGAACGATGGCGCGATTGCACCTCCACCTGACGCTCGCCTGGCTGCTCGCACTGCTCGCGCCGGCCGGGCCCTGGACCGCCGAGGCGGGCAAGAAGCACCGCAGCTACGAGATCCAGAAGGGCGACACCCCGGTCGAGGTGGCCAGGCGCTTCGGCGTGCCGGTCGACGAGCTGATGCGCTTCAACAACGTGGCGACCGAGGGCTTTCGCGCCGGCGACACGATCCGGATCCCGTCCGGCGGCGAGGTGACCGGCGAGAAGTACGTCGTCGAGCCGGGCGACTCGGTGGCGCGGATCGCCGACTTCCACGGGGTCTCCCAGCGCGCCCTGCGCGACGCCAACGGCCTGCGCCCCGGAGACACGCTGCGCGCGGGGCAGGAGTTGACGATCCCGATGAGGCTGCGCGGCGGCGCGACCCGCAGCCACGTGGTGCGCAAGGGAGACACGCTGGCCTCGATAGCCAAGCGCCACGGCGTCTCGGTCGGCGAGCTGGCCCACGAGAACAAGATCGATCGCGACACGCCGCTGGAGATCGGCCGCACCCTGATCATCCCCGACGATGAGGACGACGTCGGCCGCTACCGCCCCAAGAAGGTGAACAAGCTCGAGAAGAGCGGCGAGAAGGTGCCCGGCGGCGTGCTGCACACCGTCCAGCCCGGCCAGTCGCTGTGGTCGATCGCGCGGGCCTACAACGTCAGCGGAGATCGGATCGCCAGGCGCAACGGATTTTCCAGGCAGGACCCGCTGACCGTCGGCCGGAAGATCCTGATCCCCGGGGCCGACAACGTGGTACCGGTCCGCGTCAAGGGCTTCGCGATCCAACCGGTCCGCTTCGTGCGCGTCAGGGACAACGAGTCCATCGAGGTGCGGCTGATGACCCGCTCGGGCAAGATTCGACCCTGGGCGCGCAAGAAGCTGAGCCTGCTGGCCCGCGACATGCACCACGAGGGCCGCCGCGGCTGGCGGCTGCTGCACCCGCGCCTGCTTCACATGCTGCAGCGCATCGCCGAGCGTTGGCCCGGCCGCACGATCGACATCGTCTCCGGCTACCGCGTGGGCAGCCGGGGCAAGGAGTCCAAGCACGCCCAGGGGCGCGCCGTGGATTTCCGCGTGCGCGGGATCCCAAACCGCCAGCTGTACGAGTTCTGCACCGAGCTGCCCAGGTCGGGCTGCGGCTACTACCCCAACTCGGTCTTCGTCCACATGGACGCCCGCTCCAGGTCGGCCGTCTGGACCGACACCTCGGCGCCGGGCGAAGATGCAAAGTACGTCGAGAAGGGCCGCGGCAAGTAGCCGCCCGGATCAGAACAGGTCGAGCTGCCGGGCCGATCGCGGCCGGGTGGGAATCCTCGCCTCCCCGCGCCGCACCGCGCCGGGAGGCAGGCCGTCCAGGAAACGCGACGGACCGCCCGGCAGCCGCTCGCCCCACAGCGCGCGACGCTCCGCGTGGCTGATCACCACGAGTCGCCGCGCGCGGGTCATCGCCACGTAGAGCAACCGGCGTTCCTCGTCAGGATCGGAGCGCCGCCCGGCCGCCTCCAGCGGCAGCAGGCCCGGCTCGACCCCGGCGGCGAAGACCGCCTCGAACTCGCGCCCCTTGGCGGCGTGCATCGTCATCACCGCCACCTTCTGGGAGCGCGGATCGTGCGGCTCCTCCTCTCCGACCGCCCGGCAGGGCACCCCGCTGCGCCCCAGCGCCTTCAGGACCGCGACCCGCTGGGCGCGCGTGCGGGTCAGCACCGCGATCTCGCCGAAGCCGATCTCGCCGGTGTCGTCGCCGTCGCCCGCGCGCCCCGACTCCACGGCGAAGTGCGAGCTGCCGCCGATCAGCCGCTCGATCCGGACCAGGATCTGCTCGGCCTCGGAGCTCTCGCTCGGGCAGCCGACCAGCTCCACCGGCGGCCCGTCCCGCAGCGCCTCGAGCCGTCCGGCGTCGCCCAGGACGCCGCGCGCCGCGGCCAGCACCGGGCGCGTGAGGCGGTAGGAACGGCCCAGCTCTACCTTGCGCGCGCCGGGAAACGCCTCGGCGAAGCGCGCGAAGTGACCCGGCCTGGCGCCGCGAAAGCCGTAGATCGCCTGGTGCGGATCGCCGATCGCGCACAGGCCGCGCCCGCCGGGGCAGAGCAGACCGACCAGCGCGGCCTGTACGTCGTTGACGTCCTGGTACTCGTCGATCGCCACCGAGCGGTAGCGCTCGGCGATCCGAGCCGCCGCCCCGGGTTCGCCGGCAAGACGCTCGTGGAGACGCAGCAGGAGATCGTCGATATCGACCAGACTCTTTTCGGCCAGCAGTCGCTGGTAGCGATCGAAGCGCTCCAGCAGCCGCGAGTCCCCGGCCAGCGCGGCGCGGGGCGCGGGGCCCTGCTTGGCCAGCGAGACGCGATCGAGAAAGGCCGCGGCGCCCCGCTCGCCGTCCTCCTCGCAGGCCGCGCGGGCGATCTCGGCGCGCTGCTCGTCGCCGGAGATCTCGGGGCGGGTGCCGTCCAGCTCTTCGAGCAGGCGCGCGGCCAGGCCGTGAAAGGTGGCCACCAGCGGCGATCCTGCGCCGGCGGGCAACGCGTCGCGCAGCCGCTCCTCCAGCTGCTCGGCGGCCTGGTTGGTGAACGCCACGGCCAGCACCCGTGCCGCCTCGACCTCGCCCGCGCGCACCTGCCGCGCGATGCGGGCCACCAGCGTGCGGGTCTTGCCCGAGCCCGGCCCGGCCACGACCAGCAGCGGTCCCTCGACGGTCCCGGCCGCCAGCAGCTGGTCGTCGTCCAGTCCGGAGAGCGGATCGTCGGAGAAGGTCAGCGCGGGGGGGCGGGCCGCTCTCTTCGCGGGCCGAGCTCGGGGCCGGTCGCCGCACAGCTCCTCCCGGCTTCGGCTCGGCCCGGGGCCGTCTTTTTGGTTTTTCGGACGGCGCGAGAAAGGCCAGCTGCCCGTCCAGCGACTCCCGCTCTCCGGCGTCGAAGATCCGCACCGCGCCGAAGCGGCCGTCGTAGCCGGCCTCGACGCTCAGCTCTCCGGCTCGCACGCGGCGGATCGCCTCGGCCGCGACCGGACCGCCGACGCGCGCCACGTCCTCCAGCGGCGCGGCGCGCAGCACGTGCATCTCCGGGCCCAGCGCGGCAAGCAGGCTCTCGACCCGGCCGCGCACGCGCTTGCTCTGGGGACCGACGCCCACCGCCTCGGAGATCACCTCGGCCAGCGGCACCAGGCTCTCGAACGGCGCCGCGGAGCCGGGCCGCGAGCCCTCCGGCCGATCGGCCAGATCCGAGACGCGGTGCATCACGCCCACGGTCAGAAGGCCACCGCAGACCGGGCAGCGGCCGCCCAGCTCGCGGGTCTGCTCCGGGTCGAGCCGGACGCCGCACTTGCGGTGGCCGTCGAGGTGGTACTTGCCTTCCTGGGGGTGGAACTCGAGCGTGCCCAGAAAGCCGCTGGCCGCGTCACCGCCCTCGATCGCCCGCCTGAGCGGCTCGAAGCCGGGCTCGATATCGAGCAGGTTGGCCTCGCGGCCCAGCCGCGCGGCCGAGTGGGCGTCGGAGCTAGAGACCAGGGTCAGCCGGTCCAGCCGGCTGAGGCGCCAGTTCATCGGCGGATCGGAGGAGAGCCCGGTCTCGGCGGCGAAGACGTGCTCCGACAGGTCGCGGAAGCACTCCTCGAGCGAGTCGAAGCCGGACTTGGAGCCGAGCATCGAGAACCAGGGCGTCCAGACGTGGGCCGGAATCAGAAAGGAGAGCGGATCGGTCGCCAGCGTGATCTCCAAAAGGTCGCGCGCGTCCAGGCCCAGGATCGGGCGCCCGTCCGAGGCCAGGTTGCCGATCGCCGCCAGCGACTGGTTCAGCTTGCGCGCGGCCTCCAGGTGGGGGACGTAGACCAGGTTGTGGTTCTTGCGCACGCGCTCGCCGCGCTTGTAGATGTTGCTGATCTCGACCTCGAGCACGAAGCGCACCTCGCCGCGGCAGGCCGGCGGCAGGTCCCGCTCGACCGCGCGCCGCAGCTCGGGACGCAGGCGAAAGAGCCCCTCCTCGGCCGGCTCGAGCTGCTCGGCGATCTCGGCCAGCCAGCCCGGATGGGTGAAGTCGCCGGTGCCGACCAGCCCGATTCCCTTCTCGGCCGCCGAGCGGTGCAGGGCGGCGAAGTCGAGGCCCCTGGAGGTGGCGCGGGAGAAGCGGGAGTGGACGTGAAGGTCGGCGACGAGCAGCATGCGATCACCTACGGCTGCTGGCGCCGCCAGGAGTCGGCGTAGCGCCCGCCGCTCTTCACCAGCTCGGCGTGGGTTCCGCTCTCGATCACGGATCCGCCCTCCATCACGCAGATCAGATCGGCGCGCATCGCGGTGGTGAAACGGTGGGTGATGATCAGCGCGGTGCGCCCCCGCACCAGCTCGCGCAGCCGCTCCATCCACTCGGCCTCGGCCCAGGAGTCCATCGCCGAGGTCGGCTCGTCGAGCAGCACCAGCTGAGCGCGGCGGAGAAAGGCGCGCGCCAGCGCCAGCCGTTGCCACTCGCCGTCGCTCAGCTCGGTGCCGCCGTCGAACCACTTGCCCAGCAGCGTCCGGTAGCCTTGCGGCAGCTCGGAGATGAACCGCTCGGCGCCGGCCGCCCTGGCGGCGCGGGCCACCTCGTCCGGGCCCGGCTCGGCCGGCAGGTCGCCGAACGAGATCCCGCGCTCGACCGGGACGCTGTAGCGCACCGGCGACTGGAACATCGCGGTGATGCGCCGCCTCAGCTCGCCGATCTCGAGCCGGCGGAGGTCGACACCGTCCATGCTGACCCGTCCCGAGTCCGGATCGTAGAGCCGCGCCAGCAGCTTGATCAGCGTGCTCTTGCCCGAGCCGTTGGGCCCCACCACGGCCGTGATCCGCCCGGCAGGTACCTCCAGATCGAAATTCTCAAGGACGAAACGGTGCGAGCCGGGGTAGGCGAAGCTGACGCCCTCGAGCGCCATTCCGCTTCGCAGCTCGTCGGGCGCCGGACGCGGCCGGGCCGGGCTGGTCACCGACGGCTCCAGGTCGAGGAAGGCGAACACGTCGCCGAGGAACAGCAGGTTGCGGTAGATGTCTCCCACGTTGCTCAGCAGGCCGCGCATCATCTGCTGGCCCTGGCGAAACGCTCCGTAGAACAGCGCCAGCTCGCCCAGCGTCAGCTCTCCGCGCACCGTGCGCCATCCCATCCAGGCCATGCAGCCCGCGGTCGCCAGCAGCGCCAGCAGCGCCGCGATCAGCTCCGAGACGCTCTGGGATCTCAGCAGCGCCAGCCGCTCGCGCCGCAGGCGGGCGCGCACTTCGACGAAGCGCCGCCGGAACCAGCCCCCCAGGTCGAAGGCGCGCATCTCGGCCGCGGCGTGCGGCTCGGTCAGCTCGGCGTCGTAGTACCATGCCTTGCGCTCGTCCTCGGTGTTGCGCAGCCGCCAGCGGTGCTGGCGCGCGGCGTGCCGCAGCACCACGATCAGCGCGGGAGCCGTGCTGGCCAGCAGGATCAGCGGCACCCAGGGGCTGAACCCGAGCAGCACCCCGGCCATCGCCAGCAAGGTGATCGCGCTGCGGACCAGCATCCCGGCGTTCTCCACCAGCCGGCGCGGCCGGTACCAGGCCTCGTTGCGCGCGCGGTGGAGCCGGTCGAAGTACTCCGGCGTCTCGTAGAACGCCAGGTCGACCGCCGCCGAGCGCTCGTGGATCAGGTCGGCGACGTGATCCTGCATCACCTCGGCCTGGCGCGAGCGGATCCAGGCGGTCAGCGCGCGCACGAGCTCGGAGGCCAGCATCGCCCCGCCCAGCAGCGCGGCCGGCAGAGCGGCGGCGCGCACCGACTCCAAGCTCCCATCGTCGCGCACGGCGGCGACCACCGCGTCGACCGCCTCGCGCGTGAGCAGCACCACCGCGACCGGCAGCAGGCCGTCGATCACCAGCAGGACCAGCCAGGTCAGCGTCCACCCCGGAGAGGCGCGCCAGACCAGCGCGGCCGCGCGCGGCAGATACCTGAGCTGCGCGCTGGCCGCGCCGAAACGGCTTTTGAGATAGGAGCTCTCCGGGCGCGCGCTCAACTCGAGCCGCCTAGGTTGCGCCGCCGCCGTCTTCGCAGCCCTGCGGGCAGGCGTGCTCCAGCCAGCTGCAAAAGCGGTCGATGCCTGTTTCGATGTCGACCTTCGGCTCGTAGCCGAGCAGCTTCCGCGCGCGGGTCACGTCCGCGTAGGTGATCGGCACGTCGCCGGGTTGGAACTGCTCGTGCTCGATCACGGGCTCGACATCCAGTCGCTCGCCGATCACCTCCACCAGTCGCAGCAGCGAGGTCGTCTTGGAGCCGCCCAGGTTGATCACCTCGAACCCGGAGCAGCGCTCCACCGACGCGACCACGCCGGCGGTGATGTCGTCGATGTAGGTGTAGTCGCGGCTGGCGCGGCCGTCGCCGAAGAGGCGCACCGGCTCGCCGCGCCGCAGGTGGTTGGCGAACAGGTGGATCGCCATCTCGGGTCGCTGGCGCGGGCCGTAGACGGTGAAGAAGCGCAGCACGTGCACGTTGATCCCGAACAGGTGGTGATAGGTGTGGCAGAGCGCCTCGCCGGCGACCTTGGAGGCGGCGTAGGGCGAGATCGGCCGCATCACGTCGTCGCTCTCGCGGAACGGCACGTCGCTGCGCCCGCCGTAGACCGAGGACGAGGAGGCGAACACGAAGCGCGGCACCTCGTAGATCCGGCAGCGCTCCAGCAGGTTGAGCGTGCCTTCGATGTTGACGCGCTGGTAGATCTCGGGCCGCTCGATCGAGGGCCGCACGCCCGCGTAGGCCGCGAGATGAGCCACCGCCTGGAATCCGTTTCCGTCCTCGAAGAGCCGATCGAGCAGATCGCGATCGAGGATGTCGCCGGTGACCAGCGTGTAGCCGGGCTGGGACAGCGCGGTCTCGATGTTTTTTTTCTTGGTCGCCGGGTCGTAGAAGTCGTTGAAGTTGTCGAGGCAGACGACCTCGTGGCCGCCCGCCAGCAGGCTCTCGGCCAGGTGCGACCCGATGAATCCAGCTCCGCCGGTGAGCAAGACTCTCATCGTTCGTTCTCTAGCAGCTTTCTCCCTCGCGAGAAACCGTCAGTCGGCCGTAATCGCATTCGCGACCGCGTCCATCTCCGCCAGCGTGCCGGCCTGCAGCGCCACCGCGCCCGGCAGGTCGGCGCGCTCGATCAGCTCGCGGGTCGCCTCCTCGTCGAGCACGCCGGAGCCGACAAACAGCCGCAGCATGCGGCTCGGCACCGAGAGCGCCACCTCGGCCGCCCACAGGCGCGACTGCGCCGCGAGCAGCTCGTTGTTCCCGTCGCGAGCCGCGGCTCTTGCCAGCGCCGCGGCCGTCTCCACCTCGGCCATCGCCCAGCCCAGCTCGAACAGGCCGTGCTGCCTGCGCGACAGCTTGCGGCGGAAGGCCAGCACCGAGCAGTGCGAGAGGAGGCGCGCCGCGTGGGCCACGGCCGGGCCGCCCACCTTCCCCAGTCCGGCTGCCTCGTCGGCGATCCCGTCGTAGAAGCGGCCCTTGCTCTTGACGTTGAGGCGCATGCGGAACACGCCGATGATGCTCTGCTGAATCTCCGAGGTGCCCTCGTAGATCGGCAAGATGCGCACGTCGCGCTTGATCTTCTCCACCTCGTACTCGGCGCAGTAGCCGTAGCCGCCCAGCGCCTGGATCGCGGCCTCGGCCGCGGCGTTGCCCGCCTCGGTGGCGAACAGCTTGGCGATCGAGCCCTCGACCTGGCGGTCCTCGTCGCTGGCGTCGAGCAGGTCGGCGACGTGCTCGATGTAGGCCTGCGCCGCGGCGAGACGCACGCTGTGCGGAACCAGCAGCTTGTGGGTGTAGCCCTGCAGCTCGCGCAGGTAGCTGCCGAACTGCTTGCGTTCCCTGGAGTAGGCGATCGCCTTTTCCAGCGCCGAGAGCCCGCCTCCCAGGCCGAACGCGGCCACCATCAGGCGCGTGTAGCCGAAGACCTCGTTGGACTGCTTGATCCCGCGGCCCTCGCACTCGCCGACGATGTTGTCGGCCGGGATCACGACGTCCTCCAGGATCACCTGGGACGTGTTGGAGAGCCGGATGCCGTGCTTCTCCTCGTTCTCGCCGGGCTCGAGCCCCTCGGTGCCGCGCTCCACCACGAAGAAGGTGGGGCCGTCCGGCGCCTTGGCCAGGATCGTGTAGAGATCGGCGATCTCGCCGTTCGAGATGAACTGCTTGACGCCCTCGAGCCGGTAGTGGGTGACCTTCCCCGACTCGTCGGTGATCCGCTCGGCCCGGGTCTTGAGGTTCTCCACGTTGGAGCCGGCCTCGGGCTCGGTGACGCCGTAGGCCACGATCAGCCCCTCCTCGGCCAGCCTGGTCATCCACTTCTCGCGCTGCTCGGGCGTGGCGCCGACGCGGATCGGATCGATCCCCAGCGCGATCGCGAGCATCGCGGTCGCCAGGCCCAGGTCGACCTTGGCGAACTCGCAGCTGAGGCGGTAGACGTCGTGGGCGCCGCCGCCCATTCCGCCGTGCTCCTCGGGGATGAAGACCAGGTGCAGGCCCACCTCTGGGCCCAGCATCGCGCGCACCACCTGCTCTGGGCAGACGTCCTCGCGGTCCCATTCGAGGCGCTTGTCCAGCGGCATCTCCCGCTCGGCGAACTCCCGGAACGTCTGGAGGATGATCTCCAGGTCTTCACTGTCGAGACGTTTCTGTTCCATCACACCTTTTCTCTTCCTCCAGGGCCGGTCCCCCGGCCGGCGAGAGGCAAATCTACGAGCGACTGCCGCGACTTGTCAATCAACACGTTCGAAACGGCTTTCCAGATTGCCCCGCGACGAAGCTTGCGCCGCCCGGCGCCCGGGTGTATGGATCGCGGCGTTCGGGAAAGCTTTTTTCGGCGGCTGTATCCGCCCCGCGGAACGGCACGCCACGAGGAGGAAAGCCCGATGCGACGGACGATGTTCAAGTCCAAGATTCACCGTTGCACAGTCACCCACGCCGATCTCGACTACGAGGGCAGCGTCACGATCGACGCGGACCTGATGCGGGCCGCGGACATCCTGCCCCACGAGCTGGTGCACGTGTGGAACATCACGCGCGGCAGCCGGATCGAGACCTACGCGCTCGAGGGGCCGCCCGGCTCCGGCGTGATCTGCGTCAACGGCGCGGCCGCGCATCTCAACAGCCCCGGCGATCTGGCGATCATCGCCACCTTCGCCGAGCTCGACGAAAGCGAGCTAGCCGATCATCGGCCGAGCGTGGTGCTGGTAGACGTCGAGAACCGGATCGCGGACCCGGCGCACTCGGAGACGCCGGGCCCGCTCGAGGCGGTGGGGTCGAGCTGATCGGCCTTGATTCGGGCTCGCCTCAGCAGGGCGCGGCCCGCCCACCGGCCACAGCGAGGACGGCGGGTACGTCCCCGGCGGCCAGTCCGCCGG
>CAZHCG010000171.1:0-9393 GCA_964530995.1 uncultured Myxococcales bacterium
CAAGATCAGCCCGAGCAGCGGACCTCACAGAAAAAAGCTACAGCGCGGATTGCTCCAGACCCGTTTCGTCCCGACTTGACCCGAACAGAATTCCACTTAAGAAAAGACGGAGAATAAGAAGGAGCCTTCGATGCAGGGCAGCGTCTCTCTCGCACTCGCGCTGACCGCGTTCGCCGGCCTCTCGACCGGCCTGGGCGCGCTGGTGGTCTTCTTCACGCGACGGCCCAGGCTGACGATGCTGGCCTTCGGCCTGGGCTTTTCCAGCGGCGTGATGGTCTACATCTCGCTGGTGGAGCTGTTGCCGCTCGCGATGCGGCGTTTCAGCGAGGAGCTAGCCCCGGGCGCCGACTGGATCGCGGTGGCCTGCTTCTTCGGCGGAATCGTGATCTCGTCAATCATCGACAGGTTGGTGCCCGAGCCGAGCAACCCCCACGAGGTGGTGGCGCTGGAGGACGTGCGCCGGGCCAGCGCCGGCCGCTCTGGATTCTCTCCCGCGGACGACTCCCAGCGAAAAAAGTCGTTGTCCAGGCTGGGGCTGCTCTCCGCGGTTGCGATCGGCGTGCACAACCTGCCCGAGGGGATGGCGACCTTTGCCGGCTCGATCCAGGACGTCTCGCTGGGCACCTCGATCGCGATCGCTGTCGCGATCCACAACATACCCGAGGGTGTCGCCGTCGCGGTGCCGGTCTTCTTCGCGACCGGCAGCCGCGGCAAGGCGCTGCTCTACTCCTTCGCCTCGGGGCTGGCCGAGCCGATCGGCGCGCTGATCGTCTACCTGGCGTTGATGCCGCTCATCGAGGCGAACCCGCTCGTGATCGACGGCATGCTGGCCGCGGTGGGAGGAGTCATGGTCTTCATCTCCTTCGACGAGCTGCTGCCCACCTCGCGCGAGTACGGCTCGGGTCACACCTCGATCCTGGGGGTCGTGCTCGGTATGGCGGTGATGGCGGTCAGCCTGCTCTTGCTGTGAAGCGGCGGAATGGATCCGCGAAGAAACCGTTCCAATCGAAACCGATGATCGCGCTGTTCACCGAAACGTTCTCCGCTCGTCGCAAAAAGGCAACAGTGGTGCGGTACAAATCCATAAGACCGAGGTCTGAAGCGGAAAAACGCAAAACCTGACACTTTGACGCTTGACGGTAGAGTGCTCAATGCTTACTATGGAAAATGTAAAAAGCGTAGTTTTCACGAATGGTGAAACGGTGTGTACGTGCACGCGTTTTGCTGAAAGCGCGCTCATGGCGCACGAGAGGGGGCATGCCATGAGAACCGACAGCGATCGGCTTCCTCCGTTCGGCGGCGAGACGCCGTTCACGGACAACGAGCTCGAGCGGTTTCTCGCGAGCAGCGAAGATCTGTTGCGTTACCGGGAGGGACAGGTGGAGGTCGAGAGGCAGGGAAAGTGGTTCGTGCTAGAGGGCACGGTCGACTCCCACCGCACGCGCTCCCAGCTGTTCAGCCTGGTGCCGCGCAAGGACGGAGCCCAGTGGATCGTGGACCGCATTCGGGTGGGGGTCGCCTCTTGAGCGAAAAAAAGAAAATCAGGCTGCTGGTATCGGACATCGACGGCACTCTTCTGGACGACGGAGAGCCGACAGCCGGTCTCTCCACTCTGCGCACGATCCTGTGGGCGTACCGCGGCGCGGTGCGGCTCGTCTACGCCACCGGGCGATCGTTCGCATCCACCAGGTCGCTGATCGACTCGGGCGCTCTGCCCGAGGCCGACGGCATCTGCGCGTTCGTCGGCACCGAGCTGTGGCTTCCCCCGTGGAAGAACGCCTCCGAGGAGTACGCTGCCCACATCGGTCGGGGCTGGCGGCGCGATCGCGTCTCCGAGCTGGCCGCCGGCTTTCCGCAGATCGAGTGGCAGCCCGACGAGTTCCAGAGCCCGTTCAAGGCCAGCTTCTTCCTGCGCGAGCCGACCCTGCTGCCCGCTTTCGAGCTGGAGCTGAGACGGGCCGAGGCGGGAGCGCGCGCGATCTACTCCTGCGACGAGTACCTCGACGTGCTCCCGGCCTCGGCGGGTAAGCGCAACGCCGTCGACTTCGTGCGTGGGCTTTTCGGAATCGACCGTTTCCACGTGCTGACCGCCGGCGACTCGGGCAACGATCTCGACATGCTGCTCGACGACAGGTTCTTCGGAGTGGCCGTGGGCAACGCCGAGACCGAGCTGCGCAAGCTGGCCAAGGCGGGCTCGGCTTCACTGCACGAATCCGACCTTCCGTTCGCCGCCGGAGTTCTCGACGGCGCGGAGGTCTTCGACTTCTGGCCCGGCTGAGCCGGCGCCTGTGCCTGCCGGAACGATCCGCTGCACGATCTCCACGACCTGGCGAAAGCGCCGCTTGGCCAGCGGTCTCCTGCCGCGCGCGTAGTGAATCGCGAACACACCGCTCAGGTCGCGGGCGTAGTCGACGAACCCCTTGAACCCCGAGGTGCCGAAGTGGCTGACGAACAGGGGATCCCCGCTCGCCGGATCCTCGTCGCCCCGCCACAGCCCCAGCCCGTAGGACTGCTTGCGCTCGAAGAGCTGGGGAACGCACTCCAGCTCCAGGCCGAAGGTGTGGTTGCGGTGCATCTGCTCTATCGCGCGCTCCGAGAGCACGCGCCGCCCGTCGACCGAGACGCCGCGCCGCCGGATCATCTCCACGAACAGGGAGTAGTCCTCGGCGTTGGAGAACCCGCCGGCCGCCAGCCGCGGATGTTCGCGCCTGAAGTGGGTGCTCCTCATCCCGCACGGCCCGGCGATCCGCTGCTGGAAGATGTCGTCCCAGTGGCGACCGGTGACGCGCTCGGCGATCTGTCCCGCGATCTGGAACGAGATGCTGCCGTAGCAAAAACGCGAGCCCGGGCCGGCGACCAGCGGAGCGACGCGGGCCACCGGACCGATCCGCAATCCCGATCCGCTGCGCCACAGGCCGCGCATGCGCAGGTGGGGCGCGTAGCCCGAGGTGTGCGAGAGCAGCTGTCGCACGGTGACGCGTCCCTTGCGCGGAGAAAGCTGCGGCAGGTAGGTCGCGATCGGAGCGTCGAGGTCGATCCGCCCCGCGTCGCACAGCGAAAGCACGGTCGCGGCGGAGAGCCACTTGCTGCTCGAGGCCGTCGGCATCACGGTGCTCGCGTCCGCTCCCAGCATGCCGGCTCTGTAGATCTCCTCCCCGCCCCGGTGGAGCAGGACCGCGACCGATCTGGCCAGGCGCGACGAGCGCTGCAAAAAGCGATCGAGCTGGTCGAAATCGTAATCGTCGCGGGCACCGCAGCCGGTCGCGACCAGGTAGGACCGTTCCCGGTAGCGCGCTCCGGGCGGAGCCGGGGCCGGCCCGCTCTCGCAAGCCGCCAGCGCCTGAGCGAGAAACGACAGAAGCACGACCCGCGCCGCTATCGAAGCCGAACCCATCTCGACGATCTCCGCTCCCTTGCCCCGCTGGAGCCAGGATATCGCTGTGCGGCAATTATGCGCAACACAATTGCGAAAACTCGTGAGCCTCCCCTTCCGCGATGAAAACCCGCTCGGCGTGGATTTTTGCGCCTCGAGACGCTAGGGTGTTCTCGGAGGTGACATGACGTCCGAGCACACTGTCTTCCTGGTTCCCGGTTTCTTCGGCTTCGCCAACCTCGGCGGCCTGCGCTACTTCACCCACGTCACCGAGAAGCTCGAGTCCGCCCTCGCGGAACGGGGAATGCGCGCGCGGATCGTTCCGGTCGCCACGTCTCCGACCGGCTCGATTCGCCAGCGGGCGGCCAACCTGCTCGAGGCCGTGATCGAGCACGCCCCGAAGGACGACTCGCCGATCCACCTGATCGGCCACTCCACCGGCGGGCTGGACGCGCGAATGCTCGTCACCCCGGCGGTCTCGCTGACCAAGGGCTCCGATCCCGAGCCGATGGTCGATCGCGTCCGCTCGGTGCTGACGGTCTCCACGCCGCACTACGGCACTCCGCTGGCCAGCTTCTTCTCCACCGTGCTCGGCGCGCAGATGCTGCGCCTCTTCTCGCTGTTCACGGTCTACGTGCTCCGCTTCGGCCACATGCCGCTGTCGGTGATGCTCAAGCTCGGCGCCGCGTTCGTCCGTCTCGACGATCGCCTCGGCTTCAAGCGCACGCTCGCCGACCAGATCTTCGAGGAGCTGCTGGGCGACTTCAGCCAGGAACGACGCGCCGAGGTGAACAAGCTGCTCGAGCAGATGACCGGCGACCAGTCGCTGTTCACCCAGCTCAAGCCCGAAGGTGTCGACGTGTTCAACGCCTCGGCCACCGACCGCCCCGGCGTGAGCTACGGCTGCGTGATCACCGCCGCCGAGCCGACCGGCCTGCGCTCGCTGGCGCACGTCGGTCTCGATCCCTACCTGCAGGCCAGTCACGCGCTGTTCGCCTCGCTGTACCGCATCACCGGTCGCCGCGAGAACCACGGTCCGAGGCCCGTCCCGCTCGCGGCCGAGGTGGAGAGCAGGCTGGGCGACTTGCTCGGCGAGCCGCTGGGGCACCGGGACAACGACGGCGTGGTGCCGTCCCGCTCCCAGGTCTGGGGAGAGCCGATTCACGCCGCGCGAGCGGATCACCTCGACACGGTCGGCCACTTCGACGGCCGCGATCACGACCCGCCGCACTACGACTGGCTGGCCAGCGGCTCGGGTTTCTCGCGCGACGAGTTCGATCGGCTCTGGTGCGACGTGGCCGACTTCCTGGTCCGCGCCGCCGACGCCTGAGATCGCGACAGCCGTCCCGGCTGCGAGGCGGGGAGTAACGGCTCCGGGCTCGAGCCTTTTTTTCCGCTCGATCAGCGCTGCGCGCCGGGCGCGGCGTGGTTATGTTGTAAGTGTAAGCCGGAAGAGACGTACCGGGCGGCTCTTGCGCGGGGGAGCGGGCGGCCCGGCCGGAGCCCGCGGTGGATTTCGACCGCGAGAGAGGAGGCGTGCATGCTCGGAGCATCTGAACAGGCCTCGATTCATCCCTTCCGGGGGCCCGATCTCGCGCCCGAGGAGAGCACGCTCAGGATCTGGCCTGCGCGGGAACGAGACGACCAGGGAGGGAACAGCCGCCGAGATGACGAAGCGGGTCTTCCGATTCCCCCCAACCCGGTGCTGCAAGCCCGGCTGGGAATTCCGCCGGACTCGCCGACGGCTCGAATCGTGGCGACAGGACTGACATTGCTGGCCGTATCCGCGGTGCTGGGCGCCGCGCTGTACCTGGTCGGCGCCGACATCGATTCCGCCGCGAGCCCCGCGCAGGAGGCGCCCGCGCTGGCGAGCGAGCCGGCGCCGGTCGATGAGGAGCGGGCGCCGCCGCCCTCGAGGAACCAATCGCCTCCGGGAATCTCGAACGCCGCCCTGCCCCTGCCCGTCGACCCAATCGCGACCAACGACTTCGCGCCGAGAACCGAGCAGAGGCCCGAGCGAGCCGCGCCGGCGAAAGAAGAGCCCGAGCGGAGCGAAAAGGCCCGACCGGCCAAACGACGCGCCGAGGCCGAGCGCGACGGATCGCGCACAGCGAGAAAAACCGCCGAGAAGACCGAGAACGACTCGCCAATAGAGAAGAACCCCTACGCCGGAAAAAAGCGCCCCGCCGCCGCCAGAGCCGCCGAGAACAACGACCCGATCGGGAACAACCCCTACTGAAAAAGGTCCCCGCAAGACTCGACCGACCGCGACCCTCGTGGCCGCGGTGCCCGACGCCGACTGGCCGCCGGGATGCTGGCCTCCGGCACGACGCTCGCGACAATCTCGATCCGCGGGCCAGATTCCAAGATCGGGAGTCCGTGCTCTTCGCGATCGGCCCGGGGCGCTGTCCCGCGGGGATGAACCCCGCGGCCACGAGACCCGCCCAAGCCCCTGGCTTCGGCGGGCAGCCCCTCCGGGGCCTCGGTCGGCGGCTCTGGCTCGAGCTCCTTCACCGCGACCCTGGTGGTCACGCTGCCGGCAACCTTGAACGTGTCCTCGAGCAGGACCTCGCCGCCATTGCGCAGCGTGATACATAGTTCCGCCGCTCGATCGGCACCTCGTCGCTGCCGTCTAGGGTGTACTGCTCGAACGCGTCGAGGGCCGTAGCGGCCGGCCGCGGCCTCGCACTGGCCGATGTTGAACAGGATCTTCCACGTGGGCTTGCGCGCGTACACCTTGCGGAACGCCTAGGCGGCCTCTTCGAAGCGCCCGTCGCCGAACAACTCGACGCCCTTGTTGTAGAGATCGCGGGCCTCGCAGGCGGACACACAGGGCACGACCGCGACGAAGCCGACCGTCAATACCAAGACGGCGAACACACCGTGTATTCGGATCAGTGGCATGTATCCCTCACACACCCTTTCACACACTCGGCGATCCCATGGCAGCTCTTCTTGCACTTTTTCTTGCACTCGGCCTTCTTCTTGGCTGCCGCCTGCTGCTTCTTCTGCTTGGCCATTGCGGCCTCGTACTCGGCCTGGGCCTTGGCCTGCTCGGCCTTCCGCTTCTGCTCCGCGAGCTTCCGCTTCTGCTCCGCGAGCTTCCGCTTGCGCTCCTCCTCGCGCTCGCGCTCCACCGCTTCCTTGCGCAACCGCTCCAGCTCCAGCTCTTGGCGCCGGGCCTCGGCCTCGCGCAAGGCGTCCATCCTCGCCTTGACGTCCATCAAGTACTGGTTGGCCTCGACCACGTGCTTGCCGGTGGGAAACTGGTCCAGGTAGTGTTCGACCGATCGGCACGCATCCAGCGAAGCCGCAGCCATGCAGCTGGTGAGGTCGACCTCGCCCCATACCACATCATCGAAGTACGAGTGGACCTCGCTCAAGTTGAAAATGACACGCTTGTTCAGCGTCGAGTCCACCACCTCCAGGGGTTCGTCGCCGAGCTGGGCGATCAGCGCCATCTCCAGGACGGTGACCGGACCGGATATGGTCTCGCGATCGATGAGGCGCGCCAGGTCCACCGAGAGTCGCCCCTGGTGGTCCGTCACTCCCAGATGGACGACCCGCCCGCCGATATCTCCCCACAGGTCGACGTCCGAGGCCTTCTTCGGTTGTTTGCACGCGACCACCGGCCGGATGACGTCCTTGGTCTCCACGTGGGTCTCGGTCTCCACGTCGGTGAGGGACTTCCGGATCGCGTCACCGAGTGGGAACAGCAGCAAGAACCCGCCGGCGCCCACTGTGATGCCGCCGGCGATGTACGCGGTCTGCTGATCGTCGAACATCTTGCTCTTCTCACCGGTCTCTTCATCCTCGGTTTCGGGGTTGATCATCATCGCGATCCCGATCGCCACGGCAAGCCCGCCGATGACAGCTGTCGCCGTGGTAACCGACGGAGTGTCGTTGCGGCGGGAGTACTCGGTGGTCGTTTCGATCTTGATCTGTTTGACCTCCTTGCACACCGCTCCGGCCTCGAGGAAGAGTTCGGTGCCCTGCATCTGTCCCTGGACCACCACGAACTCGGCACTGGGCTTGATCACCGGCCTGGTGTCGACGACTTTCTCGTTGGAGCTGAGCAACTTGCCCCGTGCCATACGCGCACACCCGAACTGCGCCATCCCCAGCACGAGCAGGACCACGACCAGATTCCGCCACTCCTGGCGCATCACTCGACCTCCGCATTCGGGAAGCACTCGGCGAACTTCTCGATGTAGTTCGCACTGGCGGCACATTCCTTGGTTGTATCCTCGAGAACCAAGCCGACGCAGATATCGTCGGCGAGCAGCTTCTCCAGGTAGAACTTGATGCCGTACTGCTCGGGTTGCAGCTTGGCACCCTCGACGATCTTCTCGAACTGGGAGCGCATCGTGGCGCAGTCCTCGGCGGTCGCGCGCTTGGCGAGCACCCAGTCGGCGACCTCATCCCCCACGATCCTGACCAGTGCCGGTCGAGGGAGCGACGAGCCCGTGAGAACCGCCTTGTGGATCTCGGCGCGGGCATCCTTCTGCGCTCTGCCTTCTTCGCGTGCCTCCCTGAGCAGGCTCATCTCCTCGGGCTTGAGCTCGGTTTCTATCGCTACCGTGACGAACTCGCCGTCGCGGAGGACCGTCATTCCCAATGCCGCGCGGATGAACGGCTCGATCAGGGCTGCACTCTCGCTGTCCTTTCCGCTCGCGTCGCGGACGGTTCTGATCAGGGTCGACTCCTTGTTGCTCACGTGGGACTTCCAGTCGCGAACGAAGTCCTCGACATCGGCCTGCAGCTTCCCGACCGTGTCCTCGTCGCGGGCCAGGAGCGTGAAGACGCGAGAGTACAGCAAGTCGTTTTCGGCAACATCGGGGGCATGTCGGGACATGGCCACCGCGCGCACTTTGGTGTTGATCGCCTCTAACCCCCGGTCCCGATTGTCCGGAAAGCACGCCTCGAGAAAATCGGTCTTTGCGTCCTCGTCGACGGGCTCGCGCTCGCTGCAGGCGACAATCCACGGCACGGTGTCCGGTCTCGCGCGCACCATGGTCAGGTCGTCGAGCTCGACCTTGGGCGCTATCTTCCTGAGGATCTCGACATTGGTCGAATCGTGCTCGCGCGAGGACGCCCGGACCCGGGCGAAAATGTCCAGCCCCTTGAACTTGCCGAAGATCCACCGCAGTCCTTCGCGAAAGGCGGCGTTCGCCTCCTCGTCGCACTCCTTCTCGTCGTCCTCCCGGGGCGTGCAGTGGCCCGAGTAGCCGCTGAACGTGTGCTTTGGCAGCGGCAGCGACTCGATGCCGGTTTCTATGATGCCTACTTTGTGCTCGTTGTCGTCCTCCTCGAACAACACCTGCACCACCAGCTTGTTCGAGAGCAGCTTCCTCGCCTGATCGCCGCACTGGAGGCTGGCGCGGGATTCGCCTGCATTCATCGAGAGCAGCCTGGATTTCGCCAGATTCGGCATGATGCTCGCCATTATCAGGAAGCTCTCGATGTTCTCGCCCCCACAGAGGCTCTCTGCGAACGCGGAGGACAGCGCCGTGCTGGTCGGATCCATCAGCTCGAGCGTGATCGCGTCGGTCCCCCTCGGCAGGTTCTGGGACAGGATCTCGTCCAGGGCGGTGCTCTCGGCAGACGAGAACAGCAGCACCGCGCCCACAGCGAGCGCGGCGAGAACGAGCGCCCCTGCTCCGATGAGAACGAATATCAGCTTTCTCGAGCGTGGTCTGCCGTGTGCTTCAGGTGCCGCGAACTGGTCTTGAGACATGACAGTATTCTCCCTCCACCGATAAGATTCGGCTGTCGACGCTGTTCGGCAAGATCCACCAGTAGAAGATGTTGCCACAAATTGTGGACCGTGAAAACGCACATCAACCAGTTGAGCACTCCACGCTGTGGGGAAATCGTTTTGGGCACTCTCAAGTACCGGTGCCCCGCCGCGGCCTACGGCTTCGAGTGTCCCGGCCGGGCAGAATGCGAGAAGCTGTCTCCGGTAGGAGTGGGCGACTTCGGTCGCGTGGTGCGCGTCCCGCTCGAACTCGACCGCCGCA
>CAZHCG010000172.1:0-9276 GCA_964530995.1 uncultured Myxococcales bacterium
CTTCACGAACCACCCCCGCTCCGCACCCTCCAGCGCCGCCTTCAACGCCTGTGCAAAGGAGGTCTGCTGGCCAAACACGGGGGCCGACGAGACGCCTTCTACCAAGTCGCCGAGCGCGCATGAAACACCCCTCGAGAGCGGCCGCCACGGTCGGGTACGTCGGGCCGAGCACCTCGGTCATCTCCCGAATGCCGGTGATGGGCCTTCTGCGGAGATGCTCGTGAACACGAAACGCCGAAACGGAAGCCCGCCCAAGCGACTCGAGCTGACGCCGGTCCTCGTCGAAGAGGGCGAGGATCCTGCGCGTCGTGCTCAACGCCTCGCCAGCGGTCTCGACGACCCCCGTGAGGAAGTAGCGCAGCCAACCCTCCCGATCGCCACGGGTGCGGACGCGCTGCAGGTGGTCGTAGTAATCCGGGCGGTGCGTCTTGAAGTAGAGGCTGAGGTACAGGATCGGCTGGTCGAGGGCGCCGTCGGCGCAGAGTAGCAGGGTGATGAGCAGCCTCCCGAGGCGCCCGTTTCCGTCGAGGAGCGGAAAGATGGAGTGTCACCGCACGGGGGCCCTTGACAACTTGGCCAAAATGCCACATGTTTTCCGCGGCTCGTTCCGGCGCTGCAAGCAGTGCCAGCCAAGCACGAGATGCTCATCGGCAAAGGAGAAGGAGGGAAGTGATGAAGATCAAGATATTGGGGACAGGATGTCCCAAGTGCAAGAAGCTCTACGCAGAGGCCGAGAAGGCCGTCGCCGCGTCGGGAGTGGACGCGCAGTTGGAGAAGGTGGAGGACATCGATCAGATCATGGGTTACGGCGTCATGATGACGCCGGCGCTGGTCATCGACGAGAAGGTGACGGTGAGCGGCCGAGTCTCCTCGAGCGCGGATATCGAGACGATGATCGCGAGCGCCGCCGGGAAGGAGGGCTAGGACAGATGGCGTTGCATTCGAAAGGAACGGGCGCGACGCTTCTGCTCGCGGTCTGGGCGCTGCTCGCCGGCTGCGGGGACAAGGGCGCCCAGGCCTCGGAATCGACAGGTGCCGGGGCGACCGCTCCCGATAGCAAGGCCGCGGCGAAGAGCCCCGGGGAGGATGGGCCGGCGGACCGGGTCGTAGTCTACTACTTCCACGGGGCGCGCCGGTGCCCCACCTGCCTGGGCATCCAGAAGATCATCGAGCAGACCGTGGAGGGCAGCTTCGCCGCAAAGCTCGCATCCGGCGATCTAGAGTTTCGGGAGATCAATTATGATCTCGACGAGAACAAGCACTTCGCAAAGGAGTTCGAGCTCTCCTTCAGCACCATGATCGTGGCCACCATGAGCGGCGACACCGTGCTCGAGTGGGAGAACTGCGACAAGGTCTGGAAGCACGCACGCAATCACCCTGCCCTCGGCGACTACGTCGAGGAGCGGGTCAAGGCCTACCTGGCCATGCTGAAGAAGAGCTGATGGAGCTGCTGATCGTCGCCTTGGGCTCCGCCCTGTGGCTGGGGATACTGACGTCCATCAGCCCTTGCCCATTGGCAACCAACATCGCGGCGATCTCCTACATCGGCAAGCGAGTCGATCGATCGTCGAGGGTGCTCCTGGCCGGCCTGCTCTACACCCTGGGGCGGATGCTGTCGTACTTCCTGGTGGCGCTGCTGATCGTCAAGAGCCTGGTCTCCATGTCCGCGGTGTCGATGTTCCTGCAGCAGCACGCCAACAAGGCGCTGGGCCCGGTGCTGCTGGTGGTCGGGGTGCTGCTGCTCGACGTGATTCCCCTGCCATGGACCCGCGGCTCGGGGGACGGCGTCGCGCAGAAGCTCCAGGGCAGGGTGGAGAGGCTCGGTCTGTGGGGCGCCGGGCTGCTGGGGATGGTCTTCGCGCTCACCTTCTGCCCGGTGTCGGCGGCCCTGTTCTTCGGCAGCCTGATCCCGCTGGCGCTCAAGCACCAGTCGTCGATCCTGATGCCGACGGTCTACGGCGTGGGGACGGCGTTGCCTGTAGTTGTCTTCTCGCTCATCCTGGCCTTCGCGGCCAATCGACTGTCGAAGGCGTTCAACGCGCTGACTTCAATCGAGCGGTGGATGCGGCGGCTCACTGCGGTGGTTTTTATCGGCGTGGGAATGTACTATTGTCTGCTGTTCATCTTCGAGGTGATCTGACGAGGAGCCGAGCGGAGGTGCTCGACGGGATGGAAGGACAAAGCGTCCTCAATGACAAACGCACGGGGTTCTTGACAACTTGTCCAAAATGCCACATGCTTTCCGCGGCTCGTTCCGGAGGAGGAGACATGCCCCGCTCCGATGACAGTGTTTTCAAGATGCAGGCGCGGGTGCTCAAGGCCCTGGCCAACGAGTCGCGCCTGAGGATCGTCGACCGGCTCTCGCGCGGCGAGTGCTCGGTGGGAGAGCTGACCGACTTGGTCGGCTCGGATCGCTCCACCGTCTCCAAGCACCTCGCAGTGCTGCGCTCGCACGGGATCGTCGACGATCGAAGGGAGGGAAACGTTGTGTACTACACCTTGCTCACACCTTGCGTGATGAGCTTCTTCTCCTGCGCGACCCAGGTCCTCGAGGGGCGCGCGTGACGGGCGGGCCGCTTTTTTTTGAGCCTATGTTGCCAATATGGCCACATATCCACGCACTTTCGCCCGGGAGGCGCCGGTGAAGGAGCGAACCAAGCTACTGATCATGCTCGCGGTCTTCGCCGCCTGCTGGTTCCTGCCGACCGGCAGCGAGCGGTTCTGGAGCGCCATCCAGGAGAGCCTCTCGCTGGTGAAGTGGTACGCGCAGGAGCACGTCCTTTTGTGCCTGGTGCCGGCGTTCTTCATCGCCGGGGCGATCAGCGTCTTCGTGAGCCAGGGCGCGGTGATGAAGTACCTCGGGCCCAAGGCGAAGAAGGTCGTCGCCTACCCCGTGGCCGCGATGTCCGGGATGATCCTGGCGGTCTGCTCCTGCACGGTGCTGCCGCTCTTCGCCAGCATTCACAAGCGCGGGGCGGGGCTGGGGCCGGCCGTCGCGTTTCTCTACTCGGGGCCCGCGATCAACGTGCTGGCGATCATCCTCACCGCGCGCGTGCTTGGCTTCGAGCTGGGTGTCGCGCGCGCCGTGGGCGCGGTGGTCTTCTCGGTGGTGATCGGCCTGTTGATGCACCTCTTCTTCCGCAAGGAAGAGGCGGCGCGCCAGGGCGAGGGCGTGGTGGTCATGCCCGACGAGGAGACCGGCCGCAAGCTCTGGCAGGACGGGCTCTACTTCGCGGCGATGGTCGGCATCCTGGTCTTCGCCAACTGGGGCAAGCCCGCCGGCGGCGAAAGCGGCGTGTGGGCGACCATTCACTCGGCAAAATGGGTGATAACCGGCGTCTTCGGCGCGATCCTCGCGGGCAGCATCGTCGCCTGGTTCAAAAAAGACGAGCTGTCGATGTGGGTCGATTCGAGCTGGACCTTCACCAAGCAGATCATGCCGCTGCTCCTCGGGGGCGTCCTGGCAGCAGGGTTCCTGCTCGGCGGGCCCGAGGGCGGCCATGGAATCATCCCCAACGAGTGGGTCAGCTCCATGGTGGGCGGCAACTCTTTTTCGGCCAATCTCTTCGCGTCGATCGTCGGCGCGTTCATGTACTTCGCCACGCTCACCGAGGTGCCGATCCTCGAGGGTCTCATCAACTCGGGAATGGGCAAGGGGCCGGCGCTGACGCTGCTGCTCGCCGGGCCCGCTTTGTCCCTGCCCAACATGCTGGTAATCAGAAGCGTGCTGGGCACCGCCAGGACCCTGGTCTTCATCGGTCTGGTGGTGGTGCTCTCCACCCTTGCAGGTCTGCTCTACGGAGCGGTGTTCTAGGAGGTCGTGATGAAGATCGAACTCCTGGGAACGGGATGCGCAGATAACCGCCGTCCTCACGTCGAAGGGTCCGCGTCGTGAGTTTCGTGCGACTCGATCTCGGCGGTGTAGCGGCCCGGCCAGATGGCTTCGACGCGGCCGTGCTGCTCGAGCACGATCAGATGAAGGTCCGGCGTATCGAGCTCGCCGCAGGGGCTCGGATTCCGCCCTGCCGGATGCAGGAGGACGTGGTCTTCGTCGTGCTCGGCGGGCGAGTCATATTCCATGTCGACGGAGAGGACGCGCTCGTGGTTCCGCCGGGAGCATTGTTCGTCCCGGGCGGCGCTACCACGCGGAGCATGGAGGCCCAGGAGGCATCGCTCGTGCTCGCTGTCCTTTGCCGGCGCAGCGCCATGCCAGAGAGCAATGGATGTACACCCGGACCGTGACCGTGTTGTGGACCATCACCGGTGTGGCGCTGCTCCTGTCCCTCGTCGCCGACCGAGGGAAGACGCGGGCATCCCTGCTCAAAGGCGCGAGGATGTTCCGGGGCATCCTGCCGCTGCTGCTCGGTGTGCTCGCCCTGGTGAGCCTGGTGCTGGCGGCGGTCACCCCGGCGATGCTCCAGCAGGTGCTCTCCGGGACCGGTCCACTGCCTTTCCTCACCGCCCTCGGGACCGGCAGCGTCGCGCTGATGCCTGGCTTCATCGCATACCCCCTCGCCGGCCTGCTCCGGCAGAACGGAGCCTCCACGCCGGTGCTCGCCGCCTTCATCACCTCGCTCATGATGGTAGGCGTCCTCACCCTGCCGGTGGAGGCCAGGTTCTTCGGCTGGAGAGTTCCGCTGCTCCGCAACGCCCTCGCGTTCCTCGGAGCGCTCCTCGTCGCAGCCGGAATGGCCTGGGTGCTGGCATGAAGGCGCGGCGCAAGGCTCTGGTACTGGCCGGCAAGCTCTGGCCCTTGGTCGCGGTCCTGGCCGTCGCCGGTCTGTGGGCCCACGGTTACTTCGGAGGCGGGAATGCCTTCGGGCTACGCGCCGGTGAGAGCCTGAGCGACTTCCTCCTCGAGATGGCGCTCGTGCTGCCGCCGATGTTCGTCCTGGTCGGGCTGTTCGAGGTCTGGGTGCCGCATGCGGTGGTCGAAAGACATGTCGGCCGTCATTCCGGCGTCGCGGCAATCCCCTGGATGGTATTGCTCGCGACGCTTCAGCCCGGCCCTCTGTACGCGGCGTTTCCGCTGGCCGTCGGTCTGTGGCACAAGGGTTGCGCCCCGAGGAGCGTCTTCATCTACCTCGGCGCGTTCTCGGCGATGAAGATCCCGATGCTGGCCTTCGAGGTCACCTTTCTCGGCTGGAGCTTCTCGCTGTCGCGGACGCTCCTCACGCTACCGGTGTTCATCGTCATCGGCCTCGTTATGGAGAGGCTGCTGCCGAGCGACTTCGTCTTGCCCGAGTTGCCCGATGTGGAGCGCGCCGAGGAGGGCAACGAAGTGAAGCAATGAAGTGAGGTGCAAATGAGCTACCACTCATGGAACAGTTGCATGGGCATTTTGATGATCTTCGCCGCCGTCGGCTGCGGCGCGTTGGAGCCGCATGGAGCGCCGCCCCCGGAGAAGGACTCCTCCGCCCGCGCCTCGGGCGTCTGTCCGCCGTTCCAGCTTCGCGACGAGGCGGGCAATCTGATCGACCCGGCGAAGGGCATCAACGACGCGGTGCCGTATTCGCCCAGACAGACGTGCGGCGCCGACGGGTGCCACGACTACGAAAAGATCACCGAGGGCTACCACTTCACCCAGGGCCGGGGCGAGGAGCCCACGCCGGATCAGAAGAGGCGCGTGGCCTGGGCGACGACGCCGGGCAACTACGGTGGAACCTGGTGCTCGCCTGCGCCGCTCTACCGCTATCTCTCGCCCAAGACCAACGAGACCGCCCGGACGATGGACATGACGTCGTTCAGCTTTCTTTCGACCGGGTGCGGCTCGTGTCATCCCGGCGGCGGCTCGGCCGAGTACGACCGGGACGGGAAGCGCTACGATCACCGCATGGCCGACCCCAGAAACGGCCTGGTCGAAGGAGGCGAGAACGGTCTCGACGGCGACTACTACAAGGCGCGCTGGAACGAGACAGGGGTGCTCGAGGCCGACTGCCTGCTGTGCCACATGCCGGGCTACGACATGGCCGAGCGCAAGGCCCAGATCGCGCAGGAGAACTACCGCTGGGCCGCGACCGCGGGATCGGGCTTCGCCTCGGTGACGGGCAAGGCCGAGGACGGGCAGAGGCCCGAGGTGCGATACGACACCGCTCACTTCGACGCCGAGGGCCGGCTGAAGGCGAAGATCGTACGCGAGCCGCGCAACGAAGCCTGCCTCGCTTGCCACGCCAAGCCGGGCTGGAAGAAGCGAGGCGCCAACTTTCGTGCTCGAACCGATGTGCATCTGCGGGCCGGGCTCAAGTGCGTCGACTGCCATGATGCCGGCAGCCGGGCGACCGATCCGCGCATTCGGGGCGAGGAGGTTCACCAGTTCGCCAAGGGCGACGACCCCGGGGGGCGGGTGAGGGACGATCTCGACAACACCATGCGCGACTGCAATGATTGCCACACCACAGGAGAGTTGGGCGCGCCCATCGCCGAGCACGCCTGGCTCCCCCCGCTGCACCTCGAACAGCTGGCATGTCAAACCTGCCACATCCCGGAGCGGGCCGTTAAGGCGGCGTTGGTCCAGGCCGGCGACGTCTTCAATCCGGGCGCCCGCATTCCGTCCAAGGGCAAGCACCTGTGGACGTTCTATGGACCCGACGGCGCCTACTGGAATCACTACGGCGACCTCGAGATGATGGGTTACGACGACAAGCCCAGCGATCCGTTCCGCCCGGTCTACGCCCGTTACGGCGGCAAGATCTTCCCGGTGAACCGCGTCCACAGCGCCTGGCCCGGAATCGAAATCGAAGGCCGGACCGCCCTGATGCAGCCCAGGATGGGCGACGTCTACAAGATGTGGAGCGCGCACCGGTCCGACGCGAAGAAGTACCCCCGCCTGGCCGAGATCGAGGACGACAACGGGGACGGCGTGATCGAGGTCAACCGTCCGAACGAGATCGAGGCGCTGATCGCCTCGATCTCCGACATGCTCGAGCGGACGGGCTATCCGATGGACGGCAAGCGGGTCGTCTGGGTCGCCGACGCGCGCGTCTACTCGTCCGGGACCGAGCACCGCACCGTCGAGACCGAGCCGTGGGAGGCTTCTCCCTACGCGAACGTCCACAAGTACACGCACGACATCTACCCGGCCAAGGCCGCCCTGGGCTCAGGAGGATGTGCAGACTGTCACTCGGCAGGAAACCGATTCTTCTTCGGGAAGGTGCTCGAAAGGCCCTTCGGCCCCGATGGTGAGCCTGTCTGGACGTCTCAAAGCCGTATCCTGGGCTACAACGGATCACCTCCGAGCTACACAGGTCTGGTCGGCGGGGTGGCAGCCTTCTTCAAGTGGCTCACCATCGTCGTGATGGTGTTGCTCATCGGGCACATCCTGCTCGACGCGGCGGCGCGGTTCCGCGCTCGAAAGTCGGCCGCGAAGCGCGCCCCGACGGTGTGGGTTCAGCGCTTCAACAACCACTTCCGCGCCCAGCATCTGCTGATCCTGCTCGCGGTCGGCGTCCTTTTCCTGTCCGGGCTGTTCCTGTTCGGGACGCGGTATCCGGGCGCGCGATGGGCCGCGACCCTGACCGGCGCCCTCGGAGGGCTGGACTTTTGGCGCGTCGTGCACAGGCTGGGCGGCGCCCTGCTCGTCGTCACGGCTGGCTACCACCTCGTGTACTCGCTGATCCACGAGGAGGGGCGCCGGGACTTCAGGCTGATGCTCCCGACCGCGACGGACTTCAGGCATCTCGGGCAGAACCTCCTGTTCTTCTTCGGGCGGACCGGCAGACCGCCAGAGTTCGGCCGGTTCACGTATTTCGAGAAATTCGATTACTGGGCGGTGTTCTGGGGCTGCCTTATCATGATCGGGACGGGCCTCGCCATGTGGTTCAACGAGTCCGTGCGATTGCTCTTTCCGGGCATGACGGCCGAGATGTTCGACGCCTTCAAGGAGGCGCACGCCCACGAAGCGGTTCTGGCCTTTTCCGCTATTGTCATCTGGCACATGTACAACATTCACCTCCGTCCCGGTCGTTTTCCAGGTAGTTTCCTCTGGATACACGGTCGGATAGACAAGCGGGAACAGGAGCGGGACCATCCGGCGGAGGTTTGAGCTGGGGCGCCAGGGACGGTGCTGCGTTTCAATTCGTGTCATCGCCTAACTCGAGGCCGTAGCGGACCTTCCCGCTCGAGGCGGTCGACGAGCGGCTCGGGGTCGAGCTGGAGATTCTTCCAGACGGCGAACCCCGTGTCGACAGGCCTCAACAGGACGCTCGCTCGATCAGATGAAAAACTCCGCCCGGGCAGTGAATGCGCGCGGCTCGGGGCAAAGCTCGCCTCCTCGTCTTATCTGCTGCACGCGGACACGATCACAACCTGCGTCCCAAGCAAGTCGAAGATCGCATGACCGTCCCTCGGGTTTTTGGTCTGACCGGCGCGGTTGGTTTACAGACCGTTTCTCAGATTCTGTAGGCCTCATCGTGAGGGCCCAGGAGCACGAACTTGAGGGTCTCGTTGTCGCGCTCGCTGCAGTCCGAGCAGGCCACGATCTTGTCGTCGCCCTTTTTTCGGCAGGCCCGACAGTAGAGGTAGATGATGACGAAGCTCTTCTTGACCGGGCAGGAATAGAACCCCCTGAAGTTTCCCTTGAGCGGCTCGCCCATAGCCAGCGGCCGCTCCATGATCATCCGGACCTTGTTCTCCACCTGCTTCTTGATTCCGGAGTGCTTACGGAGCGCCTTCACGAAGGCCTTCTCGAAGAGTGTTTCCATCAGTCGGCGAAGGCCTCGTCAAAGGTGAGCCACTCGGCCCTGCCATCACGGAGCTTGGCCTGGACCTCCTCCATGGCCTCGTGGAAAGCCGGGTGAGCCAGGATCTTGGCCGTGGTTTCGCCCTGGGCCGTGCGCTTCAAGGCGAGGAGATACTGGGTGATCACCTCGGCGACCGTGGTGCGGTTCTCTGCGGCGAAGAGCTTGGCGAAGTCCACGAGATCCTGATCCAAGCTGATGTTGAGTCGGTTTTTTGCCATGGCGTTCTCCCGAAAGAAAGCATCTGTTCCTATTATGCGCACAACAGGAACAGGTGTCAAGCCCACGCAGGACCGTCCCTTGGGTTCGTATTCGAGTCATCGAGGCTCCCCCGCACCGAACGAGCGCAGGTACTCACGCGCGGGCCCAACCATCGCCTCCGTGAACAGCCCACGGTGTAGGCCCTCGTCAATGGCCTGCTTCACGAGCCCGGGGGCCACGCCGGCTTCCGCGCAGTCGACCACCGTCCGCGCGGGCGTCGTGATGCGAACGGCGCCCGCCCATGCCCGGTCGGCATCATCGAGGTCGGCGAAGTGCAGCA
>CAZHCG010000173.1:0-8836 GCA_964530995.1 uncultured Myxococcales bacterium
AGGAGCAGGGGCAGTCCAAGGGGTTTCCCGGCCCGCCGGACGGCAACTCTACCGACTCGCGCCGTTCGAAAGAGTGGGCGAGGCTCTTTTCGAGAACGGAGCTGTCCTTTGCTGGGGAGGAGGAGAGGGCGGGAGACTGGGGTACGGCAACACCGAGAACATCGGCGACGACGAGCTGCCAGCCCAGGCCGGTGACGTGGATGTGGGTGGAACCGTCACCCAGATCTCTTGCGGCGGAAACACCTGCGCCTTGCTCTCCGGCGGCACGGTGCGCTGCTGGGGCTCGGGCATCGCCGGTTACGGGAACTGCCAGTGGATGGAGGAGGTCGAGATCTGGCACTGCCCGATCATCGGGGACGACGAGGTGCCGGCCGACGCCGGCGACGTTCCGCTTTGAAGCACTCTCGTGTCGGACAGCGCGTCGAGCACGGGGTAATAATCATCTCCATTCGCCCAGTTGAACTAACCTGAAGTTCCTTTACTGAAAAAGCGAAAAGCGGCGTTGATTCGGAGGGTTGAGCTGCAAGGCTGGTGCACGCGACTGTCTACAGGGTGATCTCATTGATCAGGTCGAGGGCTTTTTGCTGGTACTCGGTCGGGGTGGAGTCGATGACGATGGGGGGGCAGGTCGAGCTTGCTGTCGCGGGTGCAGTGGTTGCGCACGATCGAGCCGAGGTGCTCGAGGAGCGAGCGGAAGCTGTGGACGGGCTCGTCGTCTTAGGTGCTCTTGAGCGCGGCCTTGGCGAGAGCGTCGTCGGCGCGTGGCCGCGCTCAAATTCCTGTACACGCACACTTTGAACCGACCCGAGGAAGTCGTTCGAGTTCCCTGGCCGCGGACACCGAAGCCCCTGCCGGACATCTTGAGCGGAACCGAGGTCCTGCCGACCCACTACTTCCATCTGGTCTTCACGCTCCCCGCCGAGCTGCGCCCTGTGGCGCTGTGCAATCGCAAGGCGCTCTTCTACATGCTCTTCGCCGCGGCGTCGGAGACCCTGCTCGAGCTCGGGCGAGATCCGAAGCACCTCGGTGGCCTGCTCGCCGCGAGCAACGTGAACACAAAGCTCGCCCGCGCCAGGGAGCTCCTCGACGCCGAGCGCCCGGCCTCCCCCAGCGAAGGCGAAGACGAGCTCGTCGGCACCTGGCTCGACCAGATGCTCGCCCTCACCGGCGAGGACCTCTCCGTCTGCCCGCGCTGCGGAATCGGCAGGATGATCCGCTCCCGGATCAGGCCGGGCACGACCTTCGCGGAGCACCCAGAAGGGAGTGACACCTCGTGATCGTCGCCGCGAAATCCCCAGCCAGCGTCTCGCGAGACCTGACAAAGCCGCCGCAGGACAGAGCAGTCACCTCTGCGCTCCAGCGCCTTCACCGCTATCTCGAGCCGGTTTCCAGCCAGATGCCGTTTCGCCAGGTCGCCCTGCGGCTTCGGCGGCGCGCCACCCTGCTCGACGAGATGCGCGCCGTGCTGCGCCTTCAGGCCACGCCTGCCCATGATCCGCGTGGGGACTACATGGATCAAGGCGAGATCGCTTGATTTTTTGCGGACGCTACTTCAGGCCGAGCCTGACGGCCAGATGGTGGAGGTTGCTGCGATGCATCTTCAGATCTCTGGCCGTCGCCGACCAGTTGCCATCGTTCTCCTCCAGGCAGCGCTCGATCGTGGCTCGCTGGTAACGGCGGGTCGTCTCTCTCAGGCCGATCCCGCGCACCTCTCGTGCGCCGATCTTCTTCCTCTCTCCAGGCGCTCCGACTGACGCCGATCCGAGCTCGGGACCCAGGTGTCCCGCCCTCAGCACCAGCGGCTCTCCTCTCGGCGCCTCTCGCATCGCCTCGAGCGCCACCCTCGAGATCACGTTCTCCAGCTCTCGCACGTTGCCCGGCCAGGCGTGGGCCTGGAGCGCCTCGATCGCGTCGGGGGCTATTCGCAGCGGTCCCAGGCCCAGCTTGCGTCTCGTCGTCTCGCAGAAGTGGCCCGCCAGCAGCGGGATGTCTCCGGCCCTCTCCCGCAGCGGTGGAACCCGCAGCGGAAAGACGTTGAGCCGGTGGAACAGATCGGCGCGAAAGCTCCCCTCGGCGACCGCCCGCTCCAGGTCCCGGTTCGTCGCCGCGATCACTCTCACGTCGACCTCGGTGTTGCGGTCCGAGCCGACGCGCTGGATCTCTCCCTGCTGCAGGGCCCGCAGCAGCTTGGGCTGGATCGTGAGCGGCAGCTCTCCGATCTCGTCCAGCAACAGGGTCCCTCCGCTGGCGACCTCTAGCTTGCCCGGCCGATCGGACGAGGCTCCGGTGAACGCTCCTCGCACGTGACCGAACAGCTCGCTGTCCGCCAGCGTCTCCGGCAGCGCCGCGCAGTTGACGTAGAGCATCGGCTCGTCGCCGCGATTGGACTCCGCGTGCACCGCGGCTGCCGCAAGCTCCTTGCCAGTCCCGGTCTCCCCCTCGATCAGCACGCTCAGATCGGAGCGGGCCACCAGCTCGATCTCGCGCCTCAGCTTGCGCATCGCCGGCGAGGTGCCGATCATCTCCTCACCCTGGCGCGCCTGGACGTCGCGCATCAGGTCCCGCGCGATTCTCCCCTGACGCCGCGCGCTGTTCTCCAACGCCTCGATCAGGTGGGTGGTGCGCATCTCGGCCGCGGCCAGCGCGCCGACCGCGGCCAGGAAATCGGGCTCGATCTCGTCGAAGGCGCGCGGCCGCCGTGCGTCTGCGGTCAGCGCGCCGATCAGCTCTCCGTCCATCCGCAGCGGGCAGCCCAGGCAGGAGTGGACGCGCTCGAAATCGCACCCGCCCGCGACCAGCAGCCCGTCGAACGGATCCGGCAGCTCGCTGTCGGCGGGAAACAACACCGGCCGGCTCGAGCGGCAGATGATCTGCAATCGCGGGTGCTCGGCGAGAGCGAATCGTCTTCCCAGCGCGTCCTCGGAGAGACCCTCGGCCACGATCGGAACCAGCTCCTCCCCCTCCAGTCGCAAAAGCGTCGATGCGTCGTACGGAATCACCCGCCGCAGCGCCGAGAGCAGGCGGCGGTAGCGCTCCTGCGCGCTCAGCGCGGAGTTGAGATGCGAGGCGATCGAGATTATCAGCTCTAGCTGCTGCATTGTTGCCAATCATACAACACGGTTGCGATTGAGACAACAAAAACTTGTTGAATAATTTACAACGCGGCCTTCAAGCCATTGTATTTACACAGCTTGATAGCTGGAACAGCTGTTGCTCCCCTGCCTGGCCGAGACGCGAGCAAGCCAACGTCCGCGAGGAGCAAACGCGATGGCCCGCACCAAGAAGCTCTGGATCGCCCTGGCAGCCGTGCTGCTGGTCTCTTTCGGGCTGCTCGGCGGTCTCGGCCGCGAGGTCTACCGGCAGGCCCCTCCCATCCCGCAGCGCGTGGTGAGCGAAAGCAAAGGGACGATCTTCACCGGGGACGACATCCTGCGCGGCCAGCGCGTCTGGCAGAGCGCGGGCGGTCAGCAGATCGGGTCGATCTGGGGCCACGGCGCCTACCAGGCGCCGGACTGGTCCGCCGACTGGCTCCACCGCGAGGCGCTCGCGCTGGCCGGGATCCGCTCGCTCGAGAGGTACGGGCGGCCGCTGTCCGAGCTCTCTTTCGAGCGGCGCGCCGCCGTCGAGTCGCTGTTGAAAGAGGAGATGCGCGCCAACGGCTACGACCCCGAGTCCGGCGAGCTGTCGATCTCGGCGGCGAGGGCAAAGGCCGTCTCGCGAACGGCCGCCCACTACCGGGCCCTGTTCGGCGACGATCCGAAGCTGGACGATCTGCGCGAGTCGTACGCCCTGACGGCCGACGCCGTCCCGGACGAGAGCGAGCGCCGCGCGCTGACCGCCTTCTTCTTCTGGACGGCCTGGGCCTGCGTCACCGAGCGCCCCGGCCTGGATACGACCTATACCAACAACTGGCCGCACGAGCCGCTGGTGGGAAACAGCCCCACCTCGGCCAACCTGCTGTGGTCGCTGGTCAGCATCGCGTTGCTGATCGCCGGGGTGGGCGGCCTGGTCTGGTTCAAGGCGTTCCGCGACCGGGAAGAGGAGCCGCCGACGCCCCCGGCCGAGGATCCGCTCGCAGCGATCGAGCCGACGCCCTCGATGCGCGCGACCCGGAAGTACGCCGCGGCGGTGATCGGTCTGTTCGCGCTCCAGGTGCTCACCGGCGCGCTGACCGCGCACTACACGGTGGAGGGGGACGCCTTCTTCGGGCTGTCGCTGGCCGAGTGGATTCCCTACGCGGTCAGCCGCACCTGGCACGTGCAGCTGGCGGTCTTCTGGATCGCGACCGCCTTTCTCGCCGCCGGGCTGTTCCTGGCCCCGGCGGTCGGCGGTCGCGAGCCGCGCGTTCAGCGGGCCGGCGTCAACCTTTTGTTCGCCGCGCTGCTGATCGTCGTGCTCGGCTCGCTGGCCGGCGAGTGGCTCTCGGTGAAGCGCCACCTCGACCTGGAGATCGGCTTCTGGCTGGGTCACCAGGGCTACGAGTACCTGGACCTGGGCCGCGCCTGGCAGATCGCGCTGTTCGTCGGGCTGCTGCTGTGGCTGGTGTTGATGCTGCGCGGCCTGATGCCCGCGCTGAGGCGCCGCGACGACACGCGTCAGATCGTGCTGCTCTTCGCCGGGGCCTCGGTCGCGATCGTGCTGTTCTACGGAGCGGGGTTCTTCTACGGAGCGCGGACCCACCTCTCGGTGATGGAGTACTGGCGCTGGTGGGTGGTCCACCTCTGGGTCGAGGGGTTCATGGAGGTGTTCGCCACCGCGGCGACGGCCTTCCTCTTCCACCGGCTGGGTCTGCTGCGCGCGGGCAGCGCCACCACGGCGGTTCTGCTGTCCACGGCGATCTTCCTGCTGGGCGGGATCCCCGGCACGTTCCACCACCTCTACTTCAGCGGCACGCCGGTCTCGATCATGGCGGTGGGCGCCAGCTTCAGAGCGCTGGAGGTCGTGCCGCTGGCGCTGATCGGTTTCGAGGCCTGGGGGACCTACAGGGCCTTTCGCGGTCCACGCTGGCTCGAGGCCTACCGCTGGCCGGTGCGCTTCTTCCTCGGCGTGGCCTTCTGGAACCTGGTGGGCGCCGGCGTCTTCGGCTTCCTGATCAATCCGCCGATCGCGCTCTATTACATGCAGGGTCTCAACACCACCCCGGTCCACGCCCACACCGCCATGTTCGGGGTCTACGGCCTGCTGGCGCTGGGCCTGACCCTGCTCGTGCTGCGCAGGTTGGCCCCGCGCGGCGAGTGGAACGAGCGGGCGCTGTCCTTCTCCTTCTGGGCGATGAACGGCGGCTTGGCGTTGATGGTGCTGGCCAGCCTGCTGCCGATCGGACTGGCGCAGACCGCGGCCAGCATCGAGCGCGGGCTGTGGTACGCGCGCAGCGCCGAGTTCCTGCAACAGCCGGAGCTGGAGACGCTGCGCTGGATGCGGATGCTCGGCGACTCGATCTTCCTGGCCGGCGTAGGCGCGCTGGTGTGGTTCGTCGCGGGGCTCAAGACTGGCTGGTTTTACCGCAGAAAGGAGCGGAGCGGATGAGCGATATCGCTGCGACGACGGAACGCGAAACCGGCGAGGCGCCGCCGCGCAGATCGCCCTTCTCGACGCGCTACGACCTGGTCGTCGTCGGAACCGGCCCGGCCGGCCAGGAGGCCGCGATCGAGGCCGCGCGCAACGGGAAACGGGTCGCCGCGGTGGAGCGGCAGCACGTGGTGGGCGGAGTCTGCCTCCACACCGGCACGATGCCGAGCAAGGCGCTGCGCGAGGCCGTCCTCTCCCTGCTGGGCGGAGAGGCGAGCGCGCTGAGGCAGCTCCAGCGGAGGATGCTGAGGCACCCGTCGATCGTGGAGGCGCTGCGACGCGAGGTGGGGCGGGTCATCTCGCGGGAGCTGGCCGTCATCGAGCGCCGGCTGCGGCGCTTCGGGGTGGACGTTCTGTTCGGCGAGGCCCGCTTCGTCGGCGAGCGCGAGATCGCGGTGCGCGGCAGAAACGACAAGCGGATGCTGGAGGCCGACTGGTTCGTGCTGGCCAACGGGACCAGGCCGCGGCGTCCGGCCGGGATCCCCTACGGTGAAAGAAAAGTGATCGACACCGACGAGTTCCTGGACTTGGAAAGCTTCCCGCAAAGCGCCGCGATCCTGGGCGGGGGCGCGGTCGCGGCCGAGTACGCCTCGGTTCTCTCACTTCTGGGAATGCGGATCGACGTGATCAGCCCGCGCGGCTCGCTGCTGGGCTTTTTGGACAACGAGCCGAGGCGATCCATCCTGAGAATCATGTCCCGCAACGGAGTCACGATTCACCAGCCGTCGCGCGATCCCGAGGTGAGCATCGGCGAAAGCGGCGAGGTTCGTATCGATCTCGGCACCGGCCGCGTGCTGGAGACCGAGTTGCTGATCACCGCGGTGGGCCGGGTCGGCGCGGCCGCCAGCCTCAACCCGCGCGCCGCGGGGCTGGAGATCGACGGCGAGGGCTGGATCCCGATCGACGGCAGGCTGCGCACGAACCTCGAGCACGTCTACGCCGCCGGCGACGTGGCCGGACCCCCGGCCACGGTCTCGACCGCCAAGCTGAGGGGGCGCCGCGCGTCGCGGGAGATCTTCGGGTTGCCGATCGAGACCGATGGCGGGCCTCTTCTGCCGTACGTCGTGTTCACCGTGCCCCAGACAGCCTACGTGGGACGCCGCGAGTCGGATCTGCTGCGCGGCAAGGTGCCGTTCATCGCGGGGAGGGCCGCCTACCGCGAGGTTGCCAAGGGAGAGATAATCGACGACGAGACGGGCTCGATCAAGCTGCTCTTCCACGCCGTCGATCACCGCCTGCTCGGCGCCCACCTGCTCGGATCGCAGGCGTCCGAGCTGGTCCACATCGCGCAGATGGCGATCAGGCTGAGAGGCACGCTCGAGTATTTCACCGAAGAGGCGTTCGCCTATCCCAGCCTGTCCGAGTGCTACAGATTGGCCGCGTTCGATGCGATCGAGCGCGAGCGAGGGAGGTAGAGATGAATCAGCGGACGAAAAAGAAGACCGAGGCCGAACGAGCGAGCCGCATCTCGCGGTTGGCCGGGGTGATCCGCGCGCTGCACGACGGCGCCGCGGTGGACGAGGTGCGCGAGGAGTTCTCCGAGATCATCGAAGGCGTGGGAGCCGGCGAGATCGCCGAGATGGAGCAGCGGCTGATCTCCGAGGGGATGCCGGTCTCCGAGGTGCAGCGGCTCTGCGACGTGCACGTCGGCGCCTTCCGGGAGGCGCTGGACGAGAGCCCAAAGGTCGATCCTCCCCCGGGGCACCCCCTGCACACCTACCTGGCGGACAACCGCGTGATCGGGGAGCTGCTCGATCGGCTCGGCCGGCTCGCCGCCGAGATCGGCCGCGGAGGTGACCGTGACCGGGCGCTGAAGCGCGCCGAGCCGCTGCTCGACCGGCTCCTTGGCCTGGAGAACCACTACCGGCGCAAGGAGAACCAGCTCTTCCCGCTGCTGGAGCGCCACGGCGTCAGCGGTCCGACCCAGGTGATGTGGGGCGTCCACGACGAGATTCGCAAAGCGCTGGCCGGGCTGCGCGCCGCGATCGACGTGGGCGACGCCGAGCGCTTCGCAGCGGAGGCGCCCGTCGCGGCCAGGGACGGCGCCGAGATGATCTACAAAGAGGAGAAGATCCTGTTTCCTCTCTCTTTGCAAACCCTCGACGAAGAGGAGTGGGCCGAGGTCCGCCGCGGAGAGGACGAGCTGGGGTACGAGCTGGCCGAGCCGGCGGCGCCCTGGCCGGCCGGGGGAGACCGCGGGCGATCGGAGAAGGGGGCCGCCCGCGGCCTGCTGCCGCTGAAGACCGGCGAGCTGTCGCTCGAGCAGCTCGACCTGATGCTGACCCACCTGCCGGTCGACCTCTCGTTCGTGGACGATAACGACGAGGTGCGCTTCTACTCCGAGGGCCCGGAACGGATCTTTCCGCGCAGCCCGGCCGTGATCGGACGCAAGGTGCAGAACTGCCACCCGCCCGGAAGCGTCCACGTCGTGCAGAGCATCCTCGACTCGTTTCGCTCCGGAGAGCGGAGCGTCGCCGAGTTCTGGATCCGGCTGCACGGCAGGTTCGTCCAGATCCGCTACTTCGCGGTGCGCGACCGGGCCGGCGCCTACCGCGGCTGCCTCGAGGTCAGCCAGGACGTGACCGCAATCCGAAAGCTGGAAGGCGAGCGACGCCTCTTGCAGTGGAGCCGTGATTCGGAGAGAGGAGAGAAGCGATGAGACCGAGATACGACCACGCCGTCTCGTTCGTCTGGATCAGGAGATGGGAGGAGGCGCTGGACTTCTACACGAACGTGCTGGGCTTCACCCGCGTCTACGAGAGCGAAGGCTGGGCCGAGCTGAGCATTCCCGGCGTCGAGGACGGCTACCTGGCGCTCAACCTCTGGGTGCTGGAGGAGACGCCGCCCAAAAACGAGTTCTTCACCCTCAGGGTCGGCGACCTGGACCGCTTCAAGAGCTACCTGGAGTCCAGGAACGTGCACATCCTCGGAGACGTGGAGGAGTTCGTGGACGAGGGTCAGGGGCTGAGGATGTTCAGGTTCGCCGACCCCGAGCGCAACGTCTTGACCGCCGCCCAGATCGACGTCTGACCCGCGCGGCGAAGACAAAGCGCGAGGCAAAGCGAGGTATTCCCCGGCCCCGAGTTGCGGGGGACCCTTTCTCCACTACAGTTGAAGGCGGGGGGCTCCCGCGCGGCCAAGAGCTTCGCCGGAGATTTCGATCATCTATCGAAAAGGAGGAGAGAGCATGAGACTCGGCGATGTTACGATTTCCCCCGAGCAAGAGGGCAAGGAGAAGCACGTTCCGGTGATAGAGGCGCCGGACAAG
>CAZHCG010000174.1:0-8780 GCA_964530995.1 uncultured Myxococcales bacterium
GTTTTAAAGAAGGAGAACGACAGATGATCAGGAACCTCACGCTATTGGTGCCGCTGCTGGCCGTGTTCGCGCTGGGCCTCGGCTGCGAGGAAGAAGAGAAGAACTACGACTGCGACGAGGCCTTCGACGCGATGTACGACGAAGATTGCGAGCTGTGGTGCGCTCACGATTCGGACGGAGTCTACATGGACACCTGCGGCTGGTACGACGACAACGACCCGGCCAACTTCCCGGAGAGTTTCGCCAAGGACTTCTGCGAAGACGTCGAGGATTTCGCCGAGGACGAGCACTGCAAGGGCGAGTTCCAGGACATGCTCAACTGCCTGCACAAGAAGGCGCACGACGACTGCGCCGAGGACTGCGAAGACGCCTACGACGACATGTTGGACTGCCTGTTCTGATCCCCGCTCCGGCGGCGCTCAGCGCCCTTTCGAGATCCGCTCGCGCGCGTCGGCTAGCACATCCTCCATCAGCGCCCGCGGCAGGGTGCGGTACTCTTCGATCTCCAGCGAGTGGTTGGCCCGCCCCGACGAGAGCGAGCGCACCGCGGTAGCGTAGCCGAACAGCTCGCGCAGCGGCGCCTCGGCCGAGATCTTCTGCGAGCCCTTGCGGTAGCGGCGCATGTGAAGCACCTTGCCCCGCCGCCTTCCAAGATCGCCCACCAGATCGCCGATGAACTCGTCGGGCGTGGCCAGCTCGACGCGCATGATCGGCTCCAGGATCACGGGCTCGGCCAGCCGGCAGGCCTCCTCGAAGCAGCTCGCCGCGCAGCTCTCGAACGCCATCTCCGAGCTGTCCACGTCGTGGAACGAGCCGTCCAGCAGCACGACGCGCACGTCCACCACCGGGAAGTCGGCCGAGATGCCGGCCTCCATCTTCTTGCGCACTCCGCGCTCCACCGCGGGAATGTACTCGCGCGGGACCGAGCCGCCGACGATGCTGTTCGTGAACTCGAAACCGCCGCCCGGGTTCGGCTCGAGGCGCATCACGGTGTGGGCGTACTGGCCGCGGCCCCCGGTCTGCTTGGAGAGCTTGTGCTCGTGGCGGCGCTCGCGCGCGATCGTTTCCATGTACTCCACCGCGGGCTCGCCCAGCGCGAGCTCCACGCCGAACTCGTTGCGCAGCCGATCGGAGATCACCTCCAGGTGCAGCTCCCCCATCCCCGCGATCAAGGTCTCGCCGGTGCGGTCCACCTGGCGGACGGTGAACGAAGGATCCTCGAGCGCCATCCTGCGCAGCGCCGCGTGCAGCTTCTCCTCGCCGCCGCGCCCCGCGGCCTCCACCGCGACGCTGATCACCGGCGTCGGCACCTCCAGCGACTCGAGCAGAATCGGCGCGTCGAGCGCCGCCAGCGTGTGGCCTGTGTGAGTGTGCTTGGGGCCGATCAGCGCCGCGATCTCGCCGGGGCCCAGCTCGTCCAGGTCTTCGCGCTTCTCGGCCTTGATCCGCAGCAGGCGGCTGACGCGCTCCTTCCTGCCGGTCGCCACGTCGAGCACCCGGTCCCCGGAACGCAGCGTGCCCGAGTAGGTGCGCGCGAAGGTCTGCTGGCCCACGTAGGGATCGTGAATGACCTTGAACGCCAGCGCCGAGAACGGCTCGGAGGCGCTCGGGTTGCGCCGTCGCGTCTCGTCCGGATCGTCCGGCGCGCACCCCACCACGGCGCCCTTGACCAGCGGGCTGGGCATCCAGGCGCAGATCGCGTCTAGCAGCGGCTGGATCCCGACGTTGCGATAGGCGGCGCCGGCCAGCACGGGCGTGATCACCGATCTGATCACGCATTCGCGCGTCACCTCGTGGATCAGCGCGGGCGGCACCTCGCGCTCCTCGAGGTACAGCTCGGCGAGGCGATCGTCGTACTCGGCTAGCCGCTCCAGCATCGCCTCCCGCGCGGCCGCGGCCTCCTTTGCCAGCCGGGCGGGAATCTCCTCTTCGACCACGTCCCCGCCCGGAAAGCGCAGCAGCTTCATCCCGACCAGGTCGATCAGGCCCTCCAGCTCGTCGCCGGAGCCGAGCGGCAGCTGGTAGGCCACGGGAAAGGCTCCCAGCTGCTCGTCGAGCTGGCGCACCACCTCCCGGAAGTCGGCGCCGGGGCGGTCCATCTTGTTGACGAAGGCCAGGCGCGGCACCCGGTAGCGGTCGGCCTGGCCCCAGACCGTCTCGCTCTGAGCCTCCACGCCCCCCACCCCGCAGAAGACGGCCACGATCCCGTCCAGCACGCGCATCGAGCGCTCCACCTCGAGGGTGAAGTCGACGTGGCCGGGAGTGTCGATGATGTTGATCTGGTGGTCCAGCCAGCGGCAGGAGATCGCGGCCGATGCGATCGTGATGCCCCGCTCCTGCTCCTGCTGCATGAAGTCCATCGTGGCCTTGCCGTCGTGCACCTCCCCCATCCGGCGGGTCGTCCCGCTGTAGAACAGGACCCGCTCGGTGACGGTCGTCTTGCCCGCGTCGATGTGCGCGGCGATTCCGATGTTGCGAATCCGCTTGATGCTCATGATCTCGGTCCTCGTTCCCCGCGATCTTCGCGCGGGGGACGGAGTGCATAGCCGAAGCCGGGACGCTTGTCGACGAAAGAGAACAAAAAAAGGGATTCTCTTGGAACCGCGAGCCCGCTCAGGGCTCGACGCCGCAGGCTTTCAGGCCGGCCTCTGCGCGGGGGTACTCCGGCGAGGTGGGCCACCAGCTCCTGAGCTGGCGGTAGTCCTCGACGGCCCGCTCGCAGTCTCCCAGCTCGCGGCGGGCGTCGGCGCGGCGGCACATCACCTCGGCTCCGGCGTAGCCTCCGGGAAAGCGCTCCAGGTAGCGCGTCGCCGTCTCGACCACGTCGCGCGGGTGGCGGCCGCGATCGTGGGCGCGCACGATGCCCAGCAACGCCTCCTCGGCCAGCACCCCCGATCGATCGCTCGCCAGGTAGGCCGAGAACTGCTCGATCGCCGACTCGGGACGTCCCAGCTCGGTCAGCTCCAGCTGCCCGAGCGAGACTCGCGCGTTGAGCGCGGCCGGGCTGGCCGGATGCTCGCGGATCACCCGGCGGTAGATATCGGCCGCGGCCAGGTAGCGCCCCTTGCGTCGCTCGCCGATCGCCAAGGAGATCTGCGCCTCGACCGCGGGCGTCGCCGACTCGTCCCGCGGCGCGTTCTCCCCACCGCCCAAATCCGTCTCGGCGCCGAGCGGGCTCGGCGTCGAGGTGCTCGCGGCCGAAGCAAAAGCGGATCGTCTCCGGGCGCTGCCTCCGCTCGCGGCGGAAGGACGTCGCCGTGGCGCGGAGGCGATCTCCTCCTCGCCCTCCGGCCGCTCGCTGTCGGCTCCGTACAGGAGGCGCAGGTCGCGCGCGGCCGGCTCCGGGAGGGTCGGCGCCGCGGTCTCGGCCCCCAGGCGGCCGGTCTCTCCGGCGCGGACCAGGAAGCCCGGCTCGGAGGCCGGGACGTCCGAGCCGCGCACCTCCACCACTCCGCGGATCACGCGCGTCTCGCCCGCGCCGTCGGGGCCGACCTCCACCGAGAAGATCGTGCCGCGCGTCTCCACGCTCCCCGCGGGAGTCGCCACCTCCAGCAAGAAGCCCTCCGGGTGCGGCCCCACGTCCGCGACCAGCATGCCGCGGCTCAGCTCGAGCCTCGCCTCGCTCCGCCCGATCAGCGCCACGTCGACGTCGGCCTCTTCGCCCAGCCAGACGCGGGTGACCGGATCGATCTCGACGAGGCGGCGGCCGTCCTCGGAGCTGCGCACCGCCAGCACGGCCGGCTCGGGATCGGCGGCCCGCGGTCGGGGGTCGGGCTTCTCTCCTCTCGCCGGCGAGTTCTCGGCGGACGCGGCCCGCTCGGAATCTCGATCGACCCGGCGATCGCCCCGGCGCGCGTGGTCGTTTTCCGCCACGCCGACCCAGACGAGCACCAGCGCGAGCGCTGCCGCCGCGGCGAACGTCACCGCGGCGACGCGCCCGGCCTTCGAGCGCCGTCCGGTTTCCTCGGGGCGGGCCCGCGCCGCGGCGATCGCCATCCTCCGCGCGACCAGCGGCTCCAGCGGCGGAGGCTCGGCCCGGGCCAGAAGGGAGCCGGCGCTCCGCCACAGGGACAGCGTCCGCCGGCAGCTCGGGCACCGCTCGAGGTGCGCCTCCAGGCGACCGGCCTCGGCCGGATCCAGCACGCCGGCGATCATCTCGCCGAGCATCTCCTCGTAGCGTTCGCAGCCGCTGTCGCGCCCCGTGGTGGTCATCGCTCCAGCTCCTCCAGCCGGCGGGCGGTGTCCGGATCGCGGCGCAGGCGTTCCAGCAGCTCGCGGCGGCCGTGCTGCACTCGTTTCTTGGCGGTCTCCGTGCTGCAGCCGACCATCGATCCTATCTCGGCCATCGTGTATCCGTAGACCGCGAACAGCACCAGCGCGATCCGTTTCTTGGGCAGAATCGCGTCCAGGTGGCGGCGCAGGCGAAGCATCAGGCGCCCGCTCTCGGTGCGACGCTCGGGAGACTCGCTCTCCGGGGCGCGGATCCGCTCCGACTTGTCCGCGTTGAAGAACAGGTGGACGAGCGACCTGCTCCGGTAGTGCTCGCGAACCGTGTTGATCGTCACGCGGTCCAGCCAGGTGGTGAGCTTGGACTCGCCGCGAAAGGTGTGCAGCCGCGAAAAGGCGCGACACAGCGCCAGCTGGGCGATGTCGTCCACCTCGTCGCCGCCGCGGGTGGTGAGGTGGACGATCCGGCGCACGCGGACCAGAGCCGCGCGGGCCAACGCCTCGCGAGCATCGCGATTCCCGCCCACGGCCAGTGAGATCAGAGCCTCGTCGTCGAGCGGCGAGCTGCAAACTCGGTTTTCTCCGGCGCGATCCATCTGAGCTTTCCCTCGCGGCTCTCGAAACGACGCGAGCCGCCCTCCTCGTCTATCGACGCGCAGCGAACAGAATCAGGGAAAAAGCAACCATTCGTCCACCGAGCCACAACCGTGGTTTCACATCACTTCCAAGAGAAAGGACAGCCCGACCGAGGCCAGGGGCTGGAGCGCCTCGTAGGTCAGCACGGTCTCACCCGCGCGGGTGTATTCGTAGCTGCTGCGGTAGAGGTCCATCCCGCCCTCGGCCCAGATCGCAAAAAAGCTCACGATCTTCACCCTCAAGAATCCGACCGCGGTCAGACCCGGAATCACGCGGTCCGGATCGTCCTCGATCCGGCGCCGATCGACTCCCTCCATCCGCGTGAAGTCGAGCGCCAGCCCGACCCGCGCTCCCAGCTCCACACGCGACAGGCCCAGCAGGCCGGCCACGCCCAGCCGCAGCGGAACCCTCCACAGCTCGATCCTGTCTCCGCTGTCGGGCAGCCTCGCCGCCGCGGGCTGCAAGACGTCCACGCCTATCTCGATCTGCAAGTGGCGCCACAGCAGCGCTCCCGCGGCCAGGCGCGCTCCGTGCTGCGGTTCGCCTGTTTCGCCCGCGATCGAGAGCCCGTACCCGCCGCGCAGCTCCATCGTCAAACGCAAAGGGCCCGGCCGCTCGGGTCCCTCGCCGTCGTTCTCCAGCGGCGGGCGCTCGGAGTCCCGCATCTCCAGCGAGCGCCGCCGATCGTCCGGGTCCGGATCGTCCGGGCTGCGCGCCTCCTCGCGGCGCGGAGCCAGCCGCTCGGCCAGCACCGAGCGCGCGATCGAGGCCGCGGCGTCGTGAGCCGCGTCCCCGGCCGGCAGCGGACGCACCAGCACCAGCCCGGCCGGGTCGCCCGGGCTGGCCAGCACCACCAGGCTCCGGTCGCGGTCGTCTATCCAAAGAGCGCCTACTTTGCCCACGTCGGGCGCTGTCCGCCGGGCCAGCTCGATCTGAGCGGCACGCTCGGCCGGCATCCGTTCCACCCGGAGAGCCTCTACCTCCACCTCGTACCCGGAGAGGTGAGCCCGCAGCGCCCCGCTCAGATCGGAGCAGCCGCCCGATCCTGCGGGGCAGAGCACATAGAGGCGGCGCACCGAGTCCTCGCCGAGCGCGGCGCCCGGAACGAATCCGGCCGCGACGACAATCAGAAAAAAAGCCGCTTCGAATCTCCCCATGCCCATCAAATCCACGCCGGACCCGGATCATGCCCCAACCAACGATTGATATCGAGCCCGGAGCCGCCCGAATCCGAGCCGGTATCCGAGCCGGTATCCGCGTCCGTGTTATGCTGTCGAGGGGCTGCGGCGAAAGGACGCTGATGAGCGAGTCGGGTTCCGGGCCGGACGGGCGAGGAGACGTTCTCGACGAGGAGCGAATCGATGCGATCGTCGGATCGTTGCGCTCCTCGTTCGCGTGGGGCCGGACCCGGCCGCTCGACTGGCGCGGGGCGCAGCTGACCGCGCTGCGCTCCATGCTCACCGAGCGGCGCGGCGAACTCCATCGCGCGCTTCGCAAGGACCTGGGCCGCTGCGAGCAGGAGGCCTGGCTGGGCGAGACCGGACTGCTGCTCGCCGAGATCGACCACGCCTCGAAGAACCTGCGCCGCTGGAACAGACCCAAGAGGGTCTCGGCGCCGCTCTTCCACCGTCCCGGCCGCGGCCGAATCCGCCGCGAGCCGCTGGGGGTCGCGCTGGTGATCGGCCCCTGGAACTACCCGGTCCAGCTCACGCTGGCTCCGCTTGTCGGCGCGATCGCGGCCGGCAACTGCGCGCTGCTCAAGCCGTCGGAGATCGCGCCCAGCTGCGCGGAGTTTCTGGCCCGCCGGGTTCCCGAGCACCTCGATCCCGAGTGCTTCGCCGTGGTGACCGGCGGGGCCGAGCGGGCGCGCTCGCTGCTGACCCGTCGCTTCGATCACATCTTCTACACCGGCGGCGCCGCGGTCGCCCGCGAGGTGGCCAGGGCCGCGGCCGAGCGGCTGACCCCGCTCACGCTGGAGCTGGGCGGCAAGAGCCCCGCGATCGTGGACGCGGACGTCGATCTGGAGGTCGCGGCCCGCCGCGTCGCCTGGGGCAAGCTGTTCAACGCCGGGCAGAGCTGCGTGGCGCCGGACCACGCGCTGGTCCACCGGGAGGTGGCCGACGCCTTCGTCGAGCTGCTGGGCGCGACAATTCGCGAGTTCTACGGACAGGACCCGCAGCGCAGCCCGGACTACGCCCGGATCGTCAGCGATCGACACTTCGAGCGCCTGCTCGGGCACCTGGAATCCGGCCGCGTCGCGCACGGCGGCCGCAGCGACCCGCGGGAGCGCTACATCGAGCCGACGATCCTGGTCGACGTGCCCGACGACGCGCCCGCGATGCAAGAGGAGATCTTCGGTCCGATCCTGCCGGTCGCGGTCGTGCCGGATATGCCAGGCGCCGTCGATCGAGTAAACGCACGGCCCGAGCCGCTGGCGATCTACGTCTTCTCCAAAAACCGCGGCACGGTGCGCGAGGTGCTGGACAACACGGTCTCGGGCGGCGCGGCGGTCAACGACACGATGGTCCAGCTCTCGCTGCCGGCCCTGCCGTTCGGCGGCGTTGGCGCGAGCGGCAGCGGAACCTACCACGGCCGCGCCGGCTTCGAGACCTTCAGCCATCCCAGGAGCGTGCTCTACAAGTCCACCGCCCCGGATCCCTCGCTGCGCTACCCGCCCTACACCGCGCGCAAGCTGAAATGGCTCAGGCGTCTGCTGCCCGGAGCCGGGAGATGAGCGATCCTCGAATAGCGAGCCTGGCGTTCGCGGCGCTGATCGCCGCGGCCGCGTCGAATTCGGCAGCGAGGATCTCTTCTGCGACGCCGCCTGGAACGTGGGATCCAAGGTGGCGGCGGTAGCGTGGTGCCGGTGACATCTGCGCCTTCCGGCGGGGATCGCGACGCGCGCCGTTCAACTTCCGTGCTCCTTCAGGAGGCGCGCGGTCCAGGTGACGAGTCGCTCGAATCCGTCGACTTCATCTCTCGGGACAACGCGCTGATCGCGTGTACCCTCGAACGCAAGCCGCTGAAGGATGCGATCGCGCTCGTCACGGCTCTTCACTGAAGGAGCGTCACGCCCGAGCGCTCGGCACGCCGCTTCCACGAGCGTCTCCATGTTTTCGCAAAGGAGCACGATCTCGTAGTCGCCGGGCGCCTCGTCCCGAATCGCCTCGCAGATACCGCTCTTGCACTCCGCGGGCCTCTTACCTTCCGGCCACAGATCGAGCACTCTGTCTCGGTCGAAAACGACGCAAAGCGGCGAGATGCGGAGCCGGGGGAGATCATCGCGCAACCCCCGGTCTTCAGCTTGCCGGCTCCCTTCTTCGGATGACCGGACAGGTTGCTCATCACGTCCCGGAAAGAACGTCCCAGCTCGTCCGCGACGCACGCGGCGAGGAGTTGGTCGGGGCCGTACGCTTTCGGCCGAGCCGCGCTGCGCGAATCCTCCCACCAGACAGTGACAATCACGGAACGACCTTCGACCCGCGAGCGGTCCCGGTCGCGGGTTGCTCCTCGAAAACGTGCGTCTCGTAGCCATCGGCACGAATCTCCCCAAGGCCACGGTATTTCTCGCGCCAATCGGATAGCATCCGCTGATCGGGGCGCTTCAGGGTCGTTGCGCCCCGTCCGTCTAGATCGCACAACAACACCGAATGGACGGGATCTTCCAACGCATCGAGCAGCCTGTCCGAATGGGTTGCGATCACTACTGGACAATCGCAAGATAGAACCTCCAAGAACTGTACGAGATTGACGACGAGCTCCGGGTGGTAATGGATGTCGGGCTCGTCGAGCGCGAGCACCGTACGCCCTTCTCCCATCTCGACAACGGCGAGCATGATCAGATACGAGAGCTGCCCCTCTGAGATTGGAGTTTCCGTTTCTGCCGGTCTGAGAAGAGACCCGCTGCCGCCTGAACC
>CAZHCG010000175.1:0-8661 GCA_964530995.1 uncultured Myxococcales bacterium
CTTCCCTCTCAGGTTTGCACTCTATTCGAAAACGGCCACGATTTTTTGTCAACCGTTTTTTGGGGAGAGCACTTCGCGCTGCTGGCTCGTGGCCGCGAGAAGCGAGTCCGGGCGGTCCGCCGCTGAGGCGATACCCCGAGGCGGGGCGGGATTCGGGCTCCCGAAATCAGCCTCCGCCCACCGCCGGTGCACGGGTGCGCCCGCTACCTCGCCGATCGAGCCATGGCTCGCATCGAGAGCGCCTCTCGTGCCCCCGGCGAGGGCCCGGCGGCGGTCTCCGCGGCAGTTCGCCGCACGAGCTACCGGCCCTCCCTCAACCGAAAACCGCTACATCGCGAATAGCTCAACCCGGCGGCCGCTGTTTTTCTCGCACGGCAAACCGCCTCGCGGTAGACTCGTGTAGGGCCGATGCTGTCTTTTTTCAGATGCGCCCGCCACTTTTTGCGCAGGCGGCTGGTGGATTTGCTGGTGCTGCAAGGGGCGCCGCTGCTGGGCCTGCTGCTGGCCGAGGGAGACTGGGGGCTGGACACGGCTGCGCGCGCGGCCTGGCTGCTGGTCACCTCGCTGCTGCTGGTGGCCCAGGTCTTCAGCTTCAACGACTGGGCGGACCGCGAGCTCGACTCGCGCTCGGCGGACAAGTCGGACGGCGTCTTCACCGCCGCCGAGATCACCCCGGCCCAGATGCTCGTCTTCTCCTCGGTGCTCGGCGCGCTCGGCCTCGCCTCGGCCGTGCCGTTGCTGGGTCCGCGCTTTCCGATCGCGTTGGGCGTCCTGCTCGCCGGCTTTCTGTATTCCCATCCCGCCGCGAACGGCAAGGGCCGGCCGTTCATCTCGTCGGCGCTGCACTTCGCCGGACAGCTGTTGCAGTTCCTGCTGGGCTACGCCGCGGTCTCGGCCGTCGACCCGCGCGGCGTCGCGGTGGGTGCGTACTTCGGCCTGGTGTTCGTCGCCGGCCATCTCAACCAGGAGGCGCGCGACCACGCCGGCGATCGCGAGGCCGGCGTGCGTACTCACGCCGTGGTGTTCGGACCGCGCAAGGCGCTTTGGGCCAGCTTCGGGCTGTTCACCTTCTCGTTCGCCTGGCTCGCGCTGCTCGGCGTGTCGGAGCTGTTGCCCAAAGCCGTGGCCTGGCTCTGCCTCGCCTATCCCCCCTACCTGGCGGTATTCGTCGCCGCGGTCTTGCGCGAACCGGGCTTCGCCAGTCTCTCGCGCTTGCAGCTGGGTTACCGCGCGGTCTTCGCCGCGATCGGTCTCGGCATGCTCGCGATCCTGCTGCTCGATCGCGCTCGACCGTGGTAGAGTCCGCCCTGTGCAGGCGAAAGGAGATCGACCGGCGATGCGGCTCAGCGTGATCGTGCCCGTTTACAACGAGGTCGGCTCGGTGGAGGAGATCGCGCACCGAGCGCTCGCCGAGGAAGCGACCGCCCAGCTGATCCTGGTCGACGACGGTTCCGACGACGGAACTCCGCGGGCGCTGGAGGCTCTGCGCGAGGCCGACGGCCGGGTGGAGTTGCTCTCGCACCGGCGCAACCGCGGCAAGGGCGCTGCGATTCGCACCGCGATCCCCCACTGCCGCGAGGACGCGGTTCTGATCCAGGACGCCGATCTGGAGTACGATCCCAGGCACTACGGTCGCCTGCTCGCTCCGATCGCAGCCGGCGAGGCGGACGCGACCTACGGCTCGCGTTACCTGCTCGCCGACGGAGCGCGCGGACAGCGTCTGTCCAACCGGATGGCAAACCACCTGATCACGCGTCTTTCCAACCGCTTCACCGGCCTGGATCTGACCGACGTGGAGACCTGCTACAAGTGTTTTCGCCGCGACGTGCTGGGGCGGATCGAGATCGAGCAGAGTGGTTTCGGCGTCGAGATCGAGTTGACCGCCGCGGTGGCTCGCATCGGTTGCCGCGTGATCGAGGTGCCGATCGATTACCGGGGACGCAGCCGCGTGCAGGGCAAGAAGATCGGTCTGCGGGACGGCCTCGAGGCGCTGTGGCTGATCCTGCGCTACGCCGCGCGGGACCGATGAGAGATCTCGCGCCGCCGTTCAACGCGTGATTTCGACGACCAGGAAGGGAGGGCGGGAGAGTGTCTGCTGCTCCTCTTCGTCGAAGGCGTGCCAGGGGATCTCCGGTCGCGAGGTGGACTGCGCTCGTGCATCCAACATGCCGATAACGGTGAACGTACCGAGATTCTGTCCGTTGACCACGAGCGGGCCGCTGCGCGAGGGAGGCGAGACGCTGCTGATCAGCCCCAGCTCTGGGGAGGCCTCGCTCCACAGCACGTGGTCGTCAAGCTCAAAGCGCAGGTCCTCCTCGAGCGGGTGATCTTCTTCGAGCTGGCAGCAGTACCTCAGGCCGGGGCGATGGTACATCGGCGAGTATCCCATGTAGGTCGGCACGATCAGCACCTCGGTGTCGTCGGGAGCTTCCCGCAAGAGGGACACCACGCGCTCGGTGTTGGTCACCGGGTTCTCCAGGTTCTCGGCGACGTAGCGACACAGCGTGCACTGCACGTCCTTGGCCTCGACGAAACCGTTGTCGTCTCCCGTGAATCCCAGCTCGGGGATATTGGAAAAAACCGTGAGACCCAGGGCGGCGACGGCCAACGGCTTCCAGAAGTGCCAGAGAGATCGGAGCGCCGCGGCGGCGACCAGCGTGCCCACCAGGATCAGCGGCACCAGGTAGCGCATGTCGGCCACCATCGATCCGCTCACCGACTGCGGAGAGAGCGCGGCGCAGAGCACGACTGCCACGAGGATCGCCGCGGCGGCGAGAGCGGACCGTGTCGCCGTCGGCTTGAGCGCGAAGAGGCGTTTGCTCGCCAGCGGCAGCGCCGCGGCGGGCAGCAGCAGCGGCGGCAGGAACTCGAAGGTGCCGAGTCCGGTCAGGTGCCAGCCGAGCAGCGTGAAGAAACGCTCCAGGGGCGGGGTGGTGTCCTCGCGGATGTTGGTCGTCTCGAGCGGATTGGCCTGCAGGTAGACCCGCAGCGCCATTCCCGCCGCCACCGCGGCCACGGCGACCAGCAGCAACATGTGCCGGCGATCGCGAAAGCGCCGTAGCAGGAAGAACAGCGGCAGCGCTCCGGCCGCGCAAGCGGCGTAGATGTAGTTGGTCAGCGCCAGGCCGGCCGTGGCCAGCAACGCCAGCGCGCCATTGATCAGCAGCGAGCGGCGGGTCTCCAGCCTCGCGGCGAAGGCCGCCAGCAGGGCGACGTAGAGCAGCACGCCCGGCGCGTAGTAACGGCAGTTGCGGATGTAGAGCAGGTAGGCCGGGCTCAGCGCCGCCAGCCAGGCGGGCAGCGCCCAGGGAAAATCGTCTCCCAGCAGGCGGCGCGCCAGCAAGGCGAGCACGGCGATCGCCGCCAGACCTAGCAGCAAGAACGGCACCCTGACGGCGAAAGCGCTCTGGCCCAGCGTCGCGATCGCTCCGGCCGCGACCCAGTATTGCAAGGGCGGCATGTAGACGTTGCGCAACCGCTCGTCGAGCTCGCCGCCGCCGCGGAATCCGACCAGATTGCGACCGTCCCAGGCGGTCAGCTCTCCGGTCTCCAGCAGGTTGCGGCCAAACAGGGCGGTGTTGGCCTCGTCGTCCCAGAGCAGGTGGTTGCCCAGGCCGTGAAAGGAAAGCGCGGCCGCGACCGCGATCGCCGCGGCGGTCGACAACCAGCCGCGGCGTCCGGTTGCCTCGGTCGGACCCAGCAATCGTCGAAAAAAAACCTTCACGTGTGTCGCGCCGTCGACCTCAACGATCCGCCTTCCCCGACACTACTGCACGGGCTCGGTTCCGGGTGTGACAGGGGTCGTGTGCCACTGGAAGTTGTCGAGAATCACGGCGGAATCGTACGCCGCGTCGTAGGTATCGTGAACGTGGAACGTGAGGGTGAACTGCTCTCCCGGCTCGATGTTCCAGGTGGTCACCAGCCATCCGGTCGAAGAGCCGTGCAGATATCCGTCTGTTGCCTCGTTCGCCGCGCAGGAAAAGCCGGTTCCGGAGATGTTCGTGGTCCAGGTTCCTTCGGGGCAAGCCGGATCGGACGGGTTCGGTGCGTAGCTCGAGTCGTGCGGATACCAGCAGCACTCGCTGAGCGCGGTGTTGATCGCGATATAGCAGCAGTGATCGTAGGGATGATCCGAGCAGGCCGAGTCGATGAAGTCGTAGTAGTCCGTTTCTCCCAGATCGCGGCAGGAGGTGAAATTGATGATAGTGTCGGACCCGCTCGTCGTCTGCGGGGCGTTGAGCATCATGTAGAGCTTGTCGTTGTAATCCGAGCCCACGTAATCGTCGTACTCGGCCGAGAAGAAAACGTATTCGATCGAGAAGCCCTGCGCGTTCAGCGGCGCCGTGAGCTGGACCGTATACTCCACGTTGTCGTGGGTCGGCGTTTCGTCATGAGGGTCGACCAGCTGTCCGCCGCCCGGCAGGTTGTCGGAGTGGCTCGTCTCGGTGGCGGCGCCGGTAGCGATCAGGGCGTAGGATCCGCCGGCTCGCGGTTCCAGGTCGTTGGAGGTGTCTCCGAAGCGGCTCAGCGCGATCCAGGCCGTCGAGATGTCGTCCCCTGTCGGCGACCCAATCGATTGGTCGTCGAGAAACTGTGATTGGCATCCGATCTCGCTGGCGCAGCTCATCGCCGGCAGCGTCTGGCCCGTGCCGGGGGAGCAGCTGCAATCGAGCTGATCCGTCGTTCCGTCGCAGTCGTTGTCCACGCCGTCGCCCTCGACCTCGATCGAGCTCGGACCCACCAGCGGCTCGAAGTCGTTGCAGTCGCCCTGGTTGATCGAGGCTCCGTCTCCGTCGAAATCGAAATCTCCGTCCGCCGGCTCGTCGTAGAAGCCGTCGCAGTCCTCGTCGACCGAGTTGCCTCCCACCTCGTCGGCGCCGGGGTTGATGCTGTCGTTGCTGTCGTTGCAGTCGAGGGAGGCGCACCAGCCGTCCGAGTCGTTGTCGGTGCAGTCGGGATCGAGGATCTCGTCCTCGCCCGTGCAGTCCCTGGGATCGATCTCGGCCAGGATGTCGTCCAGCGCCTGGGTCAGCGACGAGGTGTCGTCGGCCGGGATGTACTCGGCCATCCCGGTGCCGCCGTGCATCGCGATCGCGTTGAGCTGGTCCTCGCCGTCGGCCAGGTTGAAGCCGATCGCGAACGTCTTGACCTGCCAGTTGTCGACCATCTCCTGCGTCAGCTGGCCGAGCGGACCCACCGGGAGCGACTCGTAGCCGGACATCGGATACTCGCACCAGTCCTGTCCGTCGGAGATCAGGATCAGGTACGAAGGGTAGGTGTGCGTCTTGACCGGGCCGGAGGTCGGATAATCGTAAACGAAATAGTCGAACATGCTCACCAGCGGAGTGCGGACGTAATCGATCTCGGCCGGGTCGGCGGACAGGTCGCGCCCCGCCAGGTAGCTGTTGATCTCTGCCGGGTCGGCGCCCAGGTCGTAGTTGATCTCGTCGGTGAACGACGGCGCGCAGCCGCCCTCGCCGTAGCAGACGTCCGGCCCGCAGTCGACGGTCGAGTCCGGGAAGGTGGCCAGCCCGTAGGTCATGTGGGTGTACTCCGCCATCACCTCCGCGATCGCTCCGCGGGCGATCTCCCACTGCGTGTCGCCGCTCATCACGTTCATCATGCTGCCCGAGGCGTCGACCACGAACATCATGTTGATCGGGTACTCGCAGAGGCAGTCGTCCTCCTCGTCGTCGCAGTAGTGGTTCTCGGCGCAGTCGGCCTCGATGAAGGCCGTGCCGCAGGTGTTGCACTGCTCGTAGGTGTCCTCGTCCACGCACTGGAACTCGTCGGGGGTGCAGATCTGCTCGTAGCAGCCGTCCGCGCAGCAGACCTCGTCGGTCCCGCACTCGCTTTCCACGATCTGGCCCCCTATGCACTCCTGCAGCGTGCTCTCGTCCGCGCACTGGGGATAGAAGGCCGGATCGCATTCGGCCGTATCGGTATCGGTATCGGTGTCCGTATCGGCGTCGCTGTCGCTGTCCGTGTCTGTATCTGTATCTGTGTCGGTATCGGTGTCCGTGTCGGTGTCCGTGTCCGTGTCGGCGTCGCTGTCCGTGTCGGCGTCGCTGTCCGTGTCGGTGTCGCCGTCGCTGTCGCTGTCGCTGTCCGTGTCGCTGTCCGTGTCGGCGTCCGCGTCGCTGTCCGTGTCGGCATCCGAGTCGCTGTCGCCGTCGGAGTCACCGTCGGCGTCCGCATCCGCCTCGGTGTCGCCGAGATCCAGGTTGCCCTCGCCTCCGCCCTCTCCGCACGCCGCGGCGGCTCCGACCAGGGACAGCAGCACTATCAAAGATCTGTTACGCATCGATCCTCCTTTTCACGACCGGCCCGGCAACGAAACGAAGGATTCAGTTGGCCGGCTCGGTGCCCGGTGTGACCTCGGTCGTGTACCAAGTGAAGTTGTCTATTATCGCCTGAGAATCGTACAACGGATCGGTCGTGTCGTGAATGTGGAAGGTCAGGGTGAACGTCTCGTTGGGCTGGATGTCCCAGGTAGTTCTCAACCACCCGGTCGAGCTGCCCGTGTCGTAGCCGCAGGTGATGTTGTCGTACCACCCGGTCGGGTCCGTGCAGATGCTGGTCTCGTGCGCCTCGGTCCCGCACTCGTATCCCGTGTTGCTTATGTCCGTCCCGCCGCCGCTGCTGCAGCCGTTGTACCAGCAGCAGTCGCTGAGGGCGGTGTTGATCGCGATGTAGCAGCAGTAGCTGGACGCCAGGTCGCACTGCGCTCCGGTAAAGTCGTAGTAGGTGTTCGGATCGCGACAATCTGTGTAGTTGATGATCCTCTCGGTGCCGCCAGTCGTGGTCGGCGCGTCAAGGAAGACGTAGAACTTGTCGTTGAACGCCGTGCCGACGAAATCGTCGTACTCGGAGGAGAAAAACACGTAATCGAACGAGAACCCGTGCACGTTCATCGGGGCGGTCACGTTCACCTGGTACTCTACCGCGTCGTACATCTGGTAGCCGTCGGCATCGTAAGGATCTTGCACGTGCCAGCTGGAGGAGAGAATCTCCAGGTGGTCGTTGTTCTCGGCGACGCTCCCGGAGCTGATCGATCCGTACGAGCTCCCGCCCCTGGGAGCCAGGTCGTTGGACCAGCCGAACTGGCTGACCGCCCTGTACGAGTTCTGGAAACCGAAAGAGCTTCCCGACCCGGCCCGCATCTGCGAGGAGTTGAGGAATCCGCTGTCGCAGTCGATCTCGGTGGCGCAGTCCATCGCGGTGGTCGACTGTCCGGTCATCGTAGAGCAGTCGCAGCCGTGCTCGTCGGTGCTCCCGTCGCAGTCATTGTCCACGCCGTCGTCCTCTGCGCCCTCGACCGAGTTCGGACCCACCAGCGGCTCGAAGTCGTTGCAGTCGCCCTGGTCGATCGAGGCTCCGTCTCCGTCGAAATCGAAATCTCCGTCCGCCGGCTCGTCGTAGAAGCCGTCGCAGTCCTCGTCGACCGAGTTGCCTCCCACCTCGTCGGCGCCGGGGTTGATGCTGTCGTTGCTGTCGTTGCAGTCGAGGGAGGCGCACCAGCCGTCCGAGTCGTTGTCGGTGCAGTCGGGATCGAGGATCTCGTCCTCGCCCGTGCAGTCCCTGGGATCGATCTCGGCCAGGATGTCGTCCAGCGCCTGGGTCAGCGACGAGGTGTCGTCGGCCGGGATGTACTCGGCCATCCCGGTGCCGCCGTGCATCGCGATCGCGTTGAGCTGGTCCTCGCCGTCGGCCAGGTTGAAGCCGATCGCGAACGTCTTGACCTGCCAGTTGTCGACCATCTCCTGCGTCAGCTGGCCGAGCGGACCCACCGGGAGCGACTCGTAGCCGGACATCGGATACTCGCACCAGTCCTGTCCGTCGGAGATCAGGATCAGGTACGAAGGGTAGGTGTGCGTCTTGACCGGGCCGGAGGTCGGATAATCGTAAACGAAATAGTCGAACATGCTCACCAGCGGAGTGCGGACGTAATCGATCTCGGCCGGGTCGGCGGACAGGTCGCGCCCCGCCAGGTAGCTGTTGATCTCTGCCGGGTCGGCGCCCAGGTCGTAGTTGATCTCGTCGGTGAACGACGGCGCGCAGCCGCCCTCGCCGTAGCAGACGTCCGGCCCGCAGTCGACGGTCGAGTCCGGGAAGGTGGCCAGCCCGTAGGTCATGTGGGTGTACTCCGCCATCACCTCCGCGATCGCTCCGCGGGCGATCTCCCACTGCGTGTCGCCGCTCATCACGTTCATCATGCTGCCCGAGGCGTCGACCACGAACATCATGTTGATCGGGTACTCGCAGACGCACTCGCCCAGGTCGGTATCGCAGTAGTGGTTCTCGTTGCAGGTGAAGACGTCGTAACCGGTCCCGCACGAGTTGCACAGCTGGTACTGGGTCTCGTTGACGCACTCCTGCTCGCCCGGTGAGCAGACCTGCTCGTAGCAGCCGTCCACGCAGCAGACCTCGTCGGTCCCGCAATTGCTCTCCACGATCTCGCCACCAATGCACTCTTGCAGCGTGTTTTCGTCCGCGCACTGGGGATAGAAGGCTGGATCGCATTCGGGGTCGGTATCCGAATCCGTGTCGGCGTCGGTGTCGGTGTCGGCGTCCGTGTCCGTGTCGGTGTCGGTGTCGGTGTCGGTGTCGGTGTCGGTGTCGGCGTCGGTGTCCGTGTCGGCGTCGGTGTCCGTGTCGGCG
>CAZHCG010000176.1:0-8599 GCA_964530995.1 uncultured Myxococcales bacterium
ACGGAACTTTCCAATCAACTGCTTATCAACCAACGCCGCGTTTCAGCGTGTCTGAGGGGTGTCCGCGTTTCAGCGTGTCTGAGGGGTGTCCTCGAAGAGCAACAAGCTGCGGAGAGAAGGACGAAGATGAGGGCGGCGACGGCGACGAGGCCTGCGACTACCTCTGGAGCCCGTTGTTCGACTGATCAGGCGCCGGGAGGATAGTAGCGAGCTCGGGAACGCTCGTTCTCCCACACGTCGCAGCAGCGCATCCGCACGCCGTCCGGCAGCCGCGCCTCGACCCGCTCGCAGATCACGCGCGCCAGGTTCTCCGAGGAGGGGTTGATCTCGTCGAACGGCGCCACGTCGTTGAGGTGCGCGTGGTCGAAAGGTGAAATCGCATCGGCTATCATCTCGTCCAGCTCGTGGAAGTCGAGCACCATCCCGTGAGCATCGACGTCTTGCGCGCGAAGATGGACGCGCACCCGCCAGTTGTGGCCGTGCAGCCGCTCGCAACGACCGTGGTACTCGCGCAGCTGGTGCGAGGCGGAAAAAACCCGTTCCCTGAAGATCTCGAACATTCCACAGACCGCTTTCGCGCCTTTGTCCCGAGGGACGAGACGCCTTTATGGAATCGTCGGGCGCGGGTGTCAACCTCTGGAGCTCGGATGGCGGAGGAAGTCCGATGGTGGTAGACTGGAGCCATGAATGGAGGAGCGATACTCGTCGGTGTCCGGGCGGCGCCGGCCTTCCTGCTCGGGGTGGCGCTGCTGCTCGCGCCGGACACCGTGAAGACCCGCTCGTCCAGCGGCGCGATCAAGGTCACGAGCGAGCCGTCGGGCGCCGCGGTCAGCCTGGACGGCGAGATACAGGGATATACCCCGATCCTTGTCGAGGCGACCGCGGGCAAGCACACTCTCGAGCTGCGCCGCGACGGACACCGTTCGGTGAGGCGCTACGTGAGAGTAAAGCCGCGGCGAATTCACCAGGAGCACTTCAGCCTCGATCCGCAGCCAGGCGCCCGACCCGCCCAGCGGCGCCCCCCGCCTTCGAACCTCCGTATCTACGAGCTCGAGGCCCCCGATCCGGATGCCCCGCCCGGGACCGTGACCGTGGCCACCCACCCGGAAGGGCTGACCGTCTTCATGGACGACTACCTGATTCGCCAGCCGACGCCGGTGGCCTTCGACATCCGGCCCGGCATCTACCAGCTCAGGATCGAGCAGGACGGCGAGACGGTATACCGCAAGACCGTCTTCGTACGCTCGGGCCGCACGATCGAGGTGGACGCCCACATTCGCAATGTACGGCAGATCGACTACAGCGATCCTTGGGAATGATGAACTGTCGTATTTCCTGTTGAACCGTGATCTCGATGACTGGTATGCTCCCCTCCGCTCGGCCGGTCGACGCCCCGTGAACGCAGAACGGCTCTGGTTCGTTCCAACCATGTGGCGTCCGGCGGACTGAAAGTTTCAACCGCGATCCCGCCCCCGGGCGACGAACAGTCGGACGCGGCGCTCGCGGCACCGAAGGCCGCGGAGCACAAGGAGGAAAGGCCGTGAAGGATCCGGACAGCAGCAAGGACGCGAAGAGCGACGTCGAACGAGACGAATCCGAAGACATGTCGTTGGCCGATCTCCTCGGCGCGGACGCTTCCGAGGACTCCGAGGCGCCCAGGCGCGCGGAAACGCGCGAAGACGAGCCGGACTCCGGAATGGTGAACCTGGCCAAGATGGTGGCCGGCTCCTCCACCGAGGCGGCCCGTACACCGTCGATCGCGCCTCCTCCTGCCGAGGACGACAAAGCGCCGAAGACGGCCGGAGAAACAAGAGCCGGGGCGGGCGAAGGGGGCGTGGCTCCCGCTCAAAAGAAGAGCTCCGGCCCGCTCTACGCCTTGATCATTGTCGTGGTCCTGGCCGCCGCGGCGGTCGTCTTCGTGATGATGCGCGGCGAGGGGAAGGGAGAGGAGAAGGGCGACAAGGCGACCGAGGCTCTGCTGGCCAGGCTCGAGGAGTTCGAGAAGGACCGCGCCGCGGCCGAGGCAGAACGCAAGAAGGCAGAGGCGGAGAAGGCCGCCCTGATGGAACGACTCGAGAATCTCTCGGACAAGATCGAGGGCACCGGCCCGGACGCCGGCGATATCTCGGCCGAGGAGAAGGCCGAGATGGAGGAAATCCAGGACCAGCTCGAGGAGGCCGAGGCCAAGGAGGAGGAGCTCGCTGAAAAGGCCGAGCAGGCCGCCAAGAAGGCCAGCGAGATCGAAAAGAAGGCCGGCAAGAGCAAGGCCTCCGCGGGCGAAGAGACCAAGGTCGCCACGGCGGGCGGCAAGAAGAAGACCTCCGGAGGAGGATCCGCCGCGGCCTCCACCCCCAAGAAGAAGCAGACAGCCTCGAAGAGCAAGAAGTCGAGCGGAAGCGACACCAAGAAGGGCGGCGCCTCCGAGCTCGACAGCCTGCTGGGCGGGTCGAACGAGAAGAAGAAGGAGGAGGAGAAGAAGAAGAGCGCACAGAGCGGCTCGGGAGGCGGCCAACCGGCCAAGCTGAGTCGCGCCGACATCAACAAGGCGATGGGGCCGGTCCGCGCCCGCGCCCAGAAGATGTGCGCCAAGTACTCCACCGGCGTCGTACAGGTAAAGGTCACCGTCGGCGGCAACGGTCGGGTCAAGAGCGCCTCCTCGCTCGGCGCGTTCGCCAACAGCAAGGCAGGAAAGTGCGTGGCGATGGCGGCGCGCACGGCCAAGTTCCCCAAGTTCTCCAGCGGATCGCAGTCGTTCACCTACCCGATCACCCTCAAGTAACTGGCGGCCGCGGGGAGCCGCCCGCTCGAAGGGCGACAGCATGAACAAGCCATCCGTGCGCACCACCCTGTTGCTCACCGGGCTCGCCGTTGCGGTCGCGTTCCTGGACGCCGGCCGGGCTGCGGCCGGAGATCCCGAGCTGGAGCTGGCCGCCGGCTTCCGACCGGACGAGGCTCGCGTCGGCGAGATCTCGGTTCTCCGCGTCGAGGCGGAGGTGCCTTCCGGCTACCACCTCTACAGCATGACCCCCATCCCGGACGGCCCGCTCCGGTTTCGCATCACCCCCGAGAGCGATGCGCTGGCGCCGCTCGGCGAGTGGCACGCTCCGGCGCCCGAGGTTAAGCTCGATTCCGGCTTCGACAAGCACGTGGAGCGCTTCGACGGCGAGGTGATCCACAAGCGCGCCTACCGCGTCGAGAAACCGCTCGAATCGGACGCGGTTCCGATCGAGATCCGCGGTCAGATCTGCAACCCGCGGCACTGCATTCCGATCCTCGAGCGGCTCGAGGCCGCTCTCTCGGTCGAGGCGGGCGAGCCCCGCGCCGATCGGGCCTCTCCTCCGCGGCTGGAAGGCGAGCCGTTCGGCGAGGACCGCCCTCCTCCGCAAGGGGGTGAATCGATCGAGCGAAAGCAGCGTTTCGACAGCGGGCAGGGTCTGTTCGGCTTTTTGCTGATCGCTTTTTTGGCCGGGCTGGCGGCGCTGGCGACACCCTGCGTCTTTCCCATGATCCCGATCACGGTCAGCTTCTTCTCCAAGTACTCGCGCGTCTCGCTGCGCCGCTCGGTTTCGATGGCGACGATCTACGCGGTTTCGATCATCGTGACCTTCACGCTGGTAGGCGTGCTGGTCTCGGCGCTGTTCGGTGCGGTCGGTATGCAGAAGCTCTCGGCCTCGGCGCTGTTCAACCTGTTCATGACCGCCCTGCTGATTTTCTTCGCCTTCAACCTGCTGGGCCTGTTCGAGATCCGGATCCCGACCGCGCTGATCGACCGCGCCAGCCGCAAGGAGCAGGAGCTGACCTCGGACGAGGGCTCGTTACCGCGCCAGACGATCGGCGTCTTTTTGATGGGCTTCGTCTTCACACTGGTCTCCTTCACCTGCACGGTCGGCTTCATCGGATTCGTGATCGCCGAGGCGGCCTCGGGCGAGTGGTTCTATCCCACGGTCGGGATGCTCGCCTTCTCGCTGGCCTTTGCCCTGCCCTTCTTCTTTTTGGCGATCTTCCCCTCCTGGGCCGACAAGCTGAAGGGCAAGGGCGGCGACTGGATGGTCGCGGTCAAGGCCGTGCTGGGATTCCTCGAGCTGGCCGGCGCGTTCAAGTTTCTCTCCAACGTGGACCTGGTCTGGCAGTGGGATCTGGTCACGCGCCCGCTGGTGCTCGCGATCTGGGCCGCGCTGTTCCTGACCGCGGGTCTGTTCCTGCTGCGCGTCTTCGACCTGCCTCACAGCGACGCGCGACAGCGCAGCGTGGGGCCGATCCGGATGTCGTTCGCGATGTTGCTGCTGGCGCTGTCCGTCTACTCGGCGACCGGGATCCGGGGCAGCGAGAGCATGGGCGGCTGGCTGGACGGTTGGCTGCCGCCCGCGGTCTATCCCGGCCAGGAGGCCGAGGCGACCGGGGCCGGCGCGGATCAGCTACCCTGGATCGTGGACGACATCGAGCGCGGCAGACGCGAGGCGCGCGAAAAGGACCGGCCGCTGTTCATCGATTTCACGGGATACACCTGCACCAACTGCCGCTACATGGAGGGCTCGGTCTTCCCGCGCCCCGATGTCCGATCCCGGCTGGAGAAGATGGTGCTGGTCACGGCCTACACCGACGGCACCGCCGACGTGCACGACACTCAGCGGAAGTACCAGATCGAGCGTTTCGGCACCGCGGCGCTGCCGCTCTACGCGATCATCGATCCCCACGACGACGAGCTGCTGGCCGTCCACCCGGACATGACCAGGAACGTCTCCGAGTACGTTGCATTTCTCGACGAGGGCCTGCGCGCCTTCGAAAAACGCAGGAGATCGCGCGATGCCCGCAAGCCCGACGCCGGCGACGGAGAGGCCTCGATCGCCGATCGAGACGCGAGAGAGCCGGACGAGCCGGACGAGCCGGACGCCGGCACCGCGACTGGGATCGCAGGCGAGGGCGCGCCGCTCGACTTCACGATGCCCGAGCTGAAAGGCGGCCAGAAGGTCTCGCTGTCCGACTTTCGCGGCAAGTGGTTGCTGCTCAACTTCTGGGCCTCGTGGTGCGCTCCGTGCAAGAAGGAGCTGAAAAGCGACTTCCCGTCGGCGCTGGACTCGGCGCCGCACGTCGAGCTCGTGACCGTGGCGTTCGACGGAGAGGCGACCAGGAAGGCGGCCCTGGCCTTCGCCGACGATGCGAAGCTGTGGAAGCACACCGTGCTGCAAGGGGGCGAGGATATCGAGGAAGCCGGTCTGGACGAGCGCTTCGAGGTCTCGGCCAGCCTGCCGATCACCTACCTGATCGACCCCCGCGGGCGGATCGCCTGGAAACGGCACGGCTCGGTGGACGAGCAGGGGCTGGAGGCGGTGCTGGCTCGGACCTCCCCGGTGGAAAAAGCCGATTGAGACAACGGAATCAGCTGGCCGGCTCGGTACCCGGCACCACGGTCGAGGTGTGCCACTGGAAGTTGTCCAGCAGCACCTCGGAGTCCATGATCTGATCCGAGATGTCGTGGATGTGGAAGGTCAGATCGAAGCTCTCGCCCGGCTCGATGCTCCAGCTCGTGGTCAGCCAGCCGGTCGACGAGCCGTAGGCTCCGGTGTCGCTGATCTGGTCGGGAGCGCAGCCAAAGCCGGTTCCAGAGATGTCGGTCGTCCAGAAGCCTCCCGGGCAGCCGTCGAGCCAGCAGCACTCGCTGAGCGCGGAGTTGATCGCGATGTAGCAGCAGTATCCGCTGGCCAGCGGACAACCCTCGCCGTCGTCGAAATCGCCGTCGATCTCGGCGTATCCGTCTCCGTCGTCGTCGTACTCCTCCGGGGGAGGCTCGTCGGTCTGGCCGTCGCAGTCGTCGTCCAGCTCGTTGCCGTCCACCTCCTCGGCCGCGTGATTGATCGTCTCCTCCGTGTCGTCGCAGTCGAGCGTGTCGCACCAGCCGTCCTGGTCGAAATCGGTGCAGTCGGGCGGAACCGGATCGTCGGTCCACTCGCTGCAGTTGCGCGGGTCCATCGACAGGAAGATCTCGTCGAAGGCGATCAGCAGATCGTCCAGGTCCGATGCCGGAATGTAGGTGTCGCGCCCGGTTCCCCCGTGCATCGATATCGCGTCGAGCTGATCCTCGCCGCAGTCCACGGTCGAGTCCGGGAAGGTCGCCAGGCCGTAGGAGAGGAACGGGTACTCGGCGGTCACCGCGTCGATCGCGTCCAGCGCCAGATCCCACTGGGTGTCGCCGCCGACCGTGTTGAGCTGCATGCTCCCCGAGGCGTCCAGGACGAACATCACGTTGACCGGCAGCTCGCAGACGCACTAGTTCAACAGCAATCGTACTTCATGTGGTAAAATTTTGTCTGTAAGATTGAGGCAAAAAGAAGGGGGCTTCGATGCAATCTGAATCCCGGCCGCTCGCGTTCCGAATCCGCCTTTCGTTTCTCTTCTTCTCTGTCCCGCTTTTTTCTCTGACGCTCGCGCTCTCCTGCGAGCCGGCCGACCGGGTCGGTCAAGGCGGCGACTCCGACTCCGACGCGGGCGGCGACGCCGATACGGACTCCGACGCTGACGGCGACGCCGACACCGACTCGGACACGGATACGCAGACCTTTCCCCAGGCCGGCTGCCAGGCGATGGACATTTTGTTCGTGATCGACGATTCGGGCACGATGGCGGCCGAGCAGCAGCTGCTGGTCGAGGCCTTCCCCGGTTTCGTCGAGGTGCTCGAGGCCTACCAGACCTCGATGGAGACCCAGATCGAATACCGGGTCGGTGTGACAACAACCGGAGTTTCGACCCACTACTACGTCGACGGCGTTCCCGGCGCCGTGACTCTCGACGGACGCGACGGTGAGATGCTGACCCCGGACGGCGCCGACACCCCCTGGATCGACGGCCCCGGAGACGAGGTCGCGGCGCAGTTCTCGGAAGTGGCGCTGGTCGGCACCTACGGGCCGGCCTACGAGATGCCTCTTTTGGCGATGCGTCTCGCGATCGAGAAATCGGCGCCGGGCGGCGCGAACGAGGGCTTTCTGCGCGAGGACGCCCTGTTCGTGGTGATCTTCATCAGCGACGAGGACGACTGCTCGCGCGAGGACGACTACTGGGATCTGCCCCCAGAGGATCATTCCTGCTGGGAGTACCCCGCCGAGCACAACGTGATCGCGCTCAACCTGTTCAAGGAGGATCTGGACGCGACCTTCGGCGGCGAGGGCCGCTACGCGGTCGTCGCGGTGGCCGGGATGCCCTCCCCCGAGGGAGATGCGCCGTGCAGCTACGGAGAGGACGGAGCCGAGGCGGCCGGCCGGCTCCACGATCTCGTCGTCACGCAGGTCAACGCCGACGGCGAGCACGGCGTGTTTTACGACATCTGCGCGGCGCAGGCCGCTGGGGACATGGCGAGCGCGCTCGACGAGGCGATGTCGCTGATGGAGGTGGCCTGCGACGACTACGTGGTGGAGTGAGAAAACGAGAGGTGTGAGATGAGCAGAGCCGGGACGACGGCGCTCGCGCTCGCGACCGCGCTGCTGGTCGCGTCGAGCGGGCGCGGAGAGGTGGTCACCCTGAAAAACGACAACCTGGCCAACATGCTGGCCGGCACGGTCAGCTGCGGCTTCATCGAGGGGGAGTACGTCGCCTCGGTGTTCGTCCCGCAGCCCGAGCACTACCCGTTGCAGATCCTGCAGGTGCAGTTCGTGCTCGGGCCATACGAGGCGGGGCCGCTGGGGCTGGCCTGCAACCAGGTGGCCCCCCAGAGCGACCTCTCCTTTCCCCTGCGAATCTGGAACGACAGCGAGGAGACCAGCGTTGCGCCAAACGGTCCGACCATCTACGAGAACCCGGATCTGACGCTGTCCAGCTCGATCTCGGCTTTCAACAACATCGATCTGAGCGGCGAGAACCTGGTCGTGGAAGAGGGGCTGGTGCGCGTGGCCTTCGAGTTCCCCGCCAACGGAGTCGCCTTCCCGATGCGAGACAACAACGGCATCAGCGCCTACCGCAATCTGGTCTACGGCGTGTTCGGCGGAGGCGACCCCCAGTGGCAGTGGGCCGGCGGGCTCGGGATCGGCGGCGACTGGGTGATGCGGCTGGTGGTGGACACCGGGACAGACGCCGACGTCGACACCGACACAGACACCGACGCAGACACCGACGCAGACTCGGACACAGACTCCGACGCGGACGGAGACACCGACACCGCGGCCGACACCGACAGCGGGACCGCCGGCGGGGACGCCGACGATGACAACGGCTCCTGCGATCCGGACACCTGCGACGAGGCCTGCGTCTCGGCCGGCAAGGAAGGCGGGAACTGCCGCGACGGAAAGTGCGAGTGCTTCGGCGAGCTGAGAGACGACTGCGGCTGCGGCCCGGTGGGAGCCCGAGCGGGATGGACGTCGTTTGTCTCCCGGCTGGTCGAGCTGCTGGTCTAGAACTCTACTCCAGGCATTCCACCGAGACCCAGGGAGCGGCCAGGTTGTTGCAGGTGCTGACGTGGCCCATCCCGTCGCCGATCGCGGTCGCCTCACCGGTGACGGAATCGATCGACCTCAGCACCGAGTCGTTGGTGCACGCGTAGATGGTTCCATTCTCCGGGTGCATCTCGACGCCCACGGCCTGGAAGTCGACGCCGGTGATCTCGACCAGCGGGGTG
>CAZHCG010000177.1:0-8230 GCA_964530995.1 uncultured Myxococcales bacterium
CTGTGCGGGGGGCGGCCCGACCCCATGAGTGCTAAGGGCCGTCCCTACCGCGATAGCACGGCGGCACCGAGTACGCCTGCGACGCGGGCACCACCTGGCCGGTCTGCAGCCGGCCGGCCGGGAACACCGAGCAGGGGCTGTGCGACATGGCCGGGAGCGTAAGCGAGTGGGTTATGGATTGCATACACTACGGATACGAAGGAGCGCCGAACGACGGAAGCGCCTGGGAGTCCGATTGTCTGTCTGAAGGAACTCGGATGGTGCGTGGAGGGAGCTTCACCAAATACCAGGCTGTGTTTCTTAGAGCTGTAGAACGCAGCAGCGCAGCGGATATATCATGGGGTGTTGCAACTGGCTTCCGCTGCGCGCGCTCGGGGTTTTGATCTGCTCGCTTCCGTTGGTTGTCGAGCCCTTCGAATTTTCTTGAAGGCCGTTTGAAGCGGAGTTTGCTTCCCTCGCGGATTGTTGTTCTCGAACATCGACAGGCGGGGTTCTCCAGCGCCCGGCGCGCTGCTATCATCGGCCCGTGACTCAGGCGATGCGCATGCTCGTCGCCGAGGGGATCGTCTCTCGCGACCAGTTCGACGAGGCCGCCAGGATCCAGGCGACCCGGGGTGGACAGCTCGACGTGCGGCTGGTGGAGATCGGCGCGATCGACGAGCAGAGCCTGCTGCGCTACCTGGTGCGACGCTTTCCCGTCACCCACTGGCCGGCGGCGCGACTGCGCGTGATCACGTCGGCGGCGGTGCGAGCCGTGCCGGGGCGACTGGCGGTCGCCCTGCGCGTGATGCCGCTGGCGCTGACGAGCGAGCAGCTGACGCTCGGGGTCACCGATCCCTCCCGCGGTCACGCCTTCGACGAGGTCAGCCACCACACCGGGTTGGTCGTCGTTCCGGCGCTGCTCTCCCACGGCGATCTCGACTGGGCGCTGCGCTACTACTACCCGGCCGAGGCGGGCGGCGGCTCCTCCGAGCTGCAGGAGCGTCCGCTGCCGCTGACCGAGCGCGTCACCCGGGAGATCGCGGCTCCCGCTCCGGCCGGCCGGGTCGGCGGAGGCTCCGGCGGGGTCGACTCGATCGAGGACGCGATGCGCGCGATTCCGCTGGTGACGCGCAGCAGCGGCGAGGAGCAAACCGAGACGGAACGCGAGCCCGGCGCGCGCGACACGGTGCGTTTCCGCAGGCCGCGCGGCCCCGCGGCCGCGGGCAGGCCCGCTGCGGCGGAGGTCGCGATGGCCGGCGCAACGGGGAAGACCGCGTTCGATACCGCGCGCATTCGGACGATCGCTCGATCATCGAAGGGGGGGGAGGCTTTTCGCGAATCCGGGCCGGCGGGAGCCGGCTACCGGGTGCCGAGCACTGCCGAGCGCGGCGGCGGAGCGGTTTTGCGGCGGCCGATCGAGCGGGTCGGCGCCGGAACCGAGGCGACGCCGGTCGAGTCGAAACCGATCCGCTCGATAGACGACTCGTGGATTGCGGCCGCGGCTCCTCCCGCCTCGGGCGGCGAGGCGGAGCGGGATTCGGGCGCCGAGCGCGCTACGAAGGTCCGGCGCGGGCCCTCCGAAGGTGAGCTGATCGACGCGATCGCCCGCTGCGAAAGCCGCGACGAGGCGATCTCGCTGGCGTTGCGCTATCTGCTCAGGCTGGCCGATCGGGCCGCCTTCTTCGCCGTGCGTCGCGGCGAGATCCGCGGCTTCGACATCGCAGGGCGGGACACCAGCAAGGAGTCGATCCGTTCCTTCTGGATACCGGCGACCGCTCCTTCGTCCCTGGCGCGGGCGGTCGAGGATCGCGAGATGCAGCTCGGACCGCTCACGCGCCATCCGGCGGACGGGGTGCTGTCCGCGGCCCTCGGCGGCCGGCCGGATCGGGCGCTGGCGATCCCGGTCCTGCTCAAATCCAGAGTGGTCGGCCTCTTGTACGCCGACGGACTGCGCGTCGACGTGCCTCCCTGGAGCCGGCTGACCAGGTTGGCGGACGCGGTTGCGGGCAGCTTCTCGCGTGCCATCCTGAGCGGGGCGAGACGATGAGGGACGAGAGCCGAGCGGAGAGATCCGACAGGAGCGGGTCGGGGCCCGGGGGCGGGCCCGTTTCGATCCGGCGGGAGATCCTGGCCGGCGTGACCACCTTCGTCACGATGTCCTATATCGTGGTGGTCAACCCCGACATCCTCTCGGCTGCGGGGATGCCTCGCCAGGATATCTTCTTCGCTACCTGCACGGCCTCGGCCGCGGCCACGATCGTGATGGCGTTCTGGGCGCGCTACCCGTTTGCGCTGGCGCCGGGAATGGGGCTCAACGCCTTTTTCGCCTTCACGGTCTGCGGCCAGATGGGCGTTCCGTGGCCCACGGCCCTGGCCGGCGTGCTGCTGTCCGGGGTGGTGTTCGCGGTGCTGTCTCTGTTCGGCCTCCGCGAGCGGCTGATCGCGACCATGCCAGGGACGCTGGTGCGGGCGGTCACCGCCGGGATCGGGCTGTTCATCGCCTTCATCGGGCTGCAAAAGGCGGGACTGGTGGTCGACGCCGAGTCGACGCTGGTCGCGCTGGGCGATCTGGGATCGCCGGCCGTGATCGCCGCCGCCGGCGGGCTGGCGATCACGGTGGCGCTGCTCGCCGCCAGGCTCCCCGGCGCGATCCTGATCGGGATCGCGGCGACCTGGCTGCTGGCCGCGCTGCTGGGGGCGGCGAGTGCTCCCGAGGGGCTGGTCGCCGCTCCGTCCCTGCCGTCCGAGACGCTCGGCGCCGCCGCTTTCGGGCTGTCCGATCTGCTGCGGCCGGAGATGATCACGGTCGTCTTCACCATGCTGTTCCTCGACCTGTTCGACACGATGGGCACGCTGATGGGGCTCGGCTACACCGCCGGCTACCTGCGCGAGGACGGCAGCCTGCCGCGGGCCAGGCGGGCCTTCTTCTCGGACTCGGTCGGGACGATGGTCGGCTCGCTGCTGGGCACGAGCACGGTCACCACCTACATCGAGAGCGCGACCGGCGTGGTCGCGGGCGGGCGCAGCGGATTGACCGCGCTGGTGGTCGCGGCGCTGTTCCTGCTGGCCCTCCCGTTCTACCCGCTGATCGAGGCCGTGCCGTCCTTTGCCACCGCTCCGGCCCTGTTCGGCGTCGGCGCGCTGATGTTCCGCGCGGCGGCCGACATCGACTGGAAGGACGCGGCCGAGGCGATCCCGGCGCTGGGGGCGATCCTGGCGATGCCGGCGACCTACAACATCAGCAACGGGCTGGGGATCGGGTTCGTCCTGTACGCGATCACGCACCTGGCGATCCGCCGCTGGCGCCGGGCTGGCGTGTCTGTGTACGTGATCGCGGTATTGTTTCTGGGCTACTTCGCGATGGACGCGCTGGGCTGAGCCCCTACCTGGGCGGCGGCATGGTCTAGCGCCGCGTCTGGCGGATCGGCAGCTCCACGTAGAAGGTGGTGCCCTTGTTCAGCTCGCTGCGCGCCCAGACGCGGCCGTTGTGCGCGCCCACGATTCTGCGCACCACCGAGAGGCCGAGCCCGGTGCCCTCGAACTTGCCCTTGACCGACGAGGAGCGGAAGAAGTCCTGGAAGAGGTTCTCCAGGTCCTTTTGCGAGATGCCGATCCCGGTGTCGGCGACCGAGACCAGCACCCGGTCGTCGACCTGCTGAGCCTCGACCTCCACGCTTCCGCCGTCGAGCGTGTACTTGACCGCGTTGGAGACCAGGTTGTCGAACGCCTGCGTGATGCGCTCCGCCGAGCAGACCACCTTGGGGAGATCCTCCTCGATCTCGACCTCGAGGTCGATGTTCTTCTCCGAGGCGGCCTCGAGGTGATCGTCGACCACGGCGCGCAGGATGTCTCCCAGCTCGACCATGTGCATGTTCTGCCGCAGAGCCCCGCGCTCGATGCTGGTCCAGTCCAGCACGTCGGTGACGAAGTCGCGCAGCCTGGAGAGCCGATTCAGCGATCGATCCAGCACGCGCCGCTGCTCCTTGCTCAGGTCGCCCAGGTATCCGTCGCGCATTCCCATCAGGTAGCTCGAGACGGCCGCGATCGGCGACTTGAGATCGTGGGAGGCGACGGCCAGCAGGCGTTGCCGCATCTGGTCGACCCGCATCAGCTTGCGGTTCTTGCGGTCCAGCTCCTCGCTGAGGGCCAGGATCTGGTCGCGGCGTCTGCCCCGCTCGTTCATGATCACGATCGTCAAAAACGAGAGGGCGAGGATCGTGACCGTCATCACCGCGGGCAGCCCCACCACGAACAGCCAGCTGGCGGTGGGATCGGTCTCACCGAGGATTTCGCTGGGATGGTAGTGCTCCAGCAGGCCGAGGCGCTCCGAGAGCCCCAGCGCGAAGACCAGCGCCGAGGCCAGCAGGGCGACGAGCAGGGCGGGGCGGGCCTCGAGCAGGGTGCCGGCCACGACCACGTGCAGCAGGAAGAACAGCACGAACGGGTTGACCAGCCCGCCCGCGAAGTGCAGCAGCCAGAACAGCGAGATCAGGTCGAGCAGAATCTGGCCCAGCGCAAGCAGCCGCGTGACCGGAACCTGCTTTTGCTCGCCGAAGTCGGCGATGAAGCCGCTTTGGACGGAGTGCTCCAGCAGAAAGTAGAAGGTGGCGTTGTAGGCCAGCATCGCGACAACGATCCCGTACAGCCAGGAGTACTCGAACGAGATCTCCAGCACGTGCTGGCTGGTCGCGATCGTGGCCGCGGCGCCGGCGCACGCCGCCCAGCGCATCTGGATGAACTGGCGCAGGAAGTAGCAGAAGCCCAGTGTTCGCGGTCTGTCCACCGGCCGCTGCAGCATCCACGGAACGCGCATCGCGGTTCGCCTCCCTCTCGAGAAGCGGAGTGTAACTCAACCCCAACGTTGCAAAAAGCCATCGGCTGAAAACGCTGTCGCTCACGCCAATGCACGCCATCCGTGGCCGTGCTCACGTTTTTGGGAGTCAACGAACGGTGAGTTCGCTTTCGTCCCCAAAACGCTCCGCTCGTCCACGGCTGACGCACCTCGGCGCGTTTCATCTCGATGTTTTTCGCAACGTTGGGGTCAATAGGTGGCCAGCTCGCCAATCTCGGATTCGACCGCGTTCAGAATTTCGAGCTTCTTGGTCGCGTCCAGCATCTCGTTGTGGTCGGGGTAGAGGGGGCGATCCTCATCGAGGAACTCGACGCGCTCGCGCACCGCCCGGACGGCCGCGCGGGTGCCAGCTCCGGGAGCGTAGTCGCGGTAATCGAGAGCCTGGGCCGCGGCCATCAGCTCGATGCCGAGCACGCCGTTGGCCACGTCCAGGATCTGGCGCGTCTTGCGCGAGGAGTTCATCCCCATCGAGACGAAGTCCTCCTGGTCGGCGGCGGCCGGGATAGACTGGGTGAAGGCCGGGGCGGACAGGATCCGCTGCTCGACGATCTGCATGTCCGCGGTGTACTGGCTGAGCATCATCCCCGACATCATCCCGGCGCCCTTGGTCAGGAAGGCGGGCAGCCCCACCGAGAGCGCGGGGTTGGTCAGCCGGTTGAGCCGCCGCTCGGAGAGCACGCAGACCATCGTGAGTGCGGCGCCGAGGGTGTCGATCGGCATGCTGACCGGGGTGCCCTGGAAGTTGGCCCCGGTCAGCACGACCTTGTCGTCGGCCAGGAAGATCGGGTTGTCGCCCACGCCGTTGGCCTCGATTTCGACCTGCTCGCGGGTCCAGCGCAGCTGGTCGCGGGCCGCGCCGATCACCTGCGGCGTGGAGCGCATCGAGTAGGCGTCCTGGACCTTGACCTTCTCCCTGCCAGAGAGCAGGTCCGAGCCGTCCATCACCTTGCGCAGGTTGGCCGCGCAGGTGACCGCGCCGCGAAAGCCGCGCAGCTCGTGGAGGCGCGTGTCGTAGGGCTTCATGTTGGCCTTGAGCGCCTCGAGGGTCATCGCCGCGCCGACCTCGGCCTGCTTGAGCCAGCGTTCGGCGTCGTAGATCGCCAGCGCGCCGATCGCGTTGAGCAGGTTGGAGCCGTTGATCGTGGCCAGGCCGTCGCGCGCCTCGAGGCCGGGGACCGGGATTCCGGCCTTCTCCATCGCCCTGGCCGAGGGCATCCGCGTCCCCCGGTGGAACGCCTCCCCCTCGCCCATCATCAGTAGCGCGACCTGGCTCATCGGGGCCAGGTCCCCGCAGGCGCCGACCGAGCCCTTCTTGCAGACCACCGGGGTCACGCCTTCGTTCAGAAGGGCGAGCAGGGTCTCGGTGATCTCCCTGCGGCAGGCCGAGCGACCGTTGGCGTGCACGTTGGCCCTGAGCAGCATCGCGGCGCGGACCTGGTCCTCGGGAACCGGCTCGCCGATTCCGGCGGCGTGGTTGTAGATCAGGTAGCGCTGGAACTGCTGCGTCTGCTCGTCGCTGAGCACCACCTCGGAGAACTCGCCGATCCCGGTGTTGACGCCGTACATGATCTCGCGCGCCTCGATCCGCTCGTTGACGAACTCGCGGCACTTCTCGATCCGCGCGATCGCGTCCGGGTGCAGCGCGACCTTTTCGCCCCTGCGGGCGACGGCCTCGATCTGCTCGATGGTCAGGTTCTTTCCGGTCAGGGTGACAGTCATCGGAACCTCCGTGTTCTGCTGCCCGGGGCGTCTTCACAGCGGAGCGACACCCGAGCTGGTTTCGGGTCAATCGCTCCCACCCGCCCCGCTGCAACCGGTAGATGGAGGCTCCGGTCCGCGCAGTCGACGATTATGAACCAAGCGCGCTCGCCGTCAATCCCGTTTCGGCCGCGGCGGAGAGTCGCTCAGGCGGTCCAGCAGGCGGCGGGCTGCCGCGTCGACCAGGCTCGATCGTTCTCTGCGCCCGAGCGCTTCGGCCTCGGCCGCGCTCTGTCCGTAGATGCTGCGTCCGCTGGCGCTGACGCGGATCGGTCCGGCCAGGCTGCGTCCGTCGGCGCGCACCAGCTCGCCTTCCAGCTCGATCCGCCACAGGGTGTCGACCGGTACCAGCTTGCCCTGCTCGGCGCCGAGGGTCCCGGCCTCTCCGTCGGCCTCGATCGCGGCGCACAGCAGCCGGGGCGCCCCTTCTCCCTCGGGCACGACCACGGCGCCCCGGCGCGCCAGCTGGCGTCGCAGCGAGGCGGTCAGCTCCGCCGCCAGGCCGGCGTGGGCGGTGCGGTTCTCCACCGCCGGCACGGAGACGGATCGATAGCCGGCCGGCAGGGGCGTCGAGGCCGACCGATAGCCGCAGCCCGCGGCGATCCAGGCGCAGATCAGGAAGATCGTCGTGGTGTAGAAGGTGAAACGCACCCGGAGATACTATCGCGGCGGCCGGCTTCGGGCCAGAACCCCGGTTGGGATGTTTTTTTCGTCGTGGGCGCCGCTTGCCCGGCGAGCGGCGTCGTGGCATCTGTCGATCATGAACCCGGCACGGGCGGAGGAGAGAGACCCGGGGGCGAGGCCGGCCCGGCGGCGCGCCTGGCCCCTGGCCGTCTTGTGGATCGCGCACGGCGCGCTGGCCCTGCTGGCGTTCTCGCGCCTGCCGGACACGATCCCGGTCCACTTCGATTACGAAGGAAGGCCCGATGCCTGGTCCGGCGCCTCGCTGGCGGAGTGGATGCTGATGTGGCTGGTCTCCGGCGCTCTGGGCGCGCTGGTCGCCCTGGCGGCGGCCGCGATCCACCGCCTGCCCGAGAGGTGGCTCAGCCTGCCGCGCAAGGAGGAGTTCCTGGCCCTTCCTCCGGAGCGGCGCGTGCGGGTGCTGGACGCGGTAGCCTTCCACACGCTGGTGATCGGCGGCACGGTGATGGGGGTGATGGCCGCGATCCACGCCGCGGCCGCGCTGCCGGCGCTGGGTCTGACAGAGCGTTTTCCCACCGAGCTGGTCTGGGTCGCGATGGCGGTGGTGTTCCTGGAGACCGGGGTCTTCATAGCCCGGCTCTCGGCCCTGGTATCCCGAGAGGTACGAGAGCACCGCCGCGGCTGAAGCGCGACGAAAACCGGGCGGGCCGGAAGCAGGTCGTCGGTGGCGGACGAACGCTGACCGGCGGATCGAAGAAGTGGATCTTTTCTACCGAGGAGTCCCTGTCGGGACGTCCTGCGCGTGGCTGTCAGTCTACTGCAAGCGATCGAAGGGTGTCCTCGTCGAGCTCGGTCAGGCTCGACACCTCGGCGATGGAGATGCCAGCGGCCAGCATCCTGGCGGCCATCCGCCGGCGGGCTTTCTCGTCTCCCGTGGCCTCGCCTTCCTCCCGGCCCTGGGTGACGAGCTCGTCCTGCCACTTCCTGATCCGCTCG
>CAZHCG010000178.1:0-8207 GCA_964530995.1 uncultured Myxococcales bacterium
CTCGAAAAGAGCAGATTCGCCTCGCCCCGCCTCGAAGCCGCCCGGTGTCACCCACCGATACGACTCAGCGCTCCTTGAAAAAACCCTACAGCGCGGATGGCTCCTCACAGCGCGCGGGCCAGCAGGGTGTGGAGGCGGCGGCGGATTCGCGGCGGGACGGCGTGCCCCACGCCGGCGAAGACCTCCAGCTCCGCGTCCAGCCCCGCGGCGTCGAGAGCCTCGACCGCCTTGCGTGCCCCTTCGACCGGCACCAGCCGATCGTCCGCCCCGTGCAGCGCGCGGATCGGCGGAAAGCGGTCGGGGTCCTCCACCTCCCGCGGCCGCAGGGGAAGCGGCAGCGCCCCGCCGATCGGTACGGCCAGCCGGATCTTGTCGGGGTGGCGCACCGCCAGCGCGAAGCAGATCATTCCCCCCTGGGAGAAGCCGCTGACGATCGGCGCGGCGCGGCCGGGCCGATCGGCGACCAGCCGCTCGATCAACGCGGCGACGCGATCCGCGGCCGCGGCGATCCCATCCGCCAGCCGTTGCTCGTCTTCGTCCAGGTAGCGCGCCGGAAACCAGGCGAAGCCGCGCCCGTAGCTCGTCGGCGCCCGCGGCAGCACCACGCGGGCGGGCAGGGACAGGTCCCGGTACAGGCCGCGAAAGCCTCGCGGCGAATCGCCCAGCCCGTGGATGCCCAGCACCAGCGGCAGCTCGGCGTCCGGATCGGCGCCGCCGGTCGTCAGCTCCAGCGCCTCCAGAGTCTCCCCGGCCGCCTCCTCCTCCGGCTCGGAATCCCGCGCCGCGCCGTCGCAGCGGCAGCCCGGCGAGACGAGCGCCAGGCAGGCGCAAACCAATCCAACGAAAGAAATCGACGCTATTTCTTTGTTCTCGAGCGGCATTTCTGTAAGGTGGTTAACAGAAATCAGACCTCTTGTAACACGGGAGAGCCGCTGCATGGGCGAGCGCCGCGAATCCACCGGGATCGACGTAGTGGTCTTCGATCTGGACGGCACGCTGGTGGACAGCCGCGACGACATCGCCTCCTCGATCAACGCCGGGCTGGAGGCGGTCGGCTCCCGGCTGCGCCCGTTCTCCGACATCTACCCGCTGATCGGGCTGCCGCTGGTAGAGATGTACGTCGACCTGCTCCCTCGCGAGCTGACCCACCGGGCGGACGAGGCGGCCGAAGCCTACCGGGCGGACTACACCTCGCAATGCTCGCGCAGATCGGCCGTTTTTCCCGGCGTGCTGGATTGTTTGGACTCGCTGCGCGACTCGCTATTGGCGATCGCCACCTCCAAGCGCACCTGCCAGGCCGTGCGCGTCGCCGAGGAGCTGGGGCTGGCAGCCCGTTTCCAGCTGGTCAACGGCACCGACGGGATCCCCCCCAAGCCGGATCCGGCGGTGGTCCTGCAGGTGATAGAGCGCACCGGCGCCGCCGCGGAGCGATCCTGGATGGTGGGCGACACCACTTACGACATCCGCGCCGGCCGCTCCGCCGGTCTGCGCACCTGCGCCGTGACCTACGGAGCGCACTCCGCCGACGTGCTGGCCGCCGAGCGTCCCGACGCGATGGTCGACAGCCTGGCGGATCTGCCCGTCCGCATCTACGCCTGAGGCCGCGGGCGATCGCAACGGATATCACTCGATGTATCCCAGCGCGCGCATCTGCCGCAAGGTGAGCGAATCCTCGTTCTCCTCGTCGGGCGATCCCCGCTCCGACACGCCGTCGGAATCTCCTACGCCACCGTCCTCCGGCGGCACGGGCTCGGCTTCGGCCCCGGCCCCGGATCCTTTGGATCTCCTTGTGCCGTAGGACTCCTTCAGCTTCGCCAGCAGGAACCCGCGCATCCGGTCGATCGTCTTGGCGCGTCTCTTTTTCTCGGCTCCGTCGAGCGGCTCGTATCGGCCTCGCCCAGGCGCGGCCCGGAAATCCACGCGATATAGCTCTTCGCTCGCGATCCTCATCCGGAGCAGATCGCAGACGGCCAGCAGATGCAGATCTTCGAAAAAGATTCCCGCGCGGTACTTGTCGCGACTCCTGCCGAGGTTCTCGAAGCTGGCGGCCCACGCCTGCCCGTCGTTGTTCCTCATCCGCTTCGGAACCGGCTGGCCGATCGCCTCGAGCGCAATCCGCGGAAAGCTCGTCTGGCTGGTCAGGGTCGAAATCCGCTCGGCCCCGGTCTGGCCGGGCATCTTGACCAGCAGCGGTACATGCACGGTCTCGAGGTAGGGAAGCCGCGGCGCGTGGCCCACGCGCTGGTGCTCCATGAACTCCTCTCCGTGATCCGAGGTGACGATGATCACCGTGTCGTCTGCCAGCTCGCTGCTCTCTATTCTCTCGATCAGTCTGCGCAAGGCACGATCGGATTCGGCTATCGCGGAGTCGTAGGCGGCGAGCAGGTGCTCCACTTTCTTCTCGGTGTGACCGGTCTCGAGCCAGTCCACGGTCGATTCGCGACCGATGGCGAAGTTCTTGCGGTTCCGGGGCATGTGGGAGGGAGCCGGAACCGAGCCGCGCGGCACCCACGAAGCGGAGCGCGCGTTGTAGGAGTAGGGGCTGTGGATCTCGTAGCTGTGGAAGAACAAGAAGAAGGGAGCACCCTGCTCTTCGAGCTCGTCGAGCTGAGCCAGGGCGCGGTCCGCCTTGTGAGCGATCGGCTCGTAGGCGTTGATGAACCGATCGAACCCCTGATCGAGCCTGGACGTGTAGTCCATCACACAGCTGTCCGCCAGGGCCCGAGTCGCATAACCGCGATCCGCCAGCTGCTCGGCGATCGTCTGCTCTGAGAGCGGCAGAAAGGGAAACAGCTTCTTCTCGCCATCCAGGTGCATCAGCGGATAGCGCCCGGTGAACATCGTCGCGTGAGCCGGCAGGGTCCAGGTATCCCCGGAGACATAGCGTTCGTAGATGGTCGCGCTCTTCGACCACTTTCGCAGAAAGGGCGCCGAGGCAGCGTCGCCGCCGTAGATCGGCAGCCTGTCGGCGCGCAGGGTGTCCAGCACGATCAGCACCAGGTTCTTGGGTGATTCGGCGCCTGGAGAAGAGACGCGATAACGGTAACGAGGCTGCTCCACGGCGAGCGACAGCCCGGCCTCATCGATCGCGTCGCAATTCTTGTAGCAGATGAGGGAAACGTTCAGACCATCGACCTCGCCTGCGGGGGCCTCGAGAGGGATAGTCGTCCACTCCTCGTTCTCCTGGTTGACGAAAGAGCCCACGAACCGGGCGGCGGTCTCCTCCCGGCCCCCGGACCAAGTCGCCTCCAGCTCGAAGAACTGAACCGGCGCGCGGTTGGAATCGACCCGGATCGAAAGCTCGGAAGGAGGACGTCGATCAGGGGGCGCATCCTCGGGATAGCGGCATTCGAGAACTCCCCCGGTAGGGATCCGCCAGCCCAGACGTCCGCCGTCGCGAATGCGCTGGATGCCGTTCTTCCCGCGTCCGAGCCATTTTCGCGCGCTCGGCTTTTTCGAGTGAGGCGCGCTGCGCGGCAGATTGATCCGGTGCACCGTCAGCCTCTCGACGCCCGTGAAATCCAGCCGCAGCTCGGCGATCGATCCGGTCAGCTCGCCTTCTTCGAACACCGCCTCCAGCTGCCCACGACCGGCGGGTGCGTGCAGCGTCTTGCGGCACTCGTCGCCAAAAACCTTACAGCGTTCATCGCGCCACAGCAGATCGACGGCTGCCTCCCCCTTCGAGGACAGCTCGATCTCGAGCTTCGATTCCCGCTCGGAATGAAGCATGAAAGGCGAAGCGAAAAGAAGGGACCCGGCGCGGCCCTTTTCGGCCTCGAGCACGACCCCGATCCCCTGCTTCCAGTCGGCGCGGGTCGCCTCGCCGGGCTCGAAAAAGGTCTCGAAGGACGGCGAAATCGCAAAGCGGTTGAGCTGGTGGATGTCGTCCTCGAAAGCTACGGAGGGTTTCTTCAGCCGGCACGCCATCCGCCCTGTTCCGAGATCGTTTTCGTCCCGCGAGCCGCTCTCCCCGGGCTCCGACCCGCAGGAACAACAGATCGCGCAGCCCAGCGTGCAGGCAAGAAGACTGTCTCGAATCGAAAAAAAAACGTGTTTCATGGAATGTCCTGTCGTTGTCGCTTTTCTCGTAACAAACCTTCTCGTGTTTCGGCAAAGGACGATATCTTTTTTTACGAATCGAACCGGATTTCTCTTCGCCGATCGCCAAGCAGAGGTATCGTGGATCCTCGTCGGCAAACGCCCCGGCAAATCCGGCTCGATCTACGGGCAGCCCTCGGGAACCGGGGTGCAGGAATCGTCCAGGTTGTTCTGGACATAGAGACCGATCGGAGCCCCGCTCAGCTGGTCCAGCAGATCGCGGACCTCGCAGTCCGGCAGCGAGGCGTTGTAGAAGACCTCCAGGACCCCGGACAGCTCGACCAGGGAGACCAGCCCGTCCGAGCCGGCAAGACCGGACAGCGCGGAGTTGTTGGAGACGCTCACGTCGATCGAGGCCGTTTTTTTCATCTCGCTCCTCTTTCCTTCTCGATTGTACCACCAAACGCCGTCGTTCCTTTCCTCGCCGGGCCGGTCGTGTTATCGCTCGCCGACCGGAGGAGGAAATGGGCCGTCGCCAAACGAGAGCGTCGTCAAGAGCGGCGGCGTCGTTCCCCGGCGCAGACGCGGCGCTGGTCGCGTTGCTGCTCGCCGTGGTGGCGATGCTGGTGGTGCCGCTGACTCCCTGGCTGATCGACCTGATGGTGGGGATCAACCTCTGCCTGGCGGCGGTGGTGTTCTGCCTGGCGCTGCTGGCGCCACGGCCGATCGAGCTGACAGCCTTCCCGACCGTGCTGCTGGTCGCCACGCTCTACCGCCTGGCGCTCAACGTCGCCTCCACGAGGTTGATCCTGACCGAGGCGGACGCCGGCCGCATCATCGGCGCGTTCGGCACCGTGCTGGTCGGCGGAGACATCCTGGTCGGCGCGGTGATCTTCGGGATCCTGGCGATGGTGCTGTTTTTGGTGATCACCAAGGGCGCCGAACGGGTGGCCGAGGTAGCGGCGCGCTTCACCCTCGACGCCCTGCCCGGAATGCAGCTGGCGATCGACGCCGACCTGCGCGCCGGAGCCGTCTCCTCGCGCGAGGTCGGCCGTCGCCGCGAGGCGCTGGAACGGCGCAGCCACTACTTCGGCGCCCTGGACGGAGCGATGAAGTTCGTACGCGGCGACGCGGTCGCCTCGATGGTGATCATCTTCGTCAACGTGCTGGGCGGCCTGGCGGTGGGCATCATCCGTCACGGGATGTCCGCGGCGGAGGCGCTCCGGGTCTACGGCCGCCTGACCGTCGGCGACGGGCTGGTCAACCTGATCCCGGCGCTGCTGATCTCCACCGCGGCCGGGATGCTGGTCACCCGCGTCGGCCAGGGCGACGCCGAGGCGCGGCTCGGCCGACAGCTCGGCGAGCAGGTCGGCCGCCAGCCGCGCGCCCTGCTCGCCGCGGCGTTGCTCACCCTGGCGCTGGGGCTGGTTCCGGGTCTGCCGGTCTGGCCGTTTGCGCTGCTGGGCGGCGCGCTGCTGGCCGCGGGTCTGATCTGCCTGCGCTCCGAGCGGCTCAGGGGCGCGCAGCGCGACAGGGAGAGCGGTCGCTTCGAGCAGCGCGGCGAAGATCGGCCGCCGGGGCTCGACGAGACGCAGGAGCTGCTAGACCGGCTGGCGGCGTCCCGGCCAGTGCTGGTCCGCGAGACCGTGCCGGGCCGCGTCTCCCTGGCCGGCCTGGCCGACCTGCTCCACGCGCTCGAGCTGGAGGGGATCGGCGCCGAGCACCTCGCCGAGACGCTGGAGGCGGTGGCCCGAGAGCCGGCCGGGCTCGAGCCTGACGAGTTGCTGCAGCGGGCTCGCCAGCGCCTGGCGCCGCTGATCACGAGCCGGGTGGCCGGTGGAGGACGGGAGCTCGAGGTCGCCGTGCTCGACGACGAGCTGGAGTCCGTGCTGGAAGACGGATTGACGCCGACGGCCCGCGGCAAGAGGCTGGCGCTGCCGGCGGAGCTGAGCGCAGAGGCGGTCGAGGCGATCGCCGCGGGATTGGAGCCTCTGCCTGGTCCGCTGCTGCTGGTCAAGCCCGCGCTGCGGCTCCCGCTGGCCCGCCTGCTGCGCGCGGCGGGCAAGGATGCCGTGGTCCTGGCCCACGGAGAGATCGAGGAGCGCATGCCCGTGCGAGTCGCCGGCTCGATCGGAATCTGAGCGGAGCGCGGCCGGAGGGACGGAGATGACGATGAGCAGGACATCGCTGTTTCTCTTCACCGCGCTGGCCGCGATCTCCGGCGTCGGTTGCGGGAGCGCGGCGCAGCCCGCCGCCGAAGAGCACGCCGCCGGCGCGCGAGCCGACGAAAATCTCTCGGCCGCGCCCGAGGCGGAAGAGCGGCGGGAGCTGCTGCTCTGGCGCGCGGCTCCGCCGGGCGACTCCGGGCGCGTCGTGCAGCTGCTGGGCACCGTCCACGTGGGCGACGAGAGCTTTTACCCGCTGGACCCGGCGCTGCTGGCGGCCTTCGAGCGCTGCGAGGCGCTGGCGGTCGAGGTGGATCTGAACGGGATCGACCCCGAGAGGCTGGCGCGCGAGGTGATGAACCGCGCGTTGCTGCCGCCCGGACGCACGCTGGACCAGGTGGTGGACCCCGAGACCTGGGAGCGCGTCTCCGGCGAGATGCAGGCGGTCGGAGCGCTCGCGCCCGGGCTGATGCGCTTCGAGCCCTGGTTCGCCGCGCTGACCCTGCTCCAGATGCGTCTCGCCGAGCGAGGGCTGCGCCCGGAGCTGGGAATCGACGTGCAGCTGATGCGCCGCGCGGGCGGACGCAAACCCGTGGTCCAGCTCGAGAGCGCCGAGTCGCAGCTCGACGTCCTCGACTCGCTGCCGCTCGAGGTCCAGGAGCTGATGCTGGTCGACGCGCTGGAGGGCTCGCTGCAGGCCGGCGGCGAGCTGGAGGAGCTGATCTCGGCCTGGAAGAGCGGAGACGCGCGGCGGCTGGAGGATCTGCTGCGGCGACCGATCGAGGAGAACCCCGGGCTCGAGCCGCTCTGGGAGGCGCTGTTCACCGAGCGCAACCGCGCGATGGCCGAGCGGATTCGCGAGCTGGCCGAGATCCACGGCTCGCTGTTCGTCGCGGTCGGCGCCGGCCACCTGCTGGGCGAGGAGGGGATCGGGGCGCTGCTGGAGCGCGAGGGATGGACGGTCGAGAGGGTGGAAGGTGTCGGACGTTCGGGCAGAACAGTTGCAATAAAGTTCACCCCCACCGCCGCTCGAACTGCCTTCGGACCTGATACGATCGGTGAAAGCTCGCTTCAGAGCGCGGCGAACGGCAGGAACACCCCGGCCAGGAGCAGCACTCCGATCAAGCCGGCGAGCGCCAGATAGAGGGTCGCCGCGGCTGCGTGGAAACGGAGCAGGCGTTGCTCGTCGAGCCGCAGCGCCTGGACGCCGATCACCAGCGGTCCGCCGAACAACACGCCCCAGACCAGCACGAACAGCGGGTGCGAGGGCTCCCCCAGCACGGGCAAGGCGAAGCCGCTGGTGAGGGAGGGCAGCGCGCCCTCCATGCCGACGAACAGATGCGACAGCGTGCGAGCCAGGTTGGGCCCGACCGCCACGAAGAGCACCAGCAGCGCCGCCAGCCAGACGGAGACCGCGAGCAGAACCGCCAAGCGTTCGCGAATCACGCCAGTGGAATATCTCCGTATCACCGCTGGATCAAGAGACGGACGAGGAGATTGGCGCCTGCGCTTGGACATCTTCGAATCCTTCTTCCGGGGATTGCCCAAACCGACGTCGGGGCCGCGTGGGTCCGTCAACCTCTTTGCACCACGAAGAGCTCGTAGCCGTAGTAGTCCGGGTGGCGCCGGTGCATCTCGGGCTCGCGGGCGATCTCGTCGAGCGCGGCCAGCGCCTCGGCATCGCCGGCGTACTCGCCGCGCAGCTGGTCGATGCGGCGCTCCATGGGCGTGTAGAAGTCGTCCCACCAATCTTCGTACGGCAGCGTGAAGTGATCCGCCAGGGAGAAGTCGCTCGCCTCGATCTTGGCCAGTACGTCTCGCGCCGAGCCCATGCCCGCGTACCCCTCGAAGAAGTAGTAGCTTCCCATCCTCGGAGCCCATTTCCTGACGCACTCGACTTGGACGAGCTGCGAAGCGATCGATTTCGTCGTGCTGCCAAATGAAGCGAACGCTCCTTTTTGGCTCATCCGGATCCAGCCGTTTTCATCTCCGCGTCCGTGCGCC
>CAZHCG010000179.1:0-7972 GCA_964530995.1 uncultured Myxococcales bacterium
AACAGGGCGCGGCGCACGGACGCGGAGATGAAAACGGCTGGATCCGGATGAGCCATTTTTGAAGAGGAAGAGACCGCCTGCGCCCCAGCCAGGACAACTGCGCTCGCCAGCACTCCGCGGGCCGGCGGACGTCCATGCGCCCGGTGCGACGCCCCGCTGGGGCGGAGCCCCTGAAGCTGGTCGGTTTTTGTTACGAATGTTTTGGCTTTGCGTTATGATGAGCGAGGCAAGGCTTCGACAAGGAGGTTATGTATGTCACCTGCGCGCTACTCGGTTGTTCTCGTCGTCATCGCGGTGCTCGCAATCGTCGGTTGGGGTTGCGACGGGGCGGACGACGGGGGGCGCTTCGATACGGGCGGAGACGCGGACGCGGACGGGGATAGCGACTCGGACGTGGACTCGGACTCTGACTCCGACTCGGATTCCGATTCTGATACGGACGGGGATATCGACACCGACACGGAGTGCTACGAGAAGATTGATATCGTTTTCGTGATAGACGTGTCCACAACCATGTCGGGCTATCTCTCGACCCTTGAGGACGAGATCGGGCTGGTCTGGGAGACTGCCGAGGAGATCTCGGCAGACGACGACCCGCACTTCGGGCTGTGCGTCTTCGTCGACGACGTGCTGCTGGTCAGCCCGCAGACCTACACCTCGGTGGCCGAGATCAAGAGCGACTTCAACAACTGGTACAACCACACCTCCACCAACCAGCAGACCCAGTCGAATGCGACCAACAGCGACTGGCCGGAGAACACCCTCGACGCGCTCCACGAGGCCGCCTCGAGCTACCAGTGGCGCGACCAGGATCTGACCCTGCGGGTCGTGATCCACGCCACCGACGACACCTTCCGCGAGCATCCGGACAGCTTCAGCAGCGGAATTCCGGCCGTTCACACCTACGAGGAGACCGTCCAGGCGCTGCAAGAGCAGACGATTCGCGTGGCCAGCTTCGCCGCTCACCTTGGCGGGCCGACCGGCGACGCGGACGTGGAGCCCGGCTTCTTCACCGACTACCAGGACCAGTCGTCGATCCCGGAGGCCACCTCGGCGCAGGTGTACGACATCGACGAGGTGGGCGGCACGATTTCGCTGGCGGACGCGATCAACGATTTCGTGATCGAGGAGTTTTGCTCGGACTACGTTCCGGAGTAGGCGGCCGGCGGAAAGCCGAGCGTTTCGCAGCCAAGGGGGAATCGCCGGCTGGGCGGATTTCGGCGACCGGGATCGGCGGCTGCGAGGTTGCGCGATTCCCCTCCGTCGGCTAATAATCGACCCGCCGGATTCGAGTCGATCTTTTCGAAAGGGAGCCCATGGAACCAGAGATTCTCTCCGAGGGAACGGTGCTCGGAGGACGCTTCGAGATCGAGGACCTCGCGGGAAGCGGCGATCTGGGCCAGGTCTACCGCGCGCGGGACACCAAGGACTCCAAGGTGGTCGCGTTGCGGGTTCTGCCGCCCGGCTCGATTCCGGACGAGGCCGACGTCGACAGGCTGCGCACCAGGGTCAAGCAAGCCTCCGCACTGACGCATCGCAACATCCGGGCCACGTACGGGATGGGGGTCGAGGACGACGGCACGATCTACATCGCCGCGGAGTGGGTCGACGGGCAGAACCTCAGGGCCGTGCTGCGGCGCCGCCAGGAGGCGGGCAAGCGGTTCTCCTTCAAGGGCGCGTACAACATCGCGGGCCACGTCTGCAACGCGCTGAGCTACGCGCACAAGAAGACGTTTCACGGGGGGCTCAGCCCGCGCGCGATTCTGGTCAACAAGGCCGGACGGGTCAAGGTCAGCGACTGGGGCCTGTCCGTGATCCGCATCCAGATGGAGAGCTACCCCGGGCGCGGCAAGACCGAGTCGGCCTTCTGGGCGCCCGAGGTGATCAAGGACGGTTCGGCCGCCGATCAACGCAGCGATATCTACTCGCTGGGCGCGATCTTCTACGAGTTGATCGTGGGCGCGTCGCCGCAGCGCCCGCTCAAGGCGCCCAGCCTGCACGGCTTCTCGCGCGAGGTGGACGGAGTGGTGGCGCGCTGCCTGTCGGCCGATGCGATGCAGCGCTACAAAGATCCCGCCCAGGTCAAGGAGGCGATCTCCGGGCTGGCCAAGACGATCGCCCCGCCGCCTCCCGAGCAGGTCGAGGGCAAGGTCGACGACAATCTCGGAATAGACATCGAGGTCGACCTCGACTCGATGGGCGTCGAGGAGCCGGGGGCCAGGTTCAAGGAGCCGGTCCCGACCTTCAAGGCCGACGGCAAGGCAGCCCCCCCGCCGCCCAAGAGCGGCGAGGGAAAGATGGTCGAGGCGCCCGGTTTGCCGGCGCCTCCCTCTGACAAGCTGGGCACCGCCGGCGATCCGGGGCCGCCCGGATCGGATCGCGTCTCCACGATCGACATGGGCTCGGTGCTGAGCAGCATCGGCAAGTCCGAGGCGGCGCGATGGATGGTGCAGAAGGACAAGTTCGACCACGGGCCCTTCTCGGACCGCGAGCTGATCCAGATGATCCTGCGCGGCGAGGTGCTGGGCAAGCATCCGCTGCTCGACATGGACACCGGCGTGCGCAAGAAGGTCAAGGCCTGGGGCGACTTCGACGAGTTCTTGGAGCGCTATCGCATCGAGAAGAAGAAGCGCGAGGAGGCCGAGGCGATCCAGAAGACCGAGCGCGCGGAGAAGCGCGGGCTGGCCTTCAAGCTCATGATCGCCGGCGGGGCTCTCGGCGTGATCGCGCTGGCGGTCGGCGCCTGGCTGCTTTCCCGGCAGTGGCGCGAGGAGAAGAGCTTCGACAAGGAGGAGCTGATCGCCGCGCTCGACAGCGGCGAGATCCAGCTGAAGACCGGCGCCGGCCTGGTCGACAAGCGCCGCGGCGGGGGCAAGGGCCGCCGTCGCGGCGGCCGCGGCGGCAAGGGAGGGGGAAAGGGAGAGGGCGGCGACTTCGTGCCCGGGATGTCCTACGAGGAGGCGATGAACTCCGCGGTCGACCTGGGCAGCGCCTCGAACAGCGGGGGACAGCGACAGCTGACCGCCGCGGAGATCAGCCGGGTGATGGACAAGAACGTGCGCCGCTTCCTGCCGTGCATGCACGGAGAGACGACCAAGCGGGTCGACATGAACATCGCGGTGGGAGGAGACGGCCGCGTAGTAGGCGTCTCGGTCCAGCAGGGCAGCCCCAAGCTCAAGAAGTGCGTCGCCTCCAAGGTGAGATCGGTCCGCTTCCCCAAGTCGTCGGCGCCGCGCACCGCGACCTCCTGGTACTTCGAGCTCTACTGAAAGCCCGGCGGCGATGGCTTTGCGCCTGATTTCGCTGTTGCTGGGATTGGCCGCGCTGGGCTGCCGGGCCGGCGCACAGCCCAGCGATCGGCCCGGAGACGCCGGGCCGGGCGACGCGGACCACTTTTCGGGAGGCTCGCTGATTCCGAGCCCGGCCGAGCTCCACCTGCGGCGCGAGCGGGTGCTGGCCGCCGACCTGGCGGCCACGATCGAGGAGCTGTGGAAGGTGGAGGCCGCGCGGGTCCACCTCGAGCTGGCGGATCGCTCGCTGTGGTCGAGGGATCGTGACGCCGAGCCCTCGGCCGCGGTAGCGCTGCGGGTCGCCGAGGGGGCCGCGCCGAAAGAGGATCGGATCCGCGAGCTGACCGCGGCCGCGATTCCGGGGCTGGAGCCCGAGGCGGTGGAGGTCTTCGTGGCCGAGCAGCCGGGAGCGAAGCCGGTGGAGATCGTGCGAATCGGGCCGCTGCGGGTCGCCGCCGATTCGGCCACCGAGGCCAGGGCCTTGCTGGGAGCCCTGCTGGCCGTCTGCCTGCTGCTGGCCGCGGTGCTGATCCACGCCGGGCTCAGGCTGAGAAGGCTGCGCCGCGAGAGCTTTCTTCCGAGAGACTGAGCGGACCGCCTGATCGAACGAGCCCCGTCGTCCCCGCGCGGGCGGTGCTTTGATTCTGCTGGAGACCGTGAGGGTCCCTCGCCGTTCTGCTCCTGCCTGCCACGAGCGCACCGTTGACCGCGACCGAAGAAAACCCGATCAGCCGACGCGATTCGTGCCCTCGAGGCCTTGCGATTCTCTCGACCGTTGCTATCTTTAGTATTGAATGTAGAGAGACTTTTTTACTTGCGCGAGAATGGGGGTGAAAGCAGGGTGCCGCATGGGCGTCCGGGAAGGACTGGCTTTTTGTCTCGACGTGCTCCGGTGTTTTGCGACAACTGCGCGGACATGGCTCTCGCCGAGCTGGACGGAGCCCCGATGTGCGCCCACTGCCTGATGAAAGCGCTGCGGCGCCGCAAGGAGCCCGCCGTGCCTACGATTCAGCCTTTGTCCCTGGCCGAGGACATGATCTCGCGCAACCCGCCCCCTCCCGATGCTTCGGAGGCAAAGACGGGAAACGCCGGAGCCTGAGGCCGCCGCGCTCCATCACCGGGAGGACACCACCGCCGCCTCGATGCACAGGCGCGCCGGTTTCCCGCGCCCGTTTTTCAGGATGAATACGACGGTCTCGGCGCCGGGCGGAATCGTCAGCCGAAAGCGTTTTCCGGCCGGCTCGGTCCGCGGGATCGAAGCCGGCCCGGCGCCGCCCGAAAAGCCAATCTCCGCTCTTCCTCCCGGCTCGCCGGGCACGGGGTGGACTCCGCCGACCAGCTTATTGCCTGTGCGGGGCAGGGCGAACACCAGCTCGGTGCGCCCGCCCGGAGGGATGCCCGTGGAGAGGCACGAGGGTATCATTCCACGCCGCACCGGAGCCGGAGCCAGCCTGGGTTCCAGGTCGGCCTCGGAGCAACCCAGGCCCGGGTCGCGGGTGTAGGGGGCCACGCAGAAAGTATCGGGTTCGCGCCTGATCTCGATCGGCTCTCCGGTATGCAGCACCGCCGAGAGCGAAGTCCCCCGTGGCTCTCCCGAGAGCCACCACGCCTCGCGGGCGGCCCCGCCGGCGATCGCCGCGGCCGCCAGCAGCACAAGGCCGGCTCCGGCCAATGTCCAGCGGAAAACCCGCGCCAGGAACACCAGGCGCTCCTCGGGCCAGCCGCGGAACGGCAGCGGACGCGGTCCGAGCAGCAGACCGATCAGCGCCGCCAGCAGCAACACCGCGCCGATGACCGCAAGAACGTGCTCGGCCGCGGTATCGCCGTACTCCAGCCGGATCTCTCCGTCGGTTGCGCCTCTGATCTCGGTCAGCGTCACGCCTCGCCAGCGTCGGGGGGCTGTCTCGATCTCGCGTTCTCCCTGTCGCGCCCGCCACTTGGGGTGCAAGGTGAGCGCCACGACGAGCCTGGTGGACGGCCGAGAGCCGCTGAGCCGCAGGATTTTCTCCTCGTCCTCCCACGAAGAGATCTCCACCTCACCGGGGCCGTCCACCCGGACCGGCGGCGGTGGCGGCTCGCCGAAGCGATAGACCCTCTCCCTGCCGAGCTCGGTCAGCTTCTCCAGATCGTCGTGCTCCACCGGCCAGCGGGAGACGACCAGCGCGGCTCCCAGGCGGTGCATCGCCGCGGTATCTGTGGTTCTGGCCAGGTCCACGTAGTTCTGGGCCGGAGGAAAGACCGTGGGCAGCAGGCCGAACCCGGAGTCGGAAAGGGCGATCAGCGGGTAGCGGCCGCCGTGACCCGGCTTCTCCCAGTAGACCGCGCGTTTCACCGGGTAGCCGGACTCGTCGATCTCGCGGCCCTCTTGCTCGAGGATCCGGAGCAGGCTGTCGACGTGCTCCGCCTGGCCCGCATTTTCGAGCGTCAGCGGGCGGGCGGAAGGGCTGCGAGGGACCGAGGGCAGGGCGCGCACCAGCCCGACGGCCGGAGCGGCCAGCAGCACGGCGAACAGAACTCGCAGCCCGGTGCGGCTCGCCTTGGTGATTTCGCCTCGGTCCAGCGCGACGGCGGCTCCCCTCCAGGCCGCGGAGAGCCCCAGCGCCGCCATCGAGAACCACAGCGGCTTGAGCGGAATGGAGAAGCGCCGGTACTGCAGAGTGCGCAGCATTCCGCCGGCCAGCCCCAGGTCGCCGCCCAGCACCAGGTCCATCGCTCCTATCGAGAGCAGCGCCGCGCCGAGCAGCAGCACCAGGATGCCGAAGGCGCTCCGGCGCCGAAAGACGACAGCCGCGCCGACCAGCGCCAGACCGGAGACCACCACCAGCTGGTGATCGAACAGGCCTGTGGTCAGCGCGTCGAGCGCCAGCTGCTCGAGCTGCTTCCAGATCACGATCCCGGTCCACATCTGGTCGCTGCCGAGCATCATCCTTCCGGCCCAGAAAAGCGCTATCAGCGCTCCGGCGAGCAGGGCGGAGCCGAGGCTCAGCGTCCGGCGTGCGGCCTCGGCCTCCTCGCCCGGGGCGCGGTGGAGCAGGCGGACGGCCAGCAGCAGCGTCCCGCCGACCAGCAGAGCCACGGCGCTCATCGGGTGGATCCAGACACTGACCCCGGCCAGCAGGGCGGCCAGCGAGAGGCGCCTGGTGTCGGGTCGCTCGGAGAGCCTCCACAGCGCCAGGATCGCCAGCACCCAGACGGCCGTGGACAGCTGCTGCGGCCAGACCCCGTGGAACATCGAGTAGGTCCAGCCGCCCTCGCGGTCGCCGCCCACGTCGAAGGCGTTGATCGCTCCGGCCAGCGCCGCGGCCCAGGGGCCGGCGCCCAGCCTGCGCGCCAGCGCCACCACGGCCAGAGCGGAGAGCAGCCAGGCCGCGCAGATGCCGAAAGCGTAGCTGGCCTGGAGCCCGATCAGGCCGACGCTGAGCAGGTGGGGCAGGGCGGTCACCAGGTAGCACAGCGTGTAGTGGATGTCGCCGAACGGGTAGCCGAGGCCGAGCCGATCGGTCCAGCCGAACAGCCGGCCCTCGGCGAGCATGTCGTGGGCGAGAATCTCGGTGAAGAAGTAGTGGTTGGCGTGATCCTGGCTGATCGGCATCTGGCCGAGCGCCACCGGGCCCAGGGAGACGAGCACGGCCGCGGCGGCCAGCAGGTATGGGCCGAAGCTATCCGCCAGCCGGCGCCAGCGCGGAATCCGCGAGTCGAGAGCCGTGGCGGCCCGAGAACGAAAGCCGCGCCAGGCAGCGGGGACGGCCAGGATCAGGACGGCCGCCGCGGCCCAACGCGAGGGAAGAGAGCCGCGCAGCAACAAAGAGGACAGCGCCAGCAACGCGGCCAGGGCGGCGCCGCAGGGGGCGCCGTAGATGGAGAGCCAGTTTCGCATCGTCTCGAAGACGGCATCATAGTAGCAACCCGGCCGGAGCGCGAGGCGGTTTTGGCGGGCCCCCACCCTCGGCGCCCGCGGCGCCTCGACCTCCCCCGCTGGACGCCTGGACGTCGGGGGAGGTGATGATCGATCCTCGGCCTCGTGCAGCGAGATCCTCCCTCCCCCGATCTCCGCTCGTCCAGCGGGGGAGGGCCGGGGTGGGAGCGTCGGGTCCTCCCTCCCCCGATCTCCGCTCGTCCAGCGGGGGAGGGTCGGGGTGGGGGCCGAACGGGCCGTTACTGCTCGTGTAGCGGGAGGCCTAGTCCTGGTCGACGATTTCGATCAGGGTTCGGCGAATGATCTCCAGCGCGCCGGCCGTATCCTCTATGACCTGCCGGTTGCCGAGGCGCAGCACTTTCAGACCGTGCGCCTCCAGATCTCTGGCTCGCGAAAGATCCCGATGGCGGATTGGTGGGTCAAAATGGATTTCACCGTCCAGCTCGACGACCAGATTGGCCTCATTACAGAAAAAATCGACGATGTAGGGACCGACCGGGTGTTGTCTGCGGAAGCGAAAACCGCCCAGCGCCTTGCGCCGAACGCGGGACCAGAGCAGGGCCTCGGCTCTGGTCGGATTGCGTCGCAGCTCCCTTGCGGACTCGATCATTTTTCGTGAAGCCAGTCTGTGGGTCTGTCTTCTGTTATTGCGTGGCATAGTTGGTCTTTCCTTTCTCGGATTTCGTTTTTCGTGCTTTTGGCTCCCATGCCGGCGGGCCCCCACCCTCGGCGCCCGCGGCGCCTCGACCTCCCCCGCTGGACGCCT
>CAZHCG010000180.1:0-7913 GCA_964530995.1 uncultured Myxococcales bacterium
TCTGCCGGGCAACTTCCGTGGGATCTTGCCGGTAGACTTACGTGGGATGGGACAGGAGATCGTCGCTGGCCTCACGGGTAAACGTGACTTCCTGCTATGGCAGCAGGTCATTCGGGCGTGGGCCGAGGCAGGCCTAGTCGACCTCCTCCGACGACAAGATCGAAGCGAGACCGTGGTCGTGCCACGGTCACCCCGATTCGTGATGGTGCGCAGGGGCGCGTCGGTGGAAGCGCGCCTCATTGGTCTAGCCGCGAATGATGTAATCGACGCCATACGAGCGTTGGCAGGGCGGTCAATCAAATGGATGCAGCCGAGCACGCCCTTTCAGCCAGGCCTGCTACGCCTTGCGGGCGTCGACGCGACAGATGTCGAGGAGATATCCAAACGCATCGGGCTCTGTCGACCCGAGTGGTTGTGGTGGCCGGATCCTCAGCATGCGCCGACCCACTTGAAGATTCGGGATGATTTCGGAGGGCTCTTCCACGGCACTCCGCCAGACGCATATCAGTTCGATGCAAGGTGGGATTGGCGCGACATGTTGTTCCGCCTCCATCCCACAACGGAAACTGTCGACCTTGTAGGCGTGGAACGGCGGCGGCATCCGCAGCGCTGCTCCATCTACGTCGTGCTCGTCGACGGAGAGGCGATGGCCTGGTCCCACCTCAGAAGCTGGGCCCTGCTGCGCGCATCGGAACTGCTTGAGAGCACGGCATTTCGCGCATCAAGCGGCGACGGGACGATCGCGTCGATAGGGCGCTCGCCGATGCACCTTCCCCTCGCACTTGCGAGGCTGTGTAGTGCCGTGGGAGTTGGTTTGCCGGGCCCTGAACTCGGCAGCGGCGTGCGAGTGTCGGGGTACAGGTACCCGTTTGGCAAACGCGTGTACCCGCTGGTACGCACACTACTTCCGCGAAGCTGGGTAGGCGAACACCGCCCGAAGGAATCCTGAGATGCAAGATCCAATCGGCAATTTCGAACGAATCCGCGAGCTGTACATCAGCTACCTCGATACAGCCTTCCGTATCGGCGATAGCAATCTCGCGGAGGAGCGGCGCGCCTTGCTTCGGAAGCCGGGGACCTTGTGCACCGAGCCACTGATCGAGCCGATCCCTCGATATGAATGGGACCGAATCGACGGACGCTTCAGGACCTTCGACGACATCTATCTCGACGACGAGCTTCTGGAGGGCTTCTCCGAACCTGAACGGAAGGTATTTGTCGAGTTGGTGCTGGCAGGGCTGTTCCCTTCTCGACCAAGGTCGTCGGCTACAGACCTTCCGATGAAGCGGGAGGGCCAGTACCCGCCCTACAAACATCAGGTTCAGATGCTGGCGAGTGGCATCCGCAGCGGGACACCTGGTGTTGTCACGTCCGGGACCGGATCCGGAAAGACCGAAGCCTTCCTCTTGCCTCTCTTGGCGTGCATGGCCCGAGAGGCTGCGGGCTGGGAAGTCCCGGAGGAAGGCTATCTGCGAACGCGGTGGTGGCACGACGACGACGGTAGGCCTTTCAGAAAGCAGGACAAGAAAGGCCGTACCGTCGTGCGGTATTCCGCCATTCCGCGAGATCGTCGGCCGACCCAGGGCGAGCCACTCCGGACGCCGTTCGTGCCTCAACGGCAAGGTGAGAGGCGCACCGCGGCCGTGCGTGCGCTCATCCTCTACCCAATGAACGCTCTCGTCGAGGACCAGCTGGTTCGGATGAGGAAGGCGCTGGATTCCCGAGAAGCACGCGCCGTGATGGACGAGCACTTCGGGGGCAACCGCATCTTCTTCGGACGCTATACAGGCGCCACGCCCGTCACAGGGCATCACGATCATCCCGGCTTCCGATCCCTGCTTGCGACGCCCAAGAAAGACGTATCGGGAGACATGTACTTTCCCGACCACAAGCATGCGGATCCAACCACTGGTCGTGTCGATCTCGTGGATGTCCGAACCACTGAAATCGAACGTCGTCAACGGAAGCTCGAGGAGTTGTTCGACTACCAGGTGGGCTTGGAACGAGGGCAGATGCAGGCCCGTCTTCACGCCATCGATCTCCAGTCTCGTCAATCCCTCGATGCGTGCCTTCGTCGACGGGGCGCTGAACAGGGATCGTGCGACCCAGAGGTCTTCCTAGAGCTTTCGAGGGTCGCGGGGAAGCGCAGTGAAGAAGGTCTCCATCGGGATTTCCGTCTCTGGGTCGGGCGCGAGTGCTCCGACCACGAAGCGAAGGCGCTGCGCGACCACGCGTTGACCGAGAATGATGCCGAGCTTGCTCCGTCTGCGACAGTGGCCGACGAGTCGCCATTCATCTTCCCGTCGATCGACGGTGGCGAGATGTCGAACCGCTGGGACATGCACGAGTTCCCTCCCGACATCCTCATCACCAACGTGAGTATGTTGAGCGCGATGCTCAACCGCGAGGTCGAAGAGCCGATCTTCACGAAGACCAGGGAGTGGCTTCGGAATCCGGACGCCTACTTCTATCTCGTTCTCGACGAATTGCACCTTCAGCGCGGCGCGGCGGGAACCGAGGTGGCATATCTGATCAGACTACTACTTCACCGGCTGGGGCTCACCGAGACACAGGAGCAGCGCCAGAAGATACGCGTGCTCGCCTCCAGCGCGTCCCTGCCAGCGACACCCAACGAGGAAGCAGACAAGAGCGCGAAGTACCTGTGGGACATGTTCGGCCCATTCGGACTCGCTGGGGATGCGTCCGAGGAGGACGGCAAGGCCGCCTGGGTTGCTTCGATCGTTCCTGGCAATGAACGCCCCCCAAAATACGATCGCGATGCGCCGCCCGCGCTTCCATCGGCTCCATTCGTCCGCCTTCTGGAGGTCCACACACCGCCCGACCCGCTCGATGTGGATCTGCCTCGGGCCGTGCCTCTATTCGCCACGAACCCTGATGAGGACCCACGGCTGGCTGATGCATGGACCGACGTGGCCAACGTTCTCGGAATCGGCGATGCATCGTTGCAAAACAGGATCGCGCGATCGGTCGAAGAAGCGGCTGCGCGAATCGCGTGGGCGTGTCGCGAGTTTGATCCGCTGTCCGAGCAATACCGCTCCAGGGCTCTCCCCGTCGCCGAGCTCGCGCAGATGATCTTCAGCGATGTCGCTGACGACGACCTCGCCCGCCTTGAGGCAGTTCGGGGGATCCTCTTCGTTAGGGGCTGTGGAGATGGGCTGAAGGATTATTTCGACGCTCAACTCGACAACCCGGAGTCCTTTCGTCTGCACACCTTCTTCCGAAGCATCGAAGGTCTCTACGCGCCGGCTGCACGTGGTGTAGGCTCGCCAATGAACACCGACCCTCGCAACGTCGAGGTAGGCGCCCTATCGATCGACCAGGCCGATCAGATTGCAGTGCCGAAAGTGGGTGGGGTCGAAGAGCACCGCATCTACGAACTCGTCTACTGCGAATGCTGTGGCGAGATGTTCTTCGGCGGAATGCGTGCGCAAATAGGCAGAGCAAGCAAGTACGTTGCCGAACTCCTACCGCAGGAGCCCTATTTGGAGGGTCTTCCGGACCAGTCGGTCTCTCAGAGGTTCGAGGAACTCTCGTGGTCGCTCTACGGGCTCTTCTGGCCGGGTGCCTGGGACCGCGATTCGGCGGCAGAGGATGCACATGACGCGGGAACCTGGATCCGTGCCTACCTCGAGCGGCCCTCCGGAGGCGTGATTCGTGAGGACAAGGCGCCCGAAAAGCCGGGCCCCGACCTGCTGCCCGGGTGGTACTACGCCCGCTCCGATCAGACGGATCACCACAGGAGACGTCAAACAACATCAGGCACACACGTACCGTACGCGTGTCCAAGATGCGGAACGAGCTATTCCGGAAGGAGCAAGGAGCACCGCCTCTCACCGGTACGGAACTTCCGTGCCGGTTTCGCCAAGACCACGCAGCTGCTCGCGACGGAGTTGTTCGACGCGCAGCGGGTGTCCAACCGTGCAGAGCTTCCGAAGCTCGTCTCCTTCTCGGATAGCCGACAAGATGCCGCCAAGGCCGCCCTGTCCATCGAGCGGTTCCACCACCAGGACATCCGCCGCGAGATCTTGTTCACGACGCTCCGTGCGCAGACGGCGTTGAAGGATTCCGAGACCTCCCTTCAGAAACTCGAGGAGGCGAAGACGGCGCTCGCTTCGACCCCAGCGACGTTCCGAAAGATGGCCGAGGAGCATGTCCGATCATTGGAGGATGAATACAGGCGGCATGCCGACCCTACGGTCGCACTGATCGAGATCCTCGAGGCGCGCATGGACGTCGCGGGGATGGGCCGAGCAGTAAAGGAGTTCCTAGAACGCATGGTCCGGCTCGGTGTTCATCCGTTCGACGAGGCCGGCCAGGAACGAGCACTCGGCACGGAAAGTGGAACCAACATCAGGTTCCCCTGGAATCGGCTGTTTCGGGTCGACGACACCGATGGGAGGGTCTACTGGGCGGACGACGACGATCACCAGGTCGCGATCCACGTCGCCCGAGAACACGTAGTTTCCGCGCTACAGCGACTCCTGACGGACGTCGTGTTCAGCAAGACCTACTTCTCGTTCGAAGAGGCCGGCTTGGGCTACGTTGCCGTCCGTGCCTCCGATCTAGGCAGCGCCAGCCAGGCCGAAGTGCGGGCATACGAGTTGGCGGCGTTCATACGGGTGGTCGCCGACTCATATCGCTACTGGCCGACCCCCTACCGGCCATCCGACGACCCCCATCCTCCGTGGAACACCCCCGGAGAGGTGACGGCAGCTCGAGTGCGCCGCTTTGCCGAAAGTGCCTGGCCCGCAGATCCCGAAGCTGCGATACGCGACGCCCTCGCGGACCTCGAGCGATGTGGTCACCAGGACGGAGTCATCCGTATGGAGCGGGTTCGCTTCCGGCTCGTGGAACCCGAAGACGTCTACGTTCGATGCGAGAACTGCGGCCGGGTCCATCTACACCGCGGTGCTGGAATATGCACCCGCTGCTTTGTGCCCATGGACTGGGACAAGGCGACCAAGGAACCGGTGGCGTCGCTTCACGCGCGGAGCTTCCTCGCGAGGCGTGTCTACAGAACCCTTCAGGGCGATGTGCCGGCCGCTGGCGACGCGTCATTCAGGCTCCACTGCGAGGAACTCACTGGTCAAACGGAAGACCCGGCGCGCCGACAACGCGAATTCAAGGGCATCTTCCTTCCTCGGTTGTCCTCGATCGAGGCGACGCCCGAGGATGATGCAGAGGACACGGGGCTGGTACTCAACCCACCCGATCCTCTTCTCAAGCGAAAGGAAGAGATAGACCTGCTGACGGTGACCACGACCATGGAGGTCGGCATCGACATCGGACCGCTGCAAGTCGTGATGCAGGCCAACATGCCGCCACAGCGGTTCAACTATCAGCAGCGGGTAGGCAGAGCCGGGAGGCGTGGCCAGGCCTTCTCCATGGCACTTACCATCTGTCGCACCAAGAGCCACGACCTCTTCTACTTCAGGCAGCCAAAGAAGATGACCGGCGACATCCCCCCGACGCCGTTCCTGACCAAGCGGATGAGCAACATCGCCGAGCGCTTTCTCAGGAAGGGGTGGTTGTGGGAAGCATTCCGCAAACTGCGGGAAGAAGTGCGTCGCGAAGGTCGAATCTATCCCGCCGACCTGATGTCGCCGCCCGACATACATGGGGAGTACCTACCGACCCCGTTCCTTCCGATGGCAGATGGAATCGATTGGCGGGCACGCGCGGCGAGTGCGATCGGTGCCTGCCAAGCGGAGGCAACGGCACTGTGCGATGTCTTGACCACGGGCGCTGCCGAAGTGGAGCTGAATCCGGATCCGCCGGAGATCATGGACGAGATCGATTCGGTCGTGCTGGATGCCCGTCAGGATGGTCTAGCACACAGTCTTTCCGAGGCGGGTCACCTGCCGATGTATGGGATGCCGACAAGGGTGCGGCAGCTGTATCTCCGGCTTCGGCCTGACGGTGAACGCACGGCATGGAGCACGGTGGACCGAGATCTCGATCTGGCGATATACGAGTTTGCTCCAGGCTCGACGGTGGTGATCGACAAGCGCGAGCATCTCGCTGTTGGATTCACTCCGGACTTGGCGGAGCCGTTGCCCGGCCGCGGTGACCAGACCCTCAAGGCTCACCAGCGCTCGGCTTTTGCGAATCCCTTCATGCTTCTTGAGTGCGGCACCTGTCGCGCCTGGACGGAGATCACACCAGGCGTTTACTCTGACGAATGCATTGCATGTGGGAGCAAGCTTCACCCGGAGCAGGCGAGGGAATGCCGCGTGCCCAACGCCTTCCGTACCGACCTTCCGGGGTATCCGCGCACACGCGAGGAGGAGGTCGACTCCGGCATCCGCCACCGATCGATTCAGGCCGAAGGTCGCACGCTGGGCTTCACTACTGCGTCCGATTTCGGCCCCGGCGGGAAATGGGGCATGTCGATCGCCCATCACCTCAGCCGAACGTTTCGACTCAACCGAGGGCCGCAACTCGATGACGGAGACCGCGGCTTCGAGATCCGGCACGGATCGGAAGTGAAAACGTACCGTCGACAGAATCTCGAACTACCTCTGCAGTGCATCAGTACCCAGGGCAGTCTCGCTGCCCGCGTGGCCAATACCTTCCAACCCGACGGTCCTCCAGAACGCATTTGGTTGGCGGCGCCGAAGACCACTGACGCGCTCTACTTGAGTCCAGAGGCGCAGCGCCCCAGTCTAGCCCTTCACAGGCTCCCTGGGCGGCTTGATTCCATGCCGGACGACGAAGACGAGCTTCACAGGATCACGCGGTGGCTCGGGATCCGATCCGCGGCGATTTCGGCGAGCTATCTCATCGTAAACCGCGCTGCGCTGGAGCTTGATATCGACCCGGAGGAGTTCGATGTACTCGAGCCGAGAATCCACGGAAAGGCCGATCCGCGGCCCTTGCTACATATCACCGACAACCTCGTAAACGGTGCTGGATTTTGCGAGTACCTCGCCGCGGACGATGAGAGGGGTCGACCGCGCATCGCGAGCTACATCGAGTCGATGCTCACCGCGTTCGACGCCTACCCACTGCAGCAGTTCCTGGACCCTGAGCACGCTTGTAGCACGTCCTGTTACAAGTGCCTCAGACGGTACGGCAACCAGCCCTTTCATGCACTCCTCGACTGGCAGCTTGGAATCTCGTTCTTGAGGGCGCTCGTCGATCCTTCCTACATGTGTGGGCTCGATGGCAGCTTCGTTGGCCCCGAGCTCGAACGCTGGCAGACCCTTGCAGCCAGGTTCGCTGGGCAGATGGCGCACCGGTTCGATGGTGGCCCAACAGAGACCTTCCATGGCGTCCCAGCGTTCCGTGTTCGTCTCCGGAAGTCTCGGCTGAGTCCCTGGATCCTGGTCGCGCATCCTCTCTGGGATTGGCGTGACGAACTGCAGGACTCCATCTTGGCCCGGGCGCGAGACGCCGCAATGGAGCACGGTGAGCCGCTCTGCTGGGATACATTCAACCTGGCGCGACGACAGGTATTCGTCCGGGAGAGAATCCGCGAGGAACTCCGGAGAAGGGGATGACGGTTGCGACGCTGCCAGCGCCCGTCACGAAGGTGACGTTGCCGAAGTACTTGTCGCCGTCCCGGTTTGGAGATCTTGGCCGGTGTCCGCTCAAGGTGTTCGCAACTGCTGATTCCGTGCCGGGAACGCTACCTCCTAGTCCCCGCTCGTTATTCGGCATCATGCTCCATCATGTCAGGGAACAACTTCTACTGGGGCGATGGGGGGCGGCGGACAATGGGGGCGAGGCGTGCAGCGAATTACTGGCAAGCGCAACCGAGCAAATGGACTCGATGCTCTTGTCCGACCCTCGGACAGCGGGTTTGGCCCCACTTTCCGCGACCGTCGGGCGTACTATATCGGATCTTCCCCCTGATTTTTTGAAAATAATGGCGTAACACATTGTATTCA
>CAZHCG010000181.1:0-7869 GCA_964530995.1 uncultured Myxococcales bacterium
AGCTTCTGCTGCATGCCAGGAGACGACACGGCTGGATCCGGATGAGCCTTTTTTCTTCGACACCAACTGGTAACGGACTGACAGGGAAATACAAACCCTGTTCGGAGCGGGCGCGAGGGGCGGCCGTGGAATCCTTGTGGGGCCGCGTGCGTTTTCGGGTAGGATGGGCTGGATGTTCGAAGACGGACCCGACGAGATCGAGCGCGAGGATCTGCTCGACGCTTTGCTGGATCTCGACCACGACCTGGGCAAGCACATCCGCCTGCCGGTCTCGATGCTGCCCGCGGACGCCTCGCAGCTGGAGCTGCGCGAGGCGCTGGCCACCGCCTTGCTGCGCACGCGGCGCGGTCCGCGCGGAACCAGCGGCGCGCGCGGGATCTGGCGGGAGTTCGAGCGCGAGGCGGGCGGCGCTCTGGCCGGGCTGGAAGGCGCCGAGAGCCTGCGGTCGGCGCTCGAGAAGGCGCTGGCGTGGGAGGACGCTCTGGAAAAAGACGAGCGGATCGACCGCGGCTCGCTGGAACGGGATCTGGCCGAGGTTCGCGAGAGAATCAGGGATCTGATCGAGGAGGTCAGCGGTGACTAGGCCCCGCCTCTTGCTGATCGACGACGGCGACACCTACACGGGCGTGATCGATGCCCAGATGCCGGAGTTCGAGCTGGTGCGCCCGCACGGTGAGAAGGGCCCTCCCTGTCTGCGGGACGGCCCCGAGGCGCTGGAGTTTCTCGAGCGCGGGGTCGAGGGCGTCGACGCGATCCTGCTCGACATGCACTTCGACGTGCCCGACGATCGCCTCCTGCCGCTGGCCGAGGACGCCAGCCGGCGGCGCACCCGGCGCTTCCAGGGCGTGGCGATCCTGCGCGAGATCCGGCGCCGCCGTCCCGACGTTCCGGTCGTGCTGCTGACCGCGGTCGAGGATCTCTCTCTGGTCGATCACACCGGCGAGCTCGCCTCGCAGTCGATGACCTACCTGCTGGACGGCGACGATGTCGACGCTCTGCGCGTGCGGGTCAACGCGGCGCTGGAAGAGGCCGCCCTCGAGTTGGAGGAGTCGCGCGTGCTGTGGGGCGCGGACTCCTCGATGCGCGACGTGCGCCGCCGGCTGACCGTGCTGGCCCGCGGCGGGATGCCGGTCATCCTGGAGGGCGAGACCGGAAGCGGCAAGTCGTTTCTCGCCGAGCAGTTCGTGCACGCCAACAGCGGCAGGTCCGGGCCGTTCGTGGTCGTCGATCTCTCGGCGTTGCCGCGCGACCTGATCCCGGCCCACATGTTCGGCGCGGTGCGCGGCGCGTACACCGGCGCGGTCGCCGATCGAAAGGGCGTCTTCGAGCTGGCACACAAGGGCACGGTCCTGCTCGACGAGGTGCAGAACGTCCCGCTCGAGGTGCAAAAGCAGCTGCTGTTGGTCTTGCAGGACGGTCGGGTGCGGCCGCTGGGATCGACGCGGGAGGTGGCGGTGGACGTCAAGGTGATCGCGGCCAGCAACCGCCCGCTGGACGAGGCGGTTTCGGCCGGTCGCTTCAGGCCCGATCTGTACATGAGGCTCTCCCCGGCGACCCGCGTGCGGATTCCGCCGCTGCGCGAGCGGCCCGGCGATCTGCGTTTCCTCGCGCGGCGCTTCGCGGAGCAGGCGGTCGACGATTCGGACATCTCGGGGCTGAGAAACGAGGTTGCCCGGGCGCTCGGCCTGGAGGGCGGGGCGCCGGTGCGGCTGACGATCGGAAGGCGCCGCGCGCGGCGGGAACCCGGCGCGCTGGATCTGGCGCTGCCGGGACCGGCCTGGAAGATGCTGGAGGCGCACCGCTGGCCGGGCAACGTGCGCGAGCTGGAGATGGTGATGCACAACGCCGTGACCTTCACCCTGGTCGCGGCGGTCGACGCGATCCACTCCGGCCTGCGCCTCGAGAGCCGGCGCCTCCAGGTGGATCCCGGTCTGGTCGGCGAGTTGCTCTCCGGCTCGGCGGCGCTCGAGACCGGCGGCGAGTCGGCGGGCGAGTCCGGTCCGGGCGGGATCGCGGTGCGGATCGAGCCGGGATCATCGCTCAACCAGGTGGCCAACTCCCTGGAGCGGCAGTGTCTGCTCGAGCTGTTCAAGCGCACCAACGGCGATTTCGAGAAGATGGCGGAGATGCTGCTTTCCGACTCGGGCAAGGCCCGCGCGGTGCGGCTGCGCTTCAATCAGCTCGGGCTGCGCGTGCGGGAGATCGCGCGGAGATGAGCGGCGCCGCGGTTTCCAGGCGACCGGCCGTGGTTCCGCTGGCGGCCCTGGCGGCGATCGGGGCGCTCGTGGTCGGATCCGCGGCCGCGCTGGCGGACGACGCCGGAGCCGGGGGTCGGGACGGCGGAGCGGACGCCGGAACAAGCGCCGCGCAGCGCGAAGAGGCGGACGCGGGCGCCGAGATCGACGAGCAGATGGACGACGTGCTCGCCGAGGCGATGCGCAAGATCGCGCAGGAGCGCAACGCCGAGGCCAAGCGCCTCCTGCGCAACAAGAGCTACCCGCTGGCGTTGATTCGTTTTCGCGAGGCCCACGATCTCGATCCCGACGACGCCGAGATAACCAACAACCTGGGCTACATCTACTACCTGCTGGGCAACTACGAGGAGGCCGAGCGGCTCTACCGCCGCGCGATCCAGATCGATCCCGAGCGCGCGGTGGCCTACATCAACCTGGCCGACCTGCTGGTCTCGCGGGGCTCGAGCCGCGAGGACCACGAGGAGGCCGCGCGGCTGCTCGTCCGCGCCCGCGAGCTGCGCGGCAACAAGCCGTCGCTGATTCTGCGTCAGGCGCGTGTCGCGGTTCGGCGCGGGGCGTTCGAGGAGGCCGAGCGCTTCTACCGCGAATACCTCTCCCGGCGGCGTCCCAGCGACGAGCTGCGCCTCGAGATCGGTGACTTCTATCGCGATCTGGGGCGCAGCGAGGAGGCTCTCGACTGGTACCGCCAGATCGACGACGAGGAGCTGGGTCGCCGGGCGGCCGGCCGCATCTGGGAGATCGAGGTGGAGCGACAGACGCGGCGTTTCGGCTGGACGCGGCGCGCCGACGTGATTTCACCCAAGGCGCGCAGCCTGACCGCGCGGGGACGGGCGCTGCTGGGCAGGGGGGACTACGAGGAGGCGGAGCACCTGCTGCGAGAGGCGATCTCGCTGGCGCCGGGCTTCGCCGAGGCGCGGGCCCACCTCGGCGACCTGCTGCGGGAGACCGGGCGCGCGGCCGAGGCGGAGCTCGAATACCTGCGGGCGCTGGCGGTCGAGCATGCCGACGCCGAGATCCACGCCCGGCTCGGCGAGCTGTACCTGGAGCGGCCGGCCGGAGAGGGCCGTGCCGCCGAGGCCGCTCTGTTCCTGACGCGCGCGCTCGACCTGCGCCCCGATTGGGTCGAGCTGCACCTGGACCTGGCCCGCGCCCTGCGCGCCGCCGGCGATTTTCCCGGAGCGCTGCGACACGTGGAGCGCTACCTGGCCGGGATGCCCCGCGATCGGAATCGCGCCGACGCGTTGGCCTTGAAGCGCACGCTGGAGGATCTGGTGCCGCCCGAACGGAGAGGTCCTTCCTCCGCCGAAGAGGTCTCCGGCTCCGATGACGTGAGCGAGGAGCTGGCCGAGGCGCTGGGTCGCGCCCGGGCCCACCTGGCTCGCGGCGAGACCGACGCGGCGATGGCCGAGCTGCGCCGCCTGGGCGAGGAGGAGCGCGGCACCGGGGTGCTCAACCTCGAGGGGCGGATCCTGTTCGGCGCCGGGCGACTGGAGGAGGCGGTCGAGACCTGGCGCGAGTCGCTGCGCGCCGACGAGGGGCAGGCCGTGGTCCACGAGCAGCTCGGAGTGGCTTTGCTACGGATGGGAGAGACGGACCGCGCGCGGATCCACCTCGTCCGCGCCGCCGAGCTGGGCAGCGTGGACTCCGAGTACCACCTCGCGGCGCTGGCGGCCGGTGTTGGGGAGGCCGGCCCGCTCTCCTGGCCGGCCGACGTCCGGCGGATCGACGAGCTGCTGGACGCCCGCGTCAGGCTGGCCGGTTTTTTGGCGCGGGGCTCCGGCTCGGTCTACCGCAAGGACGCCGAGGCGCTCTTGCAGCGGGTCGAGCAGCGGCTGTTCGCCGTGGCGGTCGCCGCGGCCGGCCTGCTGGTCCTGCTGCTGGCCGCGATTGCGGTGGTCGCTGTCAAAATTTGGGGCGGCGCCGATCTGCGCGCCCTGATCAGGCGCCACCCCGAGGCCGGGCCCGAGGTGCAGCGGGTGCTCTCCGCCGTGCGCCACGAGGTGCTCAAGCACAACACGATGATGCTCAGCGGGCTGGTCGAGGCGATCCGAGAAGACAGCCCGGACGCGGCGGCCAAGGCAGCCCACTTCCGCCGCAGTCTGCTGGGCGGCGGCGGCGAGCGCGGAGTCGCCGAGCGACTGGACGACTACCTCGATCAGCTGCGCCGCATCGGGCGGGCCAACCGCGTGCGTCTCAACCTGCGGCGCCGCGATCCGGTCGTGGCGCCCCTGCTGGGCGGGTTTCGCCAGCTGCGCCGCATCGCGCCCGGCCTGGAAAGGCTGGACCAGCTGAGTCCGGGAGCCCGCGCGGCGCTGCTGCGTTCGCTGAGGAGCGCCTCCCACCTGCTGAACACCGAGGCCTACCAGGCGGTGCTGGGCTTGCTCGACAGGCTGCGCGCGGTGGAGGTGGACGAGGAGCTGCTGCGCGGAATTTTCGAGCGCTGCCGTCGCGAGCCGGCCTTCTCCGAAGCGCGCGTGGCCCCGCCCGAGATATCGATCCGGGGCGAGGGACCCTGCGGCGTGACCGTGCCGCGCGCAGCGCTGGAGGACATCCTCTCCAACCTGGTGCGCAACGCCTTGCAGTCCTCGCTGGAGAACGATCGGGAGGCGCGGATCGGGCTCGACGCCGAGCGCGAGGTGGATGCGGTCACCGGGCTGGAGCGGGTGGTGTTCGCGGTCCGGGACCGCGCGCGCGAGCAGGTCACCGCGGAGATGCTGCGCGGGCGCTACATCGAGGAGGGGCTGGGGCTGACAGCCGATCTGGTCTCGCGCTACGACGGAACCCTGGACGTGGTTCCGGGCGGGGAGGGCTGGTCCAAGGCGGTGCTGGTCAAGCTGCCGCTGGCCGAGATTGCGACCGGAGAGGAGGAGAGCGGATGAGCGAGCCGCGAGTGCTGATCGTGGAGGACGGGGACGAGTACCTGGAGAACCTCTCGCGCTTCGTGCCCGGGCCGCGTTACAGGCAGGCGCACACCGGCGCCGAGGCGCTGCGGATGCTGGACGAAGAGGATGTCGATCTGGTCTACCTCGACATGCGCTTCGACCGGATTCCGAACTCCGAGCTGCTGGGCGATCACGTGGTCGCCACCCGCGAGCACAACGGCGATCCGGTTCGCGCCTGGCGCTACCTGCAGCTCAACCAGGGCCTCTACATCCTCGACGCGATGCGGCGCGCCGGCCACGGCGACCTGCCGGTGATCCTGGCCTACGACTTCTCGCGGCAGCGGCGCCGGCTGGAGCATCTCAGCAGGATCCACCCCTCGCTGCACTGGGTTCCCGACGCGGTGACCCCCGGCCAGATCCGCGCGCTGATGGATCGCTTGCTCGCCTGATGTTATCAATGGTGGTTCGAGCCGGACCCAGGGAGGTTCAGATGACTCCGATTTCAAAAGTGATGACCGGTGTGGCGGCGATCGCGGTTCTGCTGGCGGTCGGTTGCGGATCGTCCGACGAAGAGGCGAAGGGGAAGCAGCCCTCGCCCCGGGAGGCGGCGCCCTCGCCGAGCAAGGCCGACAGGGACGCGGTCGAGGTCTTTCTCGACGGTATCGAGGCGTTCAACGAGAACGATCTGGAGCAGCTGGTCGCCTCCTACGCCGAGGACGCGGCGCTTCAGGCTCCGGCCTCGGGCGCTCCGCCGGCGGCCGGACGCCGCGCCGTGGTGCGCCAGATCACGGGTTTCAAGGGCATCCTGCCTCACTCGAAGATCGGCGTGCGGCGCGTGTTCGAGAGCGGCGGGATGCTGGTGGCCCAGTTCGTGCTGACCGGGACGCGGCGCTACGACCAGCAGGGCGTGGAGATGAAGCCCGAGAAGGTCGGTTATCACGGGGCGTATTTCGTCAAGGCGAAAGACGGGCTGCAACAGGGTGTGATGCTCTTCTACGAGCAGTCCGCGATCCGCCGCCAGCTGGGCTGGATGAGCGGCGATCCGCCGCCGGTGCCAGGGCAGGTCTCGGGCGATCCGCAGATCGTGAGAGGAGAGCCGAGCGAGGACGTCGAGGAGACGGTGCGGGCGTTCTACGAGCTGCTGGAGAGTCGCAACTTCGACGGGCTGGACGAGCGGATCGCCGAGGGCTTTTCCTTCGCCGATCACTCCAGCGGAGCGGCCGGTGGGCTAGACGAGGCCAGGCGCGAGCTGTCCGGGTATCTCGGGGGGCTGTCCGAGATCTCCTTCGATGTGCTGAAGGTGATCGCCGCGGACGGCTGGGCCGCCGCCATGTACGTCCTGCACGGAAAGTCGGCGGCCGCGAGAGGAGACGCCGGTCCGGACGCCGGTCCGGACAGGGAGCTGATGCTGCACGGCGCGCACGTATTCCAGTTGAAGGGCGATCGAATCGCGTCGATAGAGGTCTACCGCAGCCGGGCCGAGCGGCTGCGCCAGCTGGGAAAGCTGAAGGAGACCCTGACCGGCCAGGTCAGCGACGGCGAGGCTCCTTCGCGGAAAAAGGGAGACGCCGGAGCCGACTGAGCAGCCACCTTGCGAGTCCTTGTCTTATGGCACCCGTACCCACCGCGCCTCGGGCGGGCTTCTCATTCCTTCGGCCCTGATCGGATTGAACGAGGGTCAGGACGGCTCGAAATCGTGGCGGATTTCTTTTTCGAGCAGATCCAGGATGTCCATGTAGGTTTCGGCGGCGTTGTACAGGAAGGTATGCTTGGCTCTCCAGTAGCCGTTGCGCTCGGGGATCTGAGATTCCTTCTTTTTCTCCACGCGGTAGTCGAGCTTGATCTGCGCGGCGCCCAGGCGCAGCAGCTTGTCGAAGAACGCTGAGATCGGCTCGAAGTCGGGTTTGGCCTCGCCGCTCATGTAGGTGGCGAGCACGAATTCCTCGAGGCCCAGCTTTTCTTTTTCGTCGCCGGCGCCCTTGCGGTTCATGCGCGAAAGCATCGGTTTTCCGTAGAGCAGGTACTCGATCGTGCCTCTGTGCCACTTGAGCATTCTCGCGCTGCGCATCGGGCCTTCGGAGCCGTCGAAATGATCGAGCGCTTCCTTGATCAGCCGACCCAGCTCGGTGCGCTTCCGATCGATGGCGCGCAGCACCTCACGGCTGGCCTCGCGCGCCTTTTCGGCCTCGGCGCGGCGCTCGCGTTCCTCGACCAGCTCCCGGGATCGTTGCTCCAGGTCGCAGCCGAGCGCCACTCCGCGCGCGCAAGCCTTGTCAAACGCCTCGCTCGCCTCGTCCTCGCTGCGCATCACGAAGACCCCCCCGTGCAACGCCGCGCCGTAGACCACGCAGGCCATGTGGTTGCCGTGCCGGCAGTCGAGACCGCAGCGCTCCGCTACGGCCAGCGAGCCGAGGAACTCCTCGTCGACCATCTCCAGCGCTTCGGCCGGCGAGGGCGCAGCCTCGCGCAGCTGAGCCACCGGGCAGTCGGTGAAGGCGTCGGTAAAGCGCAGGTGGTTCTGGTAGTAGAAGTAGAAACCGATCCCACCGCCGACGAGCAGGATTGCGACCACCGCGATTGCGATCTTGGCTTTCATCGAACAAGCCCCCTTGCAAAATGGTTGACCAATTTCGAGTAACCCACTGCGAGGGTTTCGCGCAAGGGAGAGCGACCGGTTGAGCACTCCGCGCTGTGGGGAAATCGTTTTGGGCCGGGGGTCGGGCGGGGGGTGG
>CAZHCG010000182.1:0-1578 GCA_964530995.1 uncultured Myxococcales bacterium
GCGGTAAGCGATTGCTATCAAGGGTCATTCTCCTCTCTGCCCATCTCGGACCCATGGGCACAATCGCGGGAAAGCTCGACGTTGGGTTCAGAAGTCGAAGTCCAGATCGTGCAGGGCTTGCTCGTCATACTCGATCACATAGTCGTCCTCGACGTGTTCCGGTGCGGCGTGATCGCCCACCGAGTAACCCATGGCCCGGTATCCACGCATGCGCTTGTCGAACATTCGGGCCAGCATGGGCACGTTGCGGTCCACGTAGTCCATCATCCGCACCTCGGTCTTGGCGTGGTGCTTTCGGTGGAGGCGGCCGGCGTACTGGACGAGGGTGCCTTTCCACGAGACGGGCATCGCGAGGAACAGGGTATCCAACCGGGCATCGTCGAAGCCCTCGCCGATGAAGCGGCCCGTGGCCAGGACCAGCCGTTCCTCGGACTCCGGGATCGTCGTCAGCCTCTCGATGGCAGCACGGCGATCCTTGGTCTTCATCCCTCCTTGCAGGATGATCACGTTACGCGCCAGGCCGGTCAGGCGCTGCGCGAAGTACTCGAGGTGGTCGCGTCGTTCCGTGAGCAGGATCGGGGAGCGTTTTTCCTCCAGGGCCTGGACCACGTCGTCGAGGATGAGCCGGTTGCGGCGCTCGTCCTGTGCGAGGTGGCGGTAGATCTCCTGGATGCCCGAGTCCGTGCCTTCCCCAGCCAACCTGAAGTCGGTGTCCCGAACGATGAGCTTGTGATCGAACGGGCGGGCGGCGGCCTGACTCCTGGCGTCAATGGTGAACCTGGTCGGCCCGAGCTGCAGCTCCAGAATCGGATGGTGTCCGTCTCGCCGCCGCGGTGTGGCTGTCAGACCGGCGACATAGCGAGCCTTGACCTCGCGCATGACCCGCTCGAAAGACACGGCCGGAACGTGGTGGCACTCATCGACGATGACGTGGCCATAGGTGGCAACGATGTCGTCGACGATGTCCTTTCTGGCGAGGCTCTGGATCATGGCGACATCCAGGCTCCCGTTCGGCTTTCGTTTGCCCCCGCCGATCTGGCCGATCTCCTTGGGCTTCAAGTCCAAAAAGAGCGCGAGCTGGGCTATCCACTGCTCGAGGAGCTGGGTGCGGTGAACCAGCACCAGAGTGTTCCTCCGTCGTCGCGCGATCAGATCGGCCCCTACGACGGTCTTCCCCGAGCCCGGTGGCGCGACAAAGACGCCGATGTCGTGCACTGCCATGGCCTGGGCGACCTGCTCCTGGACCGGTGTCAGCTCTCCGTGGAAGCTGACATCGAGATCTTCACCTTCGATGCGCTGATCTTCGACCGAGAGGGCGACACCGAGATCGGAGAGCAGGTCCTCGAGGGCACCGACACACCCTCGGGGCAAGGCCACGTGGTGCAGGTGATCCTCGGCGCAGCTGATGACCCGCGGGGTGAGCGCGGTCGGTAGACGCATCGCCTGCTTCTTGTAGAACTCGGGATTCTGAAAGGCCGCCAGGCGCTTGATCTGGTTGATGAGCGCCGAGGGTAAACCGTCGATCTCCACGAAGAGTCGCTGCGAGAGCACGGCGGCCACGGCTTCGGGCAGCGGGTC
>CAZHCG010000182.1:1678-5984 GCA_964530995.1 uncultured Myxococcales bacterium
GGAAAGCCTGTCGCGTTCCTGATCGATCTCGGCCAGACGAGCTTCCTCTCGGGCGATCTCGTCCTGTATGGACTTCCGCTCATCCATCAAGCCTATCCACCGAGGAGTTTTGCCTTGCGGAACCGCTGCACCAGGGTCGTCTTCCTCTGGTGCTGGTCATGCAGAGCAGACATCTTCATCCGAAACGCTCCCACATCTTCTTGCAGCTTGGCCAGATCATGGAGGTCCCGGAGGAGCTCCACGGCCTCGTCGTAGCGCTTGGGCTGGCGCGTATCGATGAGCTCGTGGACCTTCGACCAGAGCTTGGGCTCCTTGCCCCGGAGTGACGAGAGGTGTTCCTGCCGCTTCTTGGCGGCTTCCCGCTCGCGCTTTGCCTTCTTTCGTGCCCGGGCCTCGGCCTCCTTGGCGCGCCGGGCATCGCCGAGCACCTGGGCCCGCTCCAGGAGGCCGGCAGCCTTTCGACGCCGCTCGTCGGATGGAGGGGATGCCCCTTGCATGGATTCGAGTGCCTGCTGCTGAAGCTCCACCACGAGATGCGGATCCTCATCCATGATGAAGCCCGCCAGCAAATCGTCCTTTCTCTTGGCCGGAAGGGTTGACAGCCACGCGATCACATCGCGCCTGGTGAGTGAGCTGCTCGGCTTGGCGGCGCTGCGCTCGGCCGCTGCCGCGATGAGGTCGGGGGCGATGCGCAGAAACCTGGCGAGCTGATCAAGCGCGCTGTCGAGCTCGTCCAAACCCGGTGGGACTGCCGGCTCCACCGCATCCTCATCGACCTCTTCGTTCTGAACGGCGAGAAGCCATCCGAGATACAGAGCCCGGTGGTCACCCCGCATCAAGGACGAGCGAAGGGGAAGCAACGACCCGAGCCAGCCTTCGCCCTCGGCCCACTCGTAATCCTCCTCGTCCTCGGAACGGAACGACAGGACCACGTGGTCTCCCCGCCGGCGGATGGAGAGGCAGTCGCCACCTCCAAAGGCCGCCGCCGTCTCCGGGCTGAGCAGCTTTCGTGGGACGCGCAGCATGAGCCAGCGGGTGCCCCAGTTGGCCAGGTAGAGGAAGGCGTCGAAGTACTTGTCGAGCAGCTTGTCCGGGTCACCTCGGAAGTCGCCGAAGTTGTAGACATTGACGAAGCTGCTCGGCGTGATCTGGGCCCGTGAGGAGATCTTGCGCAGCTCGTCCATCTGCTTGGCAGAGAGCGGCCGGTCGATAGAACGGAACTCGTAGTACTGGTACTCACTCATCTGCACCTCGCTCTCGACTCGCATCCGCTTCGCGGGCCTGGCGCGCCTTCAGCTTCGCCTCGCGCCTTCGCGCCTTCTTCGCCTCGTCGAGGCGGACCTTCTCCTCGATGGAATGCACGACGTCGGGCCGCTCCTTGCCGAACCGCTTGAAGTACAGGTGCTCAATGTACTCCCGGAGCGGCATCTTCCACGGCTCCTGGTCGTGGTTGTCGAGCTTGCCGAGCTTGCGTGGGTTCATGCCAACCTCACGAGCCATCTGGACCTGGGCGTGGGACAGCCGGTGACGCTTGCGGGCGTCAATCCAGTCCTGCATCTTCTGGTTCGGTTTCTTCTTCTTGGCCATCCGAGATCTCGACTCCGGTTCGCACGCCATCAACGACGCTTGCGCTTTCTTCTCTTTCGCTTGTTCTTGTTCCGGTTCTTCGAGCCCGCGCCGGCCTGACCAGAAGGGTTCGGCTGCTGGTCGGGCCTTGGCGTCGTGGCTGGGGCAGTCGGCGGCACCGGGTCCGGCTGAGCCACGCCGAGCGGGAGCTGCTTCGGCTTCTCGATGACCTCCGCCTCGGAGCTGTCCTGGTGGATCACCTGCTGCACGACGCGATCGGTCACGTCCGACAGGTAGCTGCGCAGGCTCTCCGAGATCTCCTGGAACTCGGGCCACAGGGTCTCGTCGACGAAGCGCTTCGACACCCTGGCCATGACCGTGGTGTAGCGCTGGCCGCTGTAGCGGTAGGGCCGGATGCCGTATCGTCGAAGCAGGGCCAGGAAGACCTTGCGGGACCACATGTCCGCCATGGAAAAGCGATACTCGACCGGCGGGTCCTCTTTCTCCCAGAGCTTCAACCGCTCGAGAATGCGGTCCCGGGCTCGCTCGGCGGCGACCTTCTCGCCCTCGGTGGTCGCGCCGGAAAAGAGCGCTTCGATCAACCGCAGCTTGTCGATGAGTCTGGCCTCATCCATTCAGGTCTCTACCTCCGCTTGCGCTGCTTCTTGGTGGCCAATCTGCTCACAACCCGCTCGAGCATCTCTACCCAGCTCTCGACCTTCTCCTCAACTCCCCGGATGACCCGGCTGCCCGCGGCTTTCCGCTGGCCCTGCGGGTACAGCTCCAGGAGAAGGGACAGGCTCCAGGCCGCGGCCTCTGCCGGGAAATCGGGTGCCCACCCGAGCGCGCCATCGCTGTTGGTGCCGTCCGCCTCGTGCAAGCCGAGCACGATGCCCTGGCAGATCTTCTCGGCGGGGGGCTTCATGCCGGCCTCGACCCGCCGCTTCATGTCGGCTCGGATATCCTCGAGCGATTCTTCCAGCAGATCCCATGCGGCCTGGCTCGGCTCGACATAGCCCCAGGACTGCTTGCCCGCTCGACCCCCGAGCTCCTCGATGTCGATGCTTCCCACGAGGTAGGCGACGTCCTCGGCCACTGCCTCGACGGAAACGTCGTCGATGAGGCTCTCTGCGATCTCGTTCGCTTCCCCGCGCAGGTCTTTGTGGCGCTCCAGCAGCTCGCGCAGCACCTGGGCGCACTCTGCCGGCCCCAGGTGATCGAGTGCGTCCTTCGCTTTCTTCCGCGGCATCGAGGTAGTCCTCCATGAACCCTCGGCGGCAGTTGACACCTGCTGCCCACCGAGATAAACCTTGGCCGCATATGTACCTACGCCATATCGGAGGCGATGGCAATGGTTGAGCGAGACGCCGAGAAGAAGATCCACGTGCGCCTGACTCAGGACATGCATCGGCGGTTGCGCATCCGCTGCGCGGAGCTGGACGTGACCATCCAGGACTACGTCGTTCGCATGCTCGATCAGGCGCTTGCCGGTGAAGCCGGGCACGAGGACAAGGCCACGGCTCGCCCCAAGGAGCGAAAGCGATGAACGATATCCCCGAGGAATACTACGGCTGGTGGCGGATCACCGAGACGGGCACCTGGGTCAACGACTTCCTCGATGACCTCGGACCGGCAATGATCTCATTCACCGGCGACGATGATCGGCTGCGGATGCATTGTCTCCTCGCCCACGTCAATGCCCAGGGGACCAAGTCCGGCGTCTCCTTCATGTGGATGGGGGCGTGGGAGTACGACCAGATGTCCGGCACGGGCACCGCCAAGCTGGGCAAGGACGGTAGATTGAAGGGCAGGATCAGGATCAAGAACGGGGATGACAGCACGTTCGTCGCCGAGCGGACCGATTCACCCGATGAGCCAATCCCCGACCCGCCATCGTACCGGGACAAGTGGCGTCGCTGGTAACACATCGAGATTGAAGGCAGCCTGCGCCAGGAAACATGCACGCGGCACATCCGTCCCGTTGTCTATCGCTGAAAGAGCCGACGTTGCTCAGGCCACGCCGGGGTGCGAGCGAGCTCCCGCAGGCGCCGTTCGGTTGCCGGGCCGGAGCCGCCGACCAGGATGTCCTCCTGGATGTCCGGCGCGAGGAGTAGCAGGTCGAGGATCTGGGTCAGCCGGGCGCGGGTGAGGCCGAGCTGGCGCGCGAGGGTCGCGCGGTCGGCGACCTCGCCGCTGTCGATGAGCCCCTGGAACTCGTGGGCGAGGGCGAGCATCTGCGCGGCGCGGGACGGGCGGGGCTTGGGTGGTGGATCCGGCTTCTCGTCGTCGGACGAGAAGGCGACGGCGCGGCCCCGGCGGAGGCGGTGCAGCGGGACCGTCAGGACGCGGCCCCTGGCCTGGGCCGGCGGCTTGGGGGAGGCCGGGCGGTCCTTCGCGGCGGTCATGGCGACACCTCCTCGGTGGTGGTCGCCGGCGGGGGCGAGGAGGTGGCGGCCTTGTCGGTCGTGGTGGCCGTCTCCGAGTCGTCGCTCGTCTCGGCGTCGAGATCGGCCAGGGCGATCTTGACCTTCCCGGTCTCCTCGTCGACCACGACCTCGCGGACGAGGGCGTGGACGAGGCGGTAGCGGTTGGTCGGGGTCATCACGTCCCACAGGGCGTCGAAGTCCCGCAGGACGGACGCGACCCATTCGGCCTCGGCAACGGTCTCGTCGAGGGCGGTGATTTGGCGCTCGACCTCGGCGAGGCGCCGCTCGCTGCGGGCGAGCTCGGCGCCCACCTC
>CAZHCG010000182.1:6084-7634 GCA_964530995.1 uncultured Myxococcales bacterium
GCCGCGGGCAGGGGGCGGGCCCGGCAGTCGCCCTTGCCCTTCTTGTCCCGGACGATGCTGCGGTAGTAGCGGTAGGCCTTGCCGCTTTTGCGGGTGGAGGCGGGCGAGAGGGCCTTGTGGCAGCAGGCGCAGCGCAGCAGCCCTCGTAGCAGGTAGTCGGGGTTGCGGGGGCGCGTCTTCTTGCAGGTGCCGTTGCCGAGCAGGGCCTGGGCCCGCTCCCAGGTACGGCGGGAGACGATCGCGTCGTGCTCTGCCTGGTGCAGCTCGTCGCCGCTGGGCATGAGGCCCGCGTAGAGCGGGTTGCGCAGCAGCGGACCACGACAGCCTCGAGGTCGTTGACGACCAGCTTCTTGTCGACCACGTCGTAGCCGAGCGGTACCGGCCCGCCGGTCTACTTTCCCTTGCGGCGCGAGGCGGCGATCTTGTCGCGCGTCCGCTCGGCGATCATCTCGCGTTCGAACTCGGCGAAGCTCATCAGCATGTTGAGCGTGAGCCGTCCCATGGCGTCGGCGGTCGAGAAGTTCTGGGTGACCGAGACGAAGGCGACGTTTGCCTTGTTGAAGCGGTCCATGACCTGGGCGAAGTCGAGCAGGGAGCGGGAGAGGCGGTCCACCTTGTAGACGACCACCACGTCGAGCTTCCCGGCGTCGAGGTCGGCCAGGAGCCGCTGGAAGGCGGGCCGCTCGATGTTGGCGCCGGTGAAGCCGCCGTCGTCGTAACGCTCGGGGACGAGCTGCCAGCCCTCCTGGGCGCGGGCGGCGATGTACTGCTCGCAGGCCTCGCGCTGGGCGTCCAGGCTGTTGAACTCGAGCTCGAGGCCGATGGCGGTCGACTTGCGCGTGTAGATCGCGCAGCGCCGGGCCTCGGGGCCCGGGCGCGCTGCTCCGTTTCGTCTCTTGCTCATCCGTCCTCCTTCGCCTCGCCGGCGTGGTCGATCTTTTCGACGAGCCGCTCGAGCAGGTCGTTCAGGCGCGCGATCTGGCGGACCAGCTCCGGGACGGTGTGCTCGTAGAAGGTGCGGCCCATGCGGGTGTTGTAGAAGGGGATCTCGCTCATGGACGGGCCTCCCCTCCGCGCTGCCGCGAGCGGCGCTTCAAGTTGAAGAAGAGGTAGCCGTTCCAGTGCGAGCCCGTGATGACCTTCGCGACCCGCGACAGCGTGTCGTAGGTCTGGCCGCCGTACTCGAAGCCGTCCTCGAGCACGGTGACCCGGTGCTCGACGCCGCCGTGGCTGCGCGTGAGCACCGTCCCGGGCTCGGGCAGGCGCGGGTCGCGGCCGTCGCCGGCTCCCGCGTCGGGCTTCGGGGCGCGCCAGCGGATCGGCGCGTCGGCGACCAGCTCCTGGATGCGCTCCCTGGCGCGCTCCGACAGCCCGCCCTCGGCGAGCTCCTGGATGCGCCAGGCCAGCCTCTTCTTGAGATACGCCTTGTTGCCCGCGGTCGTGGGCTCGCCGTAGGCCTCCAGCCACCTCTCGCGCAGCTCGGCGACGCTCATCGTCTCCAGCGCCGCGAGCTGGGCGGGGATGTCGGCGAGCGACTCGCGCGCCTGCCT
>CAZHCG010000183.1:0-7554 GCA_964530995.1 uncultured Myxococcales bacterium
GGCCAGGTAGTCCAGCGACGCCTCGCGGTGCTCCCGCTCTGTCTCCCTGATCCGCGCTTCAGCGTGTCTGATACCGCGTTTCAGCGTGTCTGATGGCATTTGTTCCTGGGGAATCCAACAGCGCGGATTGTTCAGTTGTCGATCGGGCGCGGGAGCACTAAAGTGCATCGATATGAATGATCGTTTCGGCTCGAGGATTCCCGGCTTTCACCGGCGCGAGCTGGAGGAGCGGCGCCGGCTGGTCGCGGAGCGGCTCGGAGACGCTCCGTTTCCCGGCCCGGGGCTGTCGCTCGAAGCGGCCGAGCGCATGATCGAAAACGCCGTCGGCGCGATCGAGGTACCGCTGGGAGTCGCGACCAACTTCATGATCAACGGCCGCGAGCTGCTGGTGCCGATGGCGATCGAGGAGCCGTCCGTGGTGGCCGCCGCCTCCAACGCGGCGCGGATGGTCCGCGAGGGCGGAGGCTTCGTGGCCGGGGCGGATCCGCCGCTGACCGTCGCGCAGATCGAGCTGCTCGATCCGCTTCCCGACGCGGCCGAGCGCATCGACGCGGCCGGGGAATCGATCCGCGAGGCCGCCGAGGCCGTCCAGCCCGAGCTGGTCGAGCTGGGAGGCGGAGTTCGTTCGATCGAGACGCGTCCCGGCGTGGGGGGGCCCGAGCGGCTGGTCGTCCACCTGGTCGTCGACTGCCGGGACGCGATGGGGGCCAACACCGTCAACACGATGGCCGAGGCGGTCTCGGATCGTCTCGCCGAGGTCGCCGGAGCGCGGTCCGGGCTGCGCATCCTGACAAACCTGGCGGACCGTCGCCTGGCGCGAGCCGGCTGCGCGCTGCCGCGATCGGCGCTCGAGAGGCGCGCTCATTCCGGCGCCGAGGTGGCCGAGGGAGTCGTCGCCGCCTGGCGGATGGCCGACGCCGATCCGTACCGCGCCGCGACTCACAACAAGGGCATCTTCAACGGGATCGACGCTTTGCTGCTGGCCACGGGCAACGACTGGCGCGCGGTCGAGGCCGGCGGACACGCCTACGCCGCGCGCGGCGGACGCTACGGTCCGCTCTCTCGCTGGCGCCTGGACGGCGAGCTGCTGTGCGGAGAGATCGAGATGCCGATGGCCGTCGGAATCGTGGGCGGGGCCTCGCGATCGCATCCCACGGCGCGGCGCTGCATCGAGCTGCTCGGAGTGGAGAGCGCGACCGCTCTGGCCGAGGTGGCCGTCGCGCTCGGCTTGGCACAGAACCTGGCGGCGCTGGCCGCGCTCTGCTCCGAGGGGATCCAGTCGGGGCACATGCGGTTGCACGCGCGCAAGACCTCGCGCGGCGAAGATCAGTAGCAGACTCCGAGCGGGTCGGCGCCGATCGCGGTGCAGATTCCGCCGTCGCAGCCCGGCCCGCCGTCGCCGAGGTCGCAGGCCGCGAGGCAGACGTCGGCCGGCGTGCAGACGGATCCGGGCAGGCAGTCGTGCGGCGCGACGCAGGGATCGCCGACTCCGGCGTCTCCCGGCGGATGGCAGAAGCCGCCGAGCGGATCGACCTCGAGCAGGTAGCAGGCCTGCGTTCCCCCGTCCGGAGCGCTCGGGCAGCCCGCGTCCGCGTGGAGCGGATCGCATTGCGTCACGCAGGCGGGGTCGTACTCGCAGTCCTCGTCGTCGCAGTCGGTGGCGCCGTCTCCGTCGTTGTCCACGCCGTCGTCGCAGTCGATCTCGCTGCACGCGGCGACCAGGGTGAAGGAGCCCTGCACCGCTGGGGGGGCGTCGACCACCGGGTAGAGCGGCACGCCCAAAAGCGGCTCGATCTGGGCTGCCTGGCCGCCGGCGTGGACGGTGGCCGCCGTCGAGCACTCGCCGGACAGCACGAACAGCTGCTGGCCGTCCGCGGCCTCGAGCAGGGTCAGCTCGAGCAGCAGCCCGCCGGGCTGCTGAAAGAAAGAGCAGACGAGCTCGGGTCCGTCGAAGCCGGTGAAGCCGGGGCCGTAGGCGTCGAGCGCCGAGAGCTGACCCGCGGTCTCGCCCGCCAGCGTCTCTCCGCAGACCAGCGGCTCGTCCGGAGCGCAGAGCTGGGGGCAGCCCGGGTCGCCGAGACAGTCCTCGTCGTCGCAGTCGGTGGCGCCGTCTCCGTCGTCGTCGAGCTGGTCGGAGCAGTCGATCTCGACGGCCTCGGCGAAAAGCGCCAGCTCGAACGGGCCGGCCGCGCCGGCGAACCCGTCCACCGCGACGAACAGCTCCGCTCCGGGCGCGAGGACCGCGCTGGCCTGTTCGTCGCCCAGGCCGGCGGAGTGCGCCGCGCAGGCGTCGGCCGCGCAGGAATCGAGCAGCAAGAAGAGATCGAGGTCGGCATCCTGGGTCGAGAGCGCTGCGGTCACGCGCTGCGGCGAGCCGGAGTCGTTGCTCGTCCCGTAGGCCAGCTCCGGACCGGTCAGCTCGAAATCGACGCAGCCGTAGATCTGCATCTCGTTGCTCGCGCCCAAGGTGCTGCCCGAGATCGAGGCGTCGAGCGCGATCCACTCGAGCGGCTCGCAGGTGCCGTCGGCGCTGTCGCTGTCGGTCTCCGGGCCGGAGTCGCCGGCGTCGAAAGTGGCGTCCAGGCCGGCGTCCAAGGCGCCGTCGGAGTCGCTGTCGGCGGTGTCGGACGAGCCGTCCGCGCCCGCGTCGATGCCGGAGTCCGGCCCGGCGGGGGCGGGCTCGCAACCCGCGGCCGCGATCGCCGCGATCAAAAGCGGCGCCGCGAGCCGTGAAGGCAGAGTCACCGGCAGACCCGCGACGGCGCTACTGCGCCGCCTTCTCGCGGCAGACCTCGAGACCCTTTTGCGCGGCCTCGGCCTCCGGGGAGTCCGGCGCCAGCTCCAGGTAGCGCTCGAAGCTGCCGGCCGCCTCTTTCCATTCGCCGCGCCGCGCCAGCGCGTTGGCCATCAGCAGGTGCGCGGTGGCGTAGGAGCCGTCCTTCTCGACCGCGGCGCGGTAGAGCTCGATCGCCTCTCTGTCGCGATCGAAGCGGGCCAGCAGCATTCCCGCGGTGGTGATCTCGGCCGCGCCGGCGTCCGCGGTCTTCGAGATCTCCGCCAGGGTCTTCGCCGCCTCGTCGAATCGCTCCAGCTCGAGCAGCAGTCTTCCCGCTTCCAGCAGCGCGACCGGATCCTCGGGGGCCGTCTCGCGCGCCCGGCGGTAGAGATCCAGGGCCCGCTCGCGATCGCCGCCCTCGCGCGCCAGATCGCCCAGGCCGATCAGCGGATCCGGATCTTCGGGGTCGAGCTCGTGCGCCTTCTCCAGCTGCTCTCGTGCGCCGTTTGCGCGTCCCATCGCGTCCATCACCAGCCCGTAGTTGTAGTGGGCGGCGGCGTCGCCGGGGCGCTTTTCGAGAAACGCGGCCAGCTCGGCCTCGGCCCCGGCGAGATCGCCGGCCTCGAGCAGGATCAGCCCCAGGTTGTTGCGCGCCTCGAGCAGCCCGCCGTCGAGCCGGATCGCCTCCCGGTAGTTGCGCTCGGCCGCCTCGGCGTCGCCCAGCTGCTCCCTGCACAGACCCAGGTAGTAGAACGCCCGGGCGCTGTCCGGGCTCTCGGCGGTGATCCGGGCGAAGAGCTCGGCCGCGGCCGCCCACTCTCCGCGCTCGATCAGCGTCTCGCCGTCCTCGATCGAGCCCGCCGGCTCGCCCGAGGTGTCCGGTCGGGCCCCGCCGCAGGCGCAGGCGAGCAGCGCGACCGCGAAACAGATGCTGCGTGGTTGCTTCATCGCGACCTCCCGGGTGACAGTGTGTCATGTGTTCGCCGCGCTGAGAAGAGCGCAGTCGCCGCCCGACGCTCGCATGATCTAGGCCATAGTCAGCGCTCGGGTTTTTCGTGGTATGGATCGAGAGCCGGTCCGAGCCGGCCGTGGAAAAATCGAAACAAGGGAGAGTCGAGATGGAGTTCGAGACCATCAAGTACCGGGTCGACGAGGGGATCGCCACACTGGCGGTCAACCGCCCCGACGTGCTCAACGCGCTGAACATTCGGGTGCTCGAGGAGCTGCTGGCCGCGGCCGGCCGGGCCAGCGAGGACCCCGAGGTCAAGGCGGTGATCCTGACCGGCGAGGGCCGCGCCTTCGTCGCCGGAGCCGACATCTCCCAGATGCGGGAGTTCGGCACGCTCGACGGGCTCTGTTTCGGCGATCTGGGGCACGCCCTGCTGCAGGCGTTCGAGACGATGGACAAGCCGGTGATCGCCGCGGTCAACGGCTTCGCCCTGGGCGGCGGAACCGAGATATCGCTGGGCTGCGACTTCGTCTACGCCTCGAGCAAGGCCAAGTTCGGCCAGCCCGAGGTCAGCCTGGGCATCATCCCGGGCTTCGGAGGCACGCAGCGGCTGGCGCGCACGGTGGGGATGAACAAGGCCCGCGAGCTGGTCTACACCGGCGAGATAATCAGCGCCGAGGAGGCGCTGCGGATCGGTCTCGTCTCCGCGGTCTACGAGCCGGACGAGCTGATGGACAAGGTGCGCGAGCGCGCCGCGCTGGTCGCCTCCAAGGGTCCGCGGGCCGTGGCCGCGGCCAAGCGGGTGATGAACAAGGGGGTCGATCTCTCGCTGGACGCCGCGCTCGAGCTGGAGAAGCAGGCCTTCTCGGCCCTGTTCGGCACGGAGGACCAGCGGGAGGGGATGAGCGCTTTTGTGGAGAAACGCAAGCCCGAGTTCGAAGGCAAGTAGAGGGAGGTGCCCGATGAATTTCGACCTGACCGAAGAGCAGAAGATGGTGCGCGACACGGCGCGCGATTTCGCCGCGCGCGAGCTCGATCCGATAGCGGCCGAGCTCGACGAGAGCTGCACCTACCCGGCCGAGAAGATAGAGATGCTCGCCGAGATGGGGCTGATGGGCGTCGCGATTCCCGAAGAACACGGCGGCGGCGGGATGGACTACGTCTCGTACGTGCTGGCGGTCGAGGAGATTTCCAGGGCCTGCGCCGGCACGGGCGTGGTCGTCAGCGTCAACAACTCGCTGGTCTGCGATCCGCTGGTCAAGTACTGCACCGAGGAGCAGAAAAAGGAGTTCCTCGAGCCGCTGGCCTCGGGGCGCAAGCTGGGATGCTTCGCCCTGACCGAGCCCGGCGCCGGTTCCGATCCGTCGGCGATGAAAGCCACGGCCCGCCTGGAGAACGGCGAGTGGATCATCAACGGCGAGAAGAACTTCACCACCAACGCTCCCAACTCCGACACGATGATCACCTTCGCCTACACCGACAAGGAGCAGCGGCACAGGGGCATCTCGGCGTTCATCGTCCCGTGCGACACGCCGGGAGTCAGCCGCGGCCCCAAGGAGGAGAAGCTCGGGATCCGCGCCTCGCACTCCGGGTCGATCTTCTTCGAGGACGTGCGGGTGCCCGAGGGCAACCTGCTGGGAGAGCCGGGGATGGGCTTCAAGATCGCGATGACCACCCTCGACGCCGGGCGGATCGGGATCGCCTCCCAGGCGCTGGGCATCGCCCGCGCCGCGCTGGAGGAGTCGATCGAGTTCGCCGCGGAGCGGCAGGCGTTCGGCAAGCCGATCAGCAAGCACCAGGCGATCCAGTTCAAGCTGGCCGACATGGCTACGCGGCTCGAGGCCGCCCGGCTGCTGACCCTCGAGGCGGCCTACCTCAAGGATACCGGCCAGAGCTACTCTCAGCAGTCCGCGATGTGCAAGCTGTTCGCCGCCGAGGCGGCGAGCTGGGTGGCGAACCAGGCCGTCCAGATCCACGGCGGCTACGGCTACACCAAGGACTACGCCGCCGAGCGGCACTTCCGCGACGCCCGGATCACCGAGATCTACGAGGGGACCTCCGAGATCCAGCGAATCGTGATCGCCAAGAACCTGATGCGCAACGCCTGAGGGTCTCCCGCCACGGGCTCGAGTCACCACTGCGTGCTGGTCAAAGGGGGCGACGTCTAGCGGAGTGCTCCCGCCAGGTTCGTGTTGAAGTACCCGCCCGGGTTGCGCTATTCTGCCGTTCAACCCAATCGGGAGAGGTGAGCGACATGAGCGAGAAACTCGATGTCTGCAAGGCGCTGGCCGCGATGATCCGCAGCCACGGTGAGCCCGACGAGGCCGAGGTGACCTTCGTCGCCAACGCGGCCCTGGAGCTGGGGCTGACGCCCGAGGAGAACGAGCAGGTCACCGAGACGCTCAAGAGCGGCGGCGATTTCCCGGTCTTCCTCGCCGAGATCAAGAGCCGGCCGATGCGCCTCTTTCTCTTCCGGCGCGTGGTCGCGGCCACGATGCTCGACGAAAAGGTCGAGGACGACGAGAAAGACGCGATCGAGCGGACCGCCGAGGCGTTCGGCTTCGACGACAAGGTGGTCGAGGAGTACATCGACTGGATGAAGGACGGCATCGCGTGGGAGAAGCGCGGCGCGCAGCTGATGTCCAGGCTCTGACGGCCTCTTGGTCTCACCTTGAAAGATATCGTCTCGCGGTTCTGGCTGGTCGGCGCGATCGCGCTGACCGTGCTGGTCGCCGTGCTGCTGCCCGGCGCGGCCGCGGCGTTCGTCGACTGGAGGCTGATCGACCTCGGCGTGATCGCGGTCATGTTCCTCGGCGCGCTCAAGCTCGAGCCGCGCCGTTTCCGCGAGGCGGCCGGCCGCCCGCGCCTGCTGGCGCTGTCGCTGGTCTCGGTCTTCGCCCTGGCGCCGCTGGCCGCGCTGGCGCTGGCCTGGCTGGTCGGGCTCGACTCGGGCGCCGATCGCCTCGGCGTGCTGATCTGCGCCGCCCAGTCCTCGACCCTGGCGACCGCGATCGTGCTCACCGAGCTGGCCGGCGGCGACGCCGCTTTGGCGATCGTGATCACCCTGGTCAACAACACCGCGACCGTGCTGCTAACCCCGCTGGCCTTCCACCTGCTGGGCGGAGCCGAGGTCGAGGTCGACCACCTGGCGATGGGCGCCGAGCTCGCGGCCAAGATCCTGGCGCCGGTGATCGCCGCCCAGATCGCCAGGCGCTGGCTGGCCGGCTGGGCCGGGCGCCAGCGCCGCCGGCTGTCGATCGCCTCGCAGCTGATCATCCTGACCTACATCTACACCGGCGTGGCCTCCTCGCTGGATCGCCTCTCGTCCGCCGGAGCGCTGCTGCTGAGGGTGGTCGCGCTGGTCGCCGCGCTGCACCTGGCGCTGCTGCTGATCAACGCCGCGCTGGCGCGGCTGGCGGCCTCGGGCCCGGACGAGCGGACCGCGTTCGTGCTGTGCTCGTCGCAAAAGACCCTGCCGGCCGCGATCCTGGTCTGGAAGAGCCACTTCGCCGCGCTGCCGATCGGACCGTTGGTCGCGGTCGCCTACCACCTGCTGCAGCTGGTGGTCGACTCCCTGCTGGCCCCGGGCTGGAAAAAGCTGCCGCTGATGAGAGACCGCCGCCGCAAAGGCGGCTGAAAAACCCTGTCGCCTGCTGTGCGCCGAGCGGAAAAAAGATGAAAGAGCCCCCGGGGAAGAGCGGGCCGCCGGCGGTCCGGGTGGGGGCCCAACGTCCGAGACGTCCAGCGGGGGAAATCTTGACGACCAGTTCCTTACGTGCTCGCCTTGGCGGCGCCGGGCCTCCGGCGGCCCCTTCCGGCCGCTCGCGCC
>CAZHCG010000184.1:0-7505 GCA_964530995.1 uncultured Myxococcales bacterium
ACCAGCCCGGCGTCGCCGCAGGGTCCGAACGCCAGCGCCTGCGGTCCGCCCTCGGAGAGCTGGCCGCCGCTGTCCAGCGCCGAGGTGTGCATCGCCTCGCCGTCGCGAGCGTCGTGCTCCAGCGGCTGGTCCGCGGTCACGTCGGCCGTTCCGCCAGCCCCGCCCACCGGGAAACCGCAGGCGCCGACGTCGGCGTCGGTGTCGCCGCCGGAATCGGGGCCGGACCCGCCCTCGGAGCCGTCGCATCCCCAGACCGAGACGAGCGCCAGCGCCAAAAGCGCGCTGCGAGAAAGAGAGAGCGGATTTTCTATGCGGGCAAGCAAATCGAGCACGTCGTACCTCCTCGGATAGCGATTGCGAAAGGCCAACAAAAACAGCTTTGGGGCGCGCTTTCAAGTCGCTCAGTGGCTGTGCGCGATCAATCCGCTCATAGAGCTGGTTCGCGCGCTGATGGTAAAGGGGGCGCCCCTATCGGCGCTGGCCGACTCCCTGGCGGCCTTGACTGCGTTGGGCGCGGGTGTACTCATAGCTGCGTCGCTCCGGTTCCAGAAGCGGCTGTCGTGAGGTGTACGATAATGCGTTGCACGTCGATCTGGCGGGGAAACGAAATTCGACCCGGCGGTTCGCTCGCGGTTGCGGTGCTGGTGCTGGTGCTGGCGCTCGCCTGCGGGGCGGCCGCGGCGCAGCAGGAGCGCCCGGATGACGAGCAGAGGGGAGCGGGGCCGGGCCGGGCCGAACGGGGGTCGACCACCGCGGCCGAGATCGTGGACGAGGCGGGGGGCAGCGGCGTCCCCTCGCCGGACGAGCCGGCGCTCGAGGCCGAGGTCGGATCTTCGTCGTTCGAGGTGGAGCTGCCCGAGGTGACCCCGGGCGAGCCGATCACGCTCGCCGCGGCGCTGCGGGCCGCGGATTCCCGCAACGTCAAGCTCGCCGCGGCGCGGCTGGAGGTCGACAAGGCCGAGGCCAGGCTCGAGCAGGCCTGGGGTCTGGTGCTGCCCGGCGCCGAGGCTAGCATGCAGCTGATGCACCGCGACCACGCCGACACGGTCAACTTCGCCGACAGCATGCCGTCGAGCATGTCGGGCATGATCGACATGGGAGAGACCGTGGTCATGCCGCAGGACGACCTCAAGGGCTCGATCGGCGTCGGAATGTCGCTGATCAACGCGGAGAGCTGGTGGACGATCGGGGTGGCCGAGCAGGGGGTCGAGGTGGCCGAGCTCTCGATCGACGACGTGCGCCAGCAGCTGCTGCTGGGCGTGGCCAAGGCCTACTACTTCGCGCTGATGGCCGACTCGCTGATCGAAATGAACGAGGAGCAGGTCAGGTCCGCCGCGCATCACCTGGAGGTGGCGCGCGCGCGGCACGAGGCCGGCACCGGGCTGCGGATCGACGTGATCCGCGCCGAGACGGATCTGGAGGGGGCTCGCCAGCGGCTGCTCAGCTCGCACCTCTCCCTGGACAACGCCCGCGACGCGCTGGGCGTGCTGACCGGAGTCGGCGGGCTGCCGATGCCGGTCCGGGAGCCGGAGGTGCGCCCCCCCGAGGGCGAGGAGCGGGAGCTGGTGGAGCGCGCCAGGTCCGAGCGTTCCGACCTGGCTTCAAAGCGCGAGACCGTGGAGCTGATGGACATGCAGCTCGAGAAGGCCTGGATGCAGTTCCTGCCCACGCTCGACGCCAGCTGGGGGCTGGACTACCAGTTCACCGAGCCCGGCGACCTGGGCTCGCAGGATCGCTCGCGCTGGGCGCTGATCTTCAACCTCTCGGTGCCGATCTACAATCACTTCCGCTACGGCGACCTCGACGAGAAGCGCGCTTCGCTGAGACAGGCGATCCTGCAGCTCGAGGACGTGGAGCGGGACGTCGACCTGGAGGTGCGCCAGAAGCGGCGCGACTATTTGACCGCGCTTTCCTCGGTGCAGATTGCCGAGAACCAGTCGCGGTTGGCGGACGAGGCGCTGGAGCTGGTCCAGGCCTCCTACCGGGCCGGGACCGGCACCTCGCTGGACGTGACCGACGCCCGTCGCACCAAGTCGGCCGCCGACGTCAACCTCGCGGCCAAGCGGCTGGAGGCCCAGGTCGCGCTGCTCGATCTGCTGCGCGCCGTGGGCGAGGACATGGGAGAGCTGCCGCGCTGAGGTCTATCCCCCCTCGGTTTTCAGCGCGAGGCGCTCCATGTGCTCCCGCGTCCTGGCGGAGTCCGAGAGGTTGAGCCATTTCATCTGGCCTTCGTGCGCCCCCTCGGCGAGCCGGATCTTGCGGTACTCGGTGAACGAGTCGGGGCGCAGCGGTATCACCTCGAGCGGCACGAGTCGATCCGAGCCGCGCTTGGCGTCGTACTCCACGTTGACCTCGCGCAGCGCCTCGTCGACGGCGCGGGCGAGCTCGTCGCGGCGGGCCGGCGAGTCTTCGTCGAGCAGCTCGATGTACAGCCGGTACTGCTTGCGATCGAGATCGGCGTAGCCCACGAAGAAGTCGTGGCGTACCCCGGCGCGCTCGGCTCCGCGTTGCACGGCCTCGATCATCTGCTGCTCGGAGAGCTTCTCGCCCTGCATGTTGGTGATGCCCTTGCCCTTGAACAGGAAGCGCAGGATCGGAGCCTGGTTGAACCTGCCCACCACCTCGAGCACGTCGTTCATGTCGTAGCGGTAGAGCCCGCTGAAGGTGGTGACGTAGACGTAGTAGCGCTCTTTGACCTCGAGTTGATGGGCGAGCAGCATCTCGCGGTCGGGGTCGTCGCCCTCGGAGAAGCGGCTGAACTCGTAGAAGCCGCTTTGTACCTGGAGCAGCGATCCCTGGGTCCGCGGGTCGACCACGTCGGTGGCCATGATCTCGCTGGCGATGTAGCCGAAATCGAGGATCGGGGTCTCCTCCCGAAACCAGGGACGGATCTCGGGGACCACCAGCGCGCAGTTGCCCTGGGTCCAGGTGTGCACCAGGCCCAGGCGCGGCCAGTAGTCGGCCGGGCGCAGGCGATCGTTGCGCTCCGCGAGCCGATCCAGCTCGGCGGCCCTCTCGGGTGCCGGCTCCAGCCGCGCCTCCAGCACGGCGCGCGTTTTCGAGTCGATTTCGACCTCCCGCGAGAGAGTCCCGTCCCGCACGTCGCGGATCAGGTCCTCCTTCCACTCGTCGGCCCGCGTGACGAAGTTGAGCACCGTGGAGGGGTTGCCGGTCAGCACCAGCGTCACGTCGCTGGGCACGCCGAAGCGCAGCTGCACGTAGGTGCGGCTCTCGTAGTCCGGGACGAGCGTGGTCTCGTAGGGCGCCGCGTGGGTCAGGGCCATGAAGCTCGGGATGTTCTGCCGGATCACGCCGGAGAGGGAGCCGTACGGCGTGCCGTCCTCGGTGCGTCCTTCTTCCGCCGGCGAGACGACCGAGTAGCTCTTGCCGCGGTAGATGCCCGGGTAGGATCGCATCAGCCCGTACAGCCACAGTTTGCCGCGGTTCTTGATCGTGCGCTCGAAGTTGTAGGGCGTGATCGGGATCAGCTTGGGCGCGGCCGTGGTTCCGCTGGAGCGGGAGTACATCATCGGCTTGCCGGGAAACAGCACGTCCCGCTCTCCGGCGGCGTGGCGGTCGACGTAGGGGCGGTGGCCCTCGTAGTCGCGGATCGGAACCCGCCGCTGGAATTCGGCTTGATTCCGGATCTCGGAAAAGCCGTGCTCGCGGCCGAAGACCGTCTCCTCGGCGTAGCGCATGATGTCGTTCCGCACGGCAGTCTGAGCTGCGGCCACGTCGCGCGTGGCGCGCTCGTAGCTCTTGTACAGCTTGCGACCCGGGATCTTGAGGATCGACTCCAGGTTGCGCGCCAGCAGCTTGTCCACCGCGCCCTTGATCCCGCCGACCGGGGCCCTGATTCCAGACTTGCTCATCACAATCTCGCGACAATTCAAGGGTATCTGCTATTCTGCCAGATGCAAGGAGCGGCGTGCAGATCGGCCGCGAGCAATCCTCTAGCGGTTGACTCTGAATATATTTATATTATATTCGCCGCATGGCGACGACGGTTCACATTCCGGACGATCTGCTGCGCGTCGTGGACGAGCGTGCCCGGGCCCATCGCATCAGCCGCAGCCGTTTCGTGGTGCGGGCGCTCGAGCGGGCGATCGAGGAGGAGACGAGCTGGTCCGACGAGTTTCTGGAGACGCTCTCCGACGTCGACGACGAACTGCGCGATGCGGTCGACGAGCTGCTGGCGGAGGTCGCGGCCCGCCGCGGGAGCAAGGATCCGGTCGAGCTGTGAAGCAGATCCTCGACACCAACGCGCTCTCGGCCCTGCTCAAGGGAGATCCCCGCGCCGTTTCCCGAATCGAGAAGCTGCGTCCCGGCGACGTGGCAGTGCCGCAGCCGGTGATCGCCGAGATAGAGTACGGGATCGCGCGCCTGCCCCGTTCCAGGCGTAGATCCCGCCTCGAGAAGCGCTTCGCCGTGATCGCGGGCGAGATAGGGCGCGCTCCCTGGAGCGACGAGGTGAGCCGCGCGTTCGGTGCGATCAAGGCCGACTTGGAGCGCAAGGGAAAGGTCATCGAGGACTTCGACGTGGCCATCGCCGCCCACGCCGCTGCGAGCGACGCCGTGCTGGTCACGGCGGATCGCTCCCACATGTCCAGAATAGAGGGTCTCGCTGTTCGGGACTGGACCGCGGGAGAGCAGTGATGACGTCCTCGATCAGATACGAGCAACCGGTGATTCGTCCCCCGTCCGAGGCCGACGCCTTGATCCTGCAGGCCACGCTGGGCTGCTCGCACAACCGCTGCGCCTTCTGCTTCACCTACGCCGACAAGCGCTTCCGGGCGCGGTCCCGCGAGGAGCTGCTGGCCGAGATCGAGTGGGCCGGACGCGAGCTCGGCGGGCAGGTGCGCAAGGTCTTTCTGGCCGACGGCGACGCGCTGGCGCTCTCCACCGGGCGGCTCGCCGAGATCCTCGAGCGGCTGCGTCGCGCCTTTCCCCGGCTGCGGAGAGTCAGCGCCTACGCCACGCCGGGCAACTTCGCGCGCAAATCTGTCGCCGAGCTGGAGCAGCTGCGGCGCGACGGTCTCGTTCAGCTCTACGTGGGCTTCGAGTCCGGAGACGACGAGATCCTGCGGCGAGTCGACAAGGGGGTCACCCACGACGAGATGGTCGAGCTGTGCCGCAAGCCGGTCGAGGCGGGAATCAAGCTCTCGGCCACGATCGTGCTGGGACTGGGAGGCCCGCGGCTCTCGGCGCGCCACGCCGGGGAGTCGGCGCGGCTGATCGACGAGATCCGGCCCCGCTTCGCCTCGGCGCTGAGCCTGATGCTGGAGCCGGGCAGCGATCGTTACCCGAGGCGCTTCGGCGATCCGAGCTGGCGCGAGCTGACGCCGCGGGAATATCTCGAGGAGCTGCGGATGCTGGTGGCGGCGGTCGAGGCCGACGGCGTGATCTTCCGCGCCAACCACGCCTCCAACTTTCTGCCCCTGGGCGGCACCTTCCAGAAGGGCAAGGCCAGGATGCTGGACGAGATAGACGAGGTGCTCGGCGATCCGGAGCTGGCGGGGGCCAGACCCGACTTCATGCGCCTCTTGTGAGCAGGGCGCGAGTCGGGCGGTTTCGGCGCCTCAGCGGCTGGCGGTCAGGGTGCGGTAGCGGGCGCCGGAGGGACCCTCGACCCAGCGCTTGAGGCGGCCGGGGACGCCGAGCAGGGCGCGCTCGATCTTGGCGCTGAGGCGGTCGGGCAGCAGGTTGATCACGCCCATCGGCGCGCGGGCGGCCACCACGTAGGCGACCAGAGTGCGGCCGTCGCCCTGCGGGAAGAGGCGCCAGTAGCCCCGCGAGTCCACGATGTCGTGCGGCCGGCTCTTGGCCAGGTCGAAGCGTAGCACGTGCGCGTCGGCCTCCAGCTCGACCTGCATGTGGTACTCTACCGAGATCAGCTCGTGGCCGAGCACCATCTTGATAAGGCGGCTGTCGCCGCGGCTGGCGATCTCGGTCACCTCGCGGGTCTTGGGGTGGATCCTGGGGTAGGAGCCCCAATCGGTGATCGCGGCCCAGACCGCGTCGATCGGCGCCTCGACCAGCGCGTAGCTGCTGCCGGCGTAGAAGCCGTTCTCGCCCGACTTCGCCAGCGGCTTGCGCACGGTCTTGCCCGCCGCGAGGCGATCTTTTTCCGCGGCGGAGAAGTCCACGGCCGTCGCGTTCGATGCGGCCAGCGCCAGGGCGGCGGCTGACGCGATTGCAACGATCGTCGTGCTGATGCCTCTCATTTTCAAAACCTCCAAATCCGGCTGCGTGCCGTTTCACCCGAATAGACGCGGAAAAAGCCCGGGTATGCACTGGGCAGAGCCGAAGATGATCTTTTTGAATACGCGCGAGACCGGCATCGTCCCTCGGGGCCCTCCGGGGCCCTCCGGGGCCCTCCGGGGCCCGGGGGCGGAGCTCGGCGGAACGATGAACGATCCGGGAGCCCGCCGCCGCTCTACGGCCGTTCGGCTCACCATTTCCTGGGAGAGAAGCCCGGAGAGTTGAGCAGGGTCACGTCGTCTCCGGACGGGGCGATTGCGAACAGCCCCTGGCGCTCGGCGTAGTCGGCCGCGTTGTCGGGGACGGACATCCCGGCCACCGCTCCGTACAGCTCGTGGCTCGCGTACTCGGGAAAGGCGGCGCGGAACCTGCCCAGCCGCTCGACGTGCTCCTTTATGTCCTCTGTCTTGAGCTTCTTCTTGACCTCCACGGCCACCACCTGCTCGCCGTTGCAGGCCAGCAGATCGATCTCCATCGCGCCGCCGGGCTTGCGGCGTGACACCTCCAGGTTGCTGTAGGTGCGATCCACGTCGATCCCTCGCCCCCTGAGCAGGCGCACCAGCCCGGGCTTGACCAGCTCATGGACGAAGAAGCCGGCCTCGTTGCCGGAGCGGCCGAGCTGCCTGCCGACCTGCTTGAGCTTGCGGTCGGTCTCCTGCATCCTGCGGTCGGTCTCCTGCATCCTGCGGTCGGTCTCTTCCGACATCTCCCGCAGCCTGCGGTCGCTCTCCTTGAACAGCTCCCTGATCTCCTCGAACCCGGTCTCCATCTCTCGTCCTCCTGCTTTTTCATTCTACCACAATTGTTTTCGCACGCTCCGCCATTGATATCGGACGCTGTGACCCGGGAGTTGCAAAAAAGCTCAGAAGACCTCGTTCCACTTTCCTGCCTGTCTTCGTGCCCTACCCGCGGATCGAGCCGTTGGGGTGTGGCCCCGAAGGGGCTGCCCGCCCGAGACAGTGTCTTGGGCGGGCCTCGTGGCCGCGGGGTTCACCCCCGCGGGACAGCGCCGCGGATCGAGGATGCCGCCGGCTCCGGCGGGGCGCCGCGGCCACGAGGGCCGCGGTCGGGATTACGCAGCCCGGCGGGGTTCATCCCCCGCCGGGTCCACTCCGGCCCGGGCGGATCTCCGCCCGGGACAGGAGGGGGAGCTTCCTTCCCGCCCGGTGAAAAGGATGCTCACCGCTCCTTTTTGGCTCATCCGGATCCAGCCGTGTCGTCTCCTGGCATGCAGCAGAAGCTCC
>CAZHCG010000185.1:0-7426 GCA_964530995.1 uncultured Myxococcales bacterium
ATCCCCCGAGAATCAATGGACAACTGCCCCTTGTGAGTGGAGGAACTTCAGACTAATAGTGTCACGGATCTTCTGATCGTAGCCGCATCTCTCCGATCAGCGGCAGGGTCCTCGCCCGATGAAAGGCGATCGCGCGCTCCGGCCGAAACGGATGTCCCGGCGGGTAGACGAGCCGCTCGTGCTCCCTGAGGTCGGCCAGCGCTGCGCGCGTCGTCCCCATCGAAGCTCTCCTTCCGCGACATGACGGATGGCGGCGACCGGCGAAATACGTTAGATGTTTTTCTTCACCTTTCAAGGAGGCAGCAATGCTTGCGGAAAAGAACGGGCTCCTTCTACCGGCGGCTCTGCTCGCCCTGGGCTGCGGCGCGGCGCCGGCCTCGGAGCCCCGGACCGCTCCGGCCGCAGAACAGATCTCGGGTTCCCGGTCCTACCCGCCGGCCAGGGTCGAAGAGGTCGTCGACACGATCCACGGCGTGGAGGTCGTCGATCCCTACCGCTGGCTGGAGGACGACGACAGCGAGGAGGTGCGCGACTGGCAGCGCGAGCAGACTAACCTGGCCAGGGAGTTTCTCGACGGCATCCCCGGCCGCGAGCTGGTGCGCGAGCGCTTGGCCGAGGTCTACCGCATCGACGAGCAGCGGCCGCCGCGCCACCGCGGCGAGCACTATTTCCAGCTCAAGCGCGCCGCCGACCAGGATCAACCGGTGCTGTACGTCTCCAAGGGGTTCCCGGGCGAGCAGCGGGCGCTGGTGGATCCCGCTGCCCTGGGCGACGGCGACAACACCGTGGCGCTCGACTGGTGGTACCCCTCCCGGGACGGCGAGCTGTTGGCCTACGGCCTCTCCTCGTCGGGCTCGGAGCGCTCGACCCTCTACCTGAAGAGGACGGCCGACGGCGAGATCCTCGACGACGAGATCCCGAACACGCGCTCCTCGACGGTGGCGTGGCTGCCGGACAACTCCGGCTTCTACTACACGCGCCGCCCGGCGCCCGACTCCGAACAGGGCTGGTTCAACCGCGTCTTCTTCCACGAGATCGGCACGCAATGGAGCGACGACCCGCTGGTGTTCGGCGCCGGCAGCGGAGACGAGGCGATCCACGTGCCGGGCATCTCTCCCGACGGACGGCAGCTGGTTGTCCAGGTCCACCGCGGGGCCGGCGGGACCGAGACCGACCTCTACCACCGCGCGGTCGACGATGCCGAAGACGGGTTCGACGAGGTGGCCGTCGGGCTGGACGCCACCTTCCAGCCCGAGCTGCTCGACGATCGCATGATCGTGCTGACCAACTACCGGGCCCCGCGCTACCGCGTGATCGAGATCCGCTACGACGCTCCGCAGCGAGAAGCCTGGAAGGAGCTGGTACCGGAGGGCGAGGACATCATCGACGACGTGCTCGTGATCGACGACCGGCTCGTGATCGAGGAGATGCACCACGCCGCCCACCGTCTCTACCTGCACGATCGCGCGGGCCGGCGCCTCGACGAAGTCGAGCTGCCGGCGCTGGGCCGCGCCTTCCGTCTCTCGGGCGAGCACGACGACGAGGAGTTCTTCTACGGCTTCACCTCGTTCTTCCACGCCGGCGACATCTACCGCCGCGGAACCGCGGCTGACGATTCCGAGCTGCTCTCGCGCGTGGAGGTGCCGATCGACCCCGACGACTACAGCGTCGAGCAGGTCTTCTACGAGTCCAGGGACGGCACGCGGGTGCCGATGTTCGTGGCGCGCCTCGCCGGCGAAGCGCCCGCGCAGCCGCGTCCCGCCCTGATCTACGCCTACGGGGGCTTCAACATCTCGCTTTCGCCCTACTTCCTGGGGCGCTACCTGCCGTTCATCGAGGCCGGGGGCGTGTTCGCGATGCCCAATCTGCGCGGCGGCGGCGAGTACGGAGAGGAATGGCACCGCGCGGGGATGCTGGAGAACAAGCAGAACGTCTTCGACGATTTCCACGCCGCGGCCGAGCACCTGATCTCGAGCGGCGTGACCTCGCCCGAGCTGCTGACCGTGCGCGGCGGCTCCAACGGCGGCCTGCTGGTCGGCGCTGCGGTCGTCCAGCGGCCCGAGCTGTTCACGGGAGTGGTCTGCGCGGTGCCGCTGCTCGACATGCTGCGCTACCACCGCTTTCTGATCGCCAAGCTGTGGGTTCCGGAGTACGGCTCGGCGGACGATCCCGAGCAGTTCGAGTACCTGCGCGCCTACTCGCCGTATCACAACGTCCGCGAGGGCGTGAGCTATCCGGCGACGCTGCTGACCACGGCCGAATCCGACTCGCGCGTGGCACCTCTGCACGCGCGCAAGATGGCCGCCCGCCTCCAGGCGGCCCAAGCCGGCGAGGCGCCGATCCTGCTGCACGTCGAAACCCGCGCCGGGCACGGCAAGGGCAAACCGATCGCCAAGCGCATCGACGACACGACCGACCACATCGCCTTTTTGATGCACACCGCCGGCCTGCTCTCGCCGGACGAAGAGGCGCAATAGCGCTTCGCCTGTAGCGGCGGACCCGCCGGGTGACGATCGCGAACAGCGGGAGCTCGGCCGGTCGTGACGCTCAGAGCTCGCGGGGGTTGTGCTTGGTCTGCGGGAGCCAGATCGGAGGCCGCGGGCGCAGCGGGGGCGGCGGCACGCTCTGGCCGGCGCGGCGCTGCTGGTGTCGCGTGCGGACCTCGAAGGCGAAGTTGTCCAGCTGCTCCGGATCGATCGGATCTCCGTTGAGGTGCAGCGTCAAAGAGAGCAGCCCCTCGCGCTCCGCGACGTGGAAGAACTGCGATTCGGATATCTTGTTGGGCATGCACTCCAGCGGTCCGACGCTGACGACTCCGTCGATGTGCCCCTCGCGCCACTCGTGGACCGGGCCGCCCACGGTCAAAATCGCCTCGCCGGAGAGCTCCTTGCGCACGTAGGGCTCGGCCGCCTTGATCGCGTCCTGCACCGTGGTACGCCGTCCCCAGCCGAGGATGTCGGCCATCGCGCTGTAGGTCTGGTGCTGAACCGTCGCCTGGGCGAAGGCGGTCACGTATTCGGGGACGCTCCGCTTGACCGTGTCCTGGAAGTCGACGTACTCGACCCACTCGCTGAACGGGGCGAAGCGGCAGCGGACCCCGCGCTGCTCCAGCTTGCGAATCACGAAGCTGTTGGAGAAAGGATCGCAGCGCACGTAGATCTCGCCGACCACCAGCACGGTCGGCATCTCGCGCTCGTGGCGCACGGCGGCGAACGCGCGCGCCGCGCGGCGCAGCAGATCGGCGACACCGAACAGGCGCCCGCTCATGATCTGGGTCAGCGCCGCCGCGTTGGTCAACGGACCGCGGCCTGCGCGCTGCGCGAGCTCGATCAGCTCGCCTTGGTAGTAGCGCCAGACGTCCTCGGCCGCGCCGGGCTCGATCTCGGTCGGACGGCTGTCGTAGAGGCCGGCCAGCAGCGAGTCCGCTCCGCACAGCCCCGCGTAGACCAGCGCGGCGAAACCGTCTGGCACCGACTCGAAGTAGTCCTCGTCGACCGGAGACCAGATCGTGACCCGATCGCCGTATCCCAGCCGCTCGAGCACCATCCGGTGCAAGGTGGAGTAGGCGCCGAAACGGCACGGCCCGTTGGCCGTGGGCATGAAGAAGGTGAACCGCTCGTCGGAAAAGCTCTCGCGCTTCAGTCGCTGCAGCAGGCTGCCGAGCGTGACCGTCATCGGCACGCACTCCTTGCCCGAGGTGTGCCTGCGACCGAGCGCCAGCGCCTCCCGGTCCGGCATCGGCAGGCACTCGGAGCGCATCCCGACTCCCCGCAGGCTGGCGGCGAGCACCTCGGCGCCGGCGCCCATCCTGGGGATCAGCACCAGCGAGTCGTGCTCGCGGACCTCCTCGGTGCCCTCTTCCCGATCGGCGAGATCGCTGAAGCAATTGCTGCGGCCGGTGCCGCGGCCCTCCAGCTTGAGATCCTCGTGCACGCAGTAGAGAAACGCCTCGATGCGCGTCTTGGTCCCGGCGTCTCCCGAGTGACCATCGGTCTCGATGATCGCGAACGGCTTGCCCTCCATGATGTAGGCGAAAAAGTGGACATTGAAGCTGTCCGGACCGCAGGAGTAGTTGGAGCAAAAGACGCTGTAGACGCCGGGTGTCCGCCGGATCTGGTGGGCGGCGCGCAGGTTGCGCTGGCCGTAGCCCCAGTACATGCGATGAAAGACGGGTGTGTCGGGATCGGTCGGGTAGCAGTCGACCGGGATCGGAATCACGCCCTGCTCGCGCAGGATCGTGGGAACGTTGGAGTTGAGCACGTCGTTGTGGATCGTGTAGGCGCGGCCCAGGATCACCACCGGTGTGACGCCGCCTCGCTCGCAGAAATCGAGCGCCCGGCGACCGAGGTCCAGGCAGGCCTGGTCGAAATAGAGCTGCGCGCGGCACGCCTCTTCGTAGGCCCGCGACCACTCGTTCGATTCCACGCCGAGTTGGCCGGCCATCTTCTCGCAGCCGGCACGAAACAGATCGGAATCGTAGTTCTTCTTTCCGATATCGATCACCGGCGAGAGGATCTCGCCTCGAAGATCTTCGCCCAGATCGAGCCTCAGCATGTCGGCGCTGCCCTGCACGATCGGGCACAGCTTGGCCCACGGCTCGTCCTTGACCCGGGGAATGCCGCGCACCATCGGCAGCAGCAGGTAGTCGGGCTCGTCGTCCGCCATGCGTCCCACCAAGCCGTGGTACTGCTGCATCGGGGCGCAGAAGGCCACGTTGGCGTCCTCGATCCCACGCTTGAGCACGGCCTGGTCCGCTCCCGAGTAGAAGACCGGGTCGAAGCCCAGCTCACGGACGAAGGTGGCGAAAAACGGGAAGAGGCTCTTGAGCACGAACTCGTCCGTGATCGCCACCGTGGGCCGCCCGCGGCGCTCCCCGAGCCGCTCGCGCAGATCCTCCACCAGCTGCTCGCGCTCGCGGAACGGATCCGGCGATCGATCGGGCAGCTTCCGCTTGCCGGTGCCCTTGTCGTACATCGAGCAGGCGCCGCCCCAGGTGAAGGTCTGCTTGACGCCGTCGACCACGGTGCGAATCCGATCGATGCGGCAACGGTTGCCGGCTCCGCCGCAGCCCTTGTTCGATTTGCAAACGAAAACGTCCTTCTTGATGACTTCGGCCTCGAGAAAACGGCGCGGATCGAGCGTGGTCCGATCCTCGAGCTGCAGCTCCTTGCGCGCCAACAGCGAGATTCCCAGCGCTCCCACCGTGCCCGGGTTGGGGGGAACGATCACCTCCGAGCCGGTCTGCCGCGCCACGGCGGCGGCCAGCGCGTCCGAGGAGAACGGCATGCCCTGGCAGAAGATCACGTCTCCCACCGAGCGGCTGCCCTTGACCCGGTTGAGGTAGTTCTGGATGATCGAGTCGTAAATCCCGGCGATGATCGCGCGCTGCGGCTCTCCGGCCGCGACCGCGGCGTCGATCACCTCGGCCATGAACACGCTGCAGTGCTGCCCCAGCGAGATGCCGCTGCGCGCCTCGAGCGCCTCCTGCCCGAGTTGCACCACGTCGCGCACGCCCTGGAACTTGCTGCCCTGCTCCTCGATGAAGGAGCCGGTCCCGGCGCTGCACGCCTCGTTCATCGCGGCGTCGATCACCCTGCCGCGCGAGAGCCGGATGTACTTGGCGTCCTGCCCGCCGATCTCGAAAATCGTGTCGACGCGCTCGTCGTAATGCAGCGCGCCCTCGGCGTGGGCCGCGATCTCGTTGATCACGAAGACCCGCTCCGGTCCGTAGCAGGTCGACATCAGCGAACCGACGATCTCGCGCCCGCTGCCGGTCGTGCCCACCGCGCGCAGCGGGAGATCACTCACCGGACTCTCGACGAACTGGCGCATCAGCTTCTGCGAGGCGGACACCGGCGCCCCGCTCGTGTCGACGTAGCCGTCCCAGAGCGGCTCGCCGCTGTCGGCGTCGAGGGCCACGATCTTCGACCCGGTCGAGCCGATGTCGAAACCGAGCACCAACGACGCCTCCAGCTTCGCCTCGGCCGCGGGCGGAGCCTGCAAGCGACGGACGCGGTCCCGAAACTCTCCCAGCGCGGGCAGGCGCTCCAGGTCGTGCTCCTCGGGCGGCCCGATCAAACTTTGCAAAGCGGGCATCTCGCACTCGACCTCGCCGCGCGCCGCGATCAGCGCGCAGCCCAGCGCCTCGAAGAACAGCGGATCATCGCCTTCGCTCTTCAGCATCCGCATTCCCCGCCGCTCGGCGAAGCGAGCGAAGTTGTCGCGAATCCGCTCGGCGCGCGTCACGCCGCCGATCAACACGATATCGCGCGGGCTGATCCGCGGCTTGATCAGGACCTGGACGTTCTCGGAGACCGCGTCGTAGAGGCCGGCCAGGATCCGCTCGCGCGGCTCCCCCTTGTTGGCCAGGTGGGTCATGTCGGTCTTGAGGATCACCGGGCAGCGCCCCGAAAGCGGCGCCGGGTCCTCGACGCCCGCGCACATCTCGCTGGCCTGCTCGATGTCCAGGTCGAAGCGCTCCACCAGCTGGCGCAGGAAGTTGCCCGTGCCCTGCGAGCAGCGCGAGTTCTCGCGAAACATCTCGATATTGGAAGAGCGTATCTCCAGCACCGAGAAACCGTGGCTGCCGATCGAGACCACCGTGGCCGGACCGTCGCCGAACAGGTGCCGCTCGGCGGCGACCTGGGCGCGCTTGACCGGCACGCGCGGCAGGCGCAACTGGCGGCTGAGACGTCCGGTCACCGCCGCGCGGTCGACGCGATTCCAGTCGACCTCGCCGCGCAGCATCTCCAGCAGGGTCTCGCCCGGCTCCTTGTCGTGCTCGCGGATCGCGCGTCCCACCCAGCGCAGCTCCCCGTCCGGCCGCTCGACCATCTCCACGACCTTGATCGTCTCCGCGCCGACGTCGATACCAAGTGATCTGATGCTCATCATCGAGTCTCCGCTTCGGATATCGGCCGCGGGCCCGGCTTCGTTGTCGTGTGGCGGATCCACCCCCGCGGCGTTCGTGCTCTCCACCTTCGGACGAGATCCATACCACTAGACTGACGTGTCAGTCCAGTGGCTGCCAAAACGAAATCATGGCACCAGATACTCACCGATACCGGCACCTCGTGGCCTGCGTCTGCAACGCGCGCGACCAGCTCTTCGATCAGTCCGCGATCCCCGCGCACAGCATCAATACCGGATCATCAGGCACTTCGTTTTCGAGCCAGGGGATGCACTCGTTCTGGGTGGGACTCAGCCAGTGAATCTCCGCGATGCCATCGAAGCTGGAGCAGATCTCGCGCAGCGCGAGCCGCACCTTGTCGTCCAAAGACAGGATGCGGCAATCCGACGCGAGGGCCGCGTCGACGACCAGTAAATCTTTTGAAACCGCGGTCTGTTTCTGCTCGGTTTCGAGGTCTTCCCGAATGGCTGCGAGAAGCCGTTCGCTCGTCGGTGGGGGCTGTACGTAGAGACTGAG
>CAZHCG010000186.1:0-7234 GCA_964530995.1 uncultured Myxococcales bacterium
GCGGCCACCACGACTGGCGACTGCCGGACCAGTACGAGCTGCAGTCGATTGTGGACTACAGCATAATTATTCCCTGTATCGACGAAGATGCCTTCCCTTCCAGCCCATACTACGAGCTCTGGTCTTCCTCCACCCATCTACTGGACAGCCCTGCAGGTGTTGCCTGGGCTGTTGGCATGGGGCCTGGAGGTATTTACAACAAAGACAAATATCATGCAGATACAGATGATTACCAGTTCGATCATGTCGCGGTACGTTGCGTGCGCAGCGGCCCTCTCCAGGCTCGTCAGCTAGAGCCGTCGATCGAGGCCGGGGACCGGGTGGTGACGGACTCGCTGACCGGCCTGATGTGGCAGGGCTGCCCGCGCGGGCTGTCCGGCGAGAGCTGCGGTTCGGGGACCGCCACGACCAGCGACTGGCAGGAGGCGCTCGCCTACTGCCAGGATCTCTCTTGGGCCGGCCACGACGACTGGCGGTTGCCCAATATCAAGGAGCTGGCCAGCATCACCGACAGCCGGAACGAGTTTCCCGCTGTAGATGCGGAGATGTTTCCCGCCACTCCTTCCGACTACTTCTGGACCTCTTCGACGAGTTGGGGCTACTATTCGGACAATTCTTGGGAACTCCATTCTGGCTATGGCAATATTTTTTACTATTCCAAACTAGACCAGCATCACGCCCGGTGCGTGCGCGGGGGAACGTGATCGAGCTCGGATCCAGGATGCCGCTCGCCTGGCGGCTGGCGCTGCTTTTCGCTCTTCTGCCGGCGGCGTGCGACACCGGCTCGCCGCCGGGGGCGGGGGACGGCGGGTCGGACGCGGACGGCGACTCGGATTCCGACAGCGACTCCGACGCGGACACGGACACAGATACCGATACCGACGCGGACACCGACACGGACACCGATACCGACACCGACACGGACTCGGACGCCGACTTGGAGTGCTCGGAGGACTCGGACTGCCCGGCGGCTGGCGAGATCTGCAACGAAAACTGGGGCATCTGCGTGGTCGAGAGCTGCGCGGGCCGGGACGACTTCACTCCCTGCGAGACGATCACCGCGCCCGACCGCTCGTACGATATCTGCATCGACGAGCTCTGCCGCTCGCCGGGCTGCGGCACGGTGGACTGCAACGTGCCCGGCCCGCACTTCCCGCTGGCCGACACCAACCAGAGGCTCTGCTACGACAACGAAGCCGAGATGTCTTGCCCGGCCTTCCCGTGCGACACGGACGGATCGCCCGACTTCTGCGGGCAGGACGCCCAGTACGGGTGGGACACGACCCACGACCCGAGCGAGCGCTTCACGCGCGACCTTTCCACGCCCGGCGAGCCTATTGTCCTGGACAACGTCACCGGCCTGACGTGGCAGGGCTGCGCCCTCGGTCTGGAGGGAGACTACTGCGGCTCCGGCACCGCGGTCGAAGAAGAGTGGTCCGACCAGCTCTACAACTGCGACGGCCTGAGCTGGGGCGGGTACGACGACTGGCGCCTGCCCGACCCTTACGAGCTGTCCACTCTCTTGGACCGGGGGGAATCCGCCGACTGGGCCGCCTTTCCCCAGGCGCCCGAAAACTTGTTCTGGTCGTCGTCGTCCAATGCCGCCAACGAGTCCTTCGGCTGGTCCGCGTACCCGCCGAACTGCTCGATAGGCAGCGGACCCAAATATGTCTTCGGTTCTGCTCGCTGTGTTCGCGGCGGTCCGCTGGAAGACCGAGGTTTTCTGCCCTCGACCGTCTCCGGCGACAGAGTAGTGGAGGACACTCTGAGCGGTCTTGTCTGGCAGGGCTGCGTCAGCGGGAGGAGCGGCGATTCCTGCGAGGAGGGGAGCGCCGTTACTATGAGCTGGCAGGAGGCGCTCGCCTACTGCGAGGGGTTGGACTGGGGCGGCAGCACGGATTGGCGCCTGCCGGACGCAGAGGAGCTGCACGGCCTGACGGACCACTGCTCGTATTATCCGGCGATCGACAGCGATGCCTTTCCGGAGACGCCCTGGGAACACTTGATGGGGTGCTGGTCATCGTCGTCGCGTGACGACGACGCCAGCGAAGCCTGGCAAGTGGTTTTCAGGTACGGCAGGGTGGTCAACACCGACAAGACCGAAGAGATTCATCTCCGCTGCGTTCGCGACGTGTCGTGAGCTGTTCGGTAGTTTCGCAAACGATCGACGTTCGGGGTTTCGCCAGGCCGCGAGGACAGCCGTCGATTTGACCGAGCGGACTCGTGAGCCCTATGATCTCGGCTCGAAAGGGTTCGGCTCTTGCGCGTGCTGCTGCTGCACCAACCCGAGGGGGATTCGACCGGCGACGAGCTGGCCGCCGGCGGTGTCGAGGTGGTGCGCGCTTCGGATTTGCGGGACATCGACGAAGCCCTTGCCGAGAGCGGCGCCGACCTGTGCATCCTGTGGGGGCGCGGCGACGAGGACGCCGAGCTCTGCGCGGCGGTGCGCTCGACTCCGGTGGGCGCGGTGCTGCCCGTGCTGGCCGTGGGGGGAGCGGGCTGGGCGATCTCCGATCGGGAGACCGCGATCGAGGCCGGGGCGGATTCGTTCGTTGACGGGACGGCGGATCCGTCGGCCGCGCTGGCCAAGGCGCGGACTCTGCTCGGGCTCGGCGGCGGCGAGGTCGAGGAGACCGACGCGCCGGTCGAGCAGGCGCTGGAGGCCGCCAAGGGGTTGGGCGCCGAGGGAGAGCCGACCGCCGTGCGGAAGGACGAGCGGGAGACGGCCGCCGGCGAGGAGTCGGTCCTGGAGGTGATCGACAGAGTCGAGCGCAGCCTGGGCTCCGAGTCGCAGGCTCCGGGGGAATCGACCCCGCCGCCGACCGAGGATCTGGACGCGCTCGACATCGAGGCCGATCTCGGCAGGCCCGCGAGCGAGAACGAGGGCTGGCCCGAGGAGGGCGAGCGGGTCGGGGAGCCGGAAGGGAAAGACGAGTTCGAGTCGCGGGACGAGCGGGGCGCGGGAGCCGAAGAGGATCGGGACGTCTCCGAGCAAGGAATCGTTTCGGCCGAGGACGACGAGCAAGAGACCCAGAGGTTGGCGGATACGGCCTTCGATACGGGCAGACTCGAGGAGGAGCGCCTCTGGGATCTGCTGGCGCGCCTGCTTTCCGAGAAGAGAAGCGGTGTGCTGACGTTGCGCAGAGACGAGGTGGAGCGGCGCATCCACCTGGATCGCGGCGAGCCGATCCTGGCCGGCTCCTCGTCGCGCGATGACCGGCTCGTGGAGCTGCTCTATCGCGAGGGCCGGCTCACCGAGGAGCAGTACCAGCAGGCGGTTCTGGCGGTCGGAGCCAGCGGGCGCCGCGTGGGCGCGGTGCTGGTGGAGCGCGGTTTCATCGCCTCGCGCGAGCTGTTTCCGCTGGTGCGGCATCACTACGAGGCCCTGATCTTCGACACCTTCGGCTGGAGGGAAGGCACCTGGCGCTTCGAGAGCGGCGAGGAGCTGCGCCGCGAGCGGATCCTGCTCGACCTGAGCGCCGGAACTCTGATCGTGGAAGGGGTGCGTTCGCGGGCCGATCCGCGAGACGTGGACGCCCGAATACCGCCCGGCGTTCACCCGCTCGCGCGCGAGCTCGGGATCTTTCCGCTGGACAGGATCGCTCTTTCGCCCGAGGAGAGGCAGCTTCTGGAGATCTGCGACGGCACGTTGAGCACGGAGGGGATCGCGCTGCGGCTGGGGATGGCGGACAACGAGCTGCGCGCCTTGCTGCTGGGCCTGGCCGCGCTGGAGTGGATCGAGCCCGGCGAGGTTTCCGAGGGCGAGCGGACGGGAGCCGCGCGGCGCAGCGGAGCCGCGATCGGCGCGGCGGGCTCGAGCGCCCGCGTGGAGCGCGCGCGGGTCGACGACAAGAGAGACCAGGTGGAGGAGGGCACCTACTTCGCGATTCTGGAGGTGGCCCCAGCGGCATCCGGGCACGAGATAAGGAAGGCGTACCGCAGGCTGCGCGGCCTGTTCGCTCCCGAGCGGTTCGCGGTGGAGGACCTCGCCGACTTGCGAACGGACGCGGAAGTGATACGTACCATTCTGGACGAGGCCTACGAGATCCTGCGCGATCCGGCCCGGCGCGAGGCCTACCGGCAGGCTCTCGAGCAGGGGCCCGCGGCTTGAGCGGGAGGAGTCGCCCGTGCTGCGACTGTTTTTGGGATGGCACTACTGGACATATTAATCTACCCCGCGGAAGTGTTGAAGACGGCGGCCGAGCCGGTGGAGAGCGTCGACGACGAGATTCGCCGGATGGTGGACGACATGGCGGAGACGATGTACGCCGCGCCCGGGGTCGGCCTGGCGGCGAACCAGGTCGGCTCCCTGAAGCGCGTGGCCGTGATCGACGTCGCCTACACCGAGGGAGATCCCGATCTGATCGTGCTGATCAATCCCGAGATCGTGGGGCGTTCCGGCCGGATCAGCTGGGAAGAGGGATGCCTCAGCTTTCCGGAGATCAACGTGGAAGTCGATCGCTCGCAGGAGGTCGAGGTCCGCGCTCTCGATCGCGACGGAAAACCGTTCGCAATCGAGGCCGAGGACCTGCTGGCCGTGGCGTTGCAACACGAGATCGATCACCTCGACGGCGTCACGCTGGCGGACAAGGTCAGCTTTCTGCGCCGCAGGACGATCGTCCGCGAGCTGAGCAAGCTCGAGAAGAGCAAGGCCAGCTGACGGGCCCGGCATGACGGCGCAATCCAGCACCAGCGCCGGGCTGGCCACGGTCTTCATGGGAACTCCCGAGTTCGCCGTGCCCTCCTTGCGAGCATTGGCCAGCGAGACCGAGCTGCGCCTGGTGATCACCCAGCCGGATCGTCCCGTGGGGCGCGGCAGGAAGCCGGCGTCCCCGCCGGTCAAGCTGGCGGCCGAGGAGATCGGCGCGGCGGTTGAGCAGCCGGAACGGACCAAGGGGCGGCGCTTCGCGGAGCGGATCGGCGAGCTGGAGCCCGATCTGATCGTGACCGCGGCCTTCGGTCGGATGCTGGGTCGCCGCTTGTTGTCCGTGCCGCGCTTCGGCTGCCTCAACGTCCACGCCTCGCTGCTGCCGCGCTACCGGGGGGCGGCGCCGATCAATCGCGCGATCCTGGACGGCGCCGAGCGGACCGGAGTCTCGATCGCGAAGATGGTGCAGAGCCTCGACGCCGGTCCGGTCTACCTGCGCGAGAGCGTCGAGATCGGTCCCGAGGAGACGGCCGGCGAGCTGGCGGAGCGCCTCTCCCGCGTCGGGGCCGAGGCGTTGCTCCGCGTGCTGCGCGAGATCGGCGGCATCGAGCCCGAGCCCCAGGAACCCGATCTGGTCAGCTGGGCTCCGCAGCTGCGCAAGGCGGAGGGGCGCGTCGACTGGTCGCTGGCGGCCGGGCGGGTCCACGACCACGTGCGCGGGATGCATCCCTGGCCCTGCGCCTTCACCGAGCTGGACGAGCGGCGGCTGCGCATCCATCGCTGCGAGCTGCTGGAGGCCGACGGCCGTCATGCCGAGCGGCCCGGAGAGGTGATCGCTCACGGGTCCGCGGGCCTGGACGTCGCCTGCGGCAGGGGCGCGGTCCGCTTGCTCGAGCTGCAGCTGCCGGGCCGCAAGCGGCTGGACTCAGCGCGTTTCCACGCCGGCTGCCGGCTGGAGCCGGGGACGCCGCTCGGTTCCCGGGCAAGGGACTGATTGACAAGCGGCGGGTTTCGTGAGCGCATGGTGAGCCGAGCCTGGAACGAACACCGCCGGAGCGAAGCGATGGCCAGATGTCTACGATGCGGGGAGCAGTTCGAGAGGACCAGACCCAACAGGAAGTACTGCTCGGAGGAGTGCAGGAAGCTGGAAGAGAAGAAGCGATATCGCCGTCGCACGAAACTGAAGACGCAGGACGCGGAAAGCCGCGGCTCCCGGCGCCCCGCTTTTCCACATGAGATGAAAGAGCACGATCCGCGCCGATCTCGGCCGCGACGGCGGGCCAGGTCGGGGCCGCGGCGCGTGATGAGCATCTCCGAATACCGACGCAGCATGCGCGCGACGATAGAGAACGCCGTCTCGAGCCTGATCGAGGAGCGTCCCGGCGCCGACGCCGATTTCGTCTCGGTGCGCCTGGGGCTGCCCGTGGGGCGCGCCCGGAGCGTGCTGGAGGAGATGGCGCTGCGCGGCGAGCTGCGCGTGGAATCGGAGCAGCACGGGCGCTGCTATTTCCCGCCGGGCGAGGAGTAGACGGGGCTATTGTCCGGACTTGGAGAAGACCCGGATCGCCAGCTCGCCCTTGCCCTTGTCGGGCTCGAGAAAGACCTTGTAGCCGCCGGCGACCGTCGGACAGTAGTTCTGGATCAGGGCGGCGTGCTGCTTCTGCTCCAGGCTGTCGTCCTCGTCCTCGTCCAGCTCGTACTCGCCGCTGGCCACCTTGTTGTCCGAGGGGTCCTTCAGCTCGACGCAGAACTCCTCGACGTCGTCCTCGGCCACCGCCGCGATCGTGTGGCAGAAGGGCGGGCCGGGGAAATTGACGTCGTAGCCCTGCTCCTCGCCCTTCTTCAGCTCGACGCGCATCATCGCGCTGGTCGTCTTCCAGCCGGCGGCCTTCTCGTAGGCGGCCATGTTGAGGCGGTCGGTCAGCTCGTCGCCCGTGGGTGAGGGCTTTTCGGGCTGCCGAGCCTGCCGAGCGGGTTGCTGAGCCTGCTGAGCGGGTTGCTGAATACCTTGCTGGGCCCGCTGGAGCCCCTGCTGGGCTTGCTGGAGGGCCTGCTGCTGGCCCTGCTGCTGGGCCTGCTGTTGGGCCTGCTGCTGGGCCTGCTGGGCCTGCTGCTGGGCCTGCTGCATCAGCTGCTGCGCAGACTGGTCGTCTCCGCCCAGGAGGTCGCAGCCGCCGCACAGGACCGCGACGGTCAACGTGGAGGCCAGGACAAGAACGAAATTTCTCATGATCGTGCGTGCTCCCTTCTTCATCGGTCGTTCGGAACGAATGGATTGTCGCCGATCAGCGCGCAGAGGGCAAGGGGTATGGAAACATTCGGGAGCCTCCGCCCGAACCGCGAGCGACTTCTTTTGAGGCGGTCACTCCTGTCCAAAACAACTGGGCCGCCGTGATCTCGGTGCGTGTCATCTCGAACGACGGAACCGTCACTTCGTGTACAGGAAGCTGGTTCGTGATGTATGTATCCTCTGGTCCTCCCATCATGAACACGCCGCCCTCGATCGGAACCCATTCGAGGACGTCCTCGCACGCATCCGTGTCGGCATCGACATCGGAATCGATGTCCGTGTCCGCACCGGCGTCG
>CAZHCG010000187.1:0-7115 GCA_964530995.1 uncultured Myxococcales bacterium
GTGTCGGTGTCGGTGTCGGTATCGGTATCGGTGTCGGTGTCGGTGTCGGTGTCGGTGTCGGTGTCGGTGTCGGTGTCGGTGTCGGTATCGGTGTCGGTGTCGGTGTCGGTATCGGTGTCGGTATCGGTGTCGGTATCGGTATCCGTATCGCTATCGGCGTCCGAATCCGCGTCGGCATCGGTGTCGGCGTCCGCGTCGCCGGAGGGGAACTCGGACGGGTCGGAGTAGCACTGGCCGTCGCCCTCGCTGTCGCAGACCCAGCCGTCGGGGCAGTCCTCGTCTGTGAGGCAGGAGAACTGGCCCTCCTGCGGAGTCAGAGAGCAGCCCAGCGCGATGCCGACGCAGGTCGTGACCAGGAATGCTTTCTCCTCGAATCTCATCAAAAGCTCCCGCGCAGGACCGCTCCGCCCGGGGCCGGCGCCAGCGAGACGGTTGGCTCTTCTTGCTCGTCGTCGCCCCGGTCGAGCAGCAGCAGGGTCAGGCCGGCTCCGGCCGCCACGCCGGCGACCGCGAAGGTGACTATCGCACCGGTCTGGTATCCCTGCATTTCATCCTTCTTTTCCCTGAATACATCATAGTCGTTCGTGATCTCGCCGTCACCCTGAGCCGATCCGGCCAGCGACTGGAGCACGACCCCGGTCACCAGCGCGGCTCCGCCGAGACCCACCGCGGTCCAGCCCAGCACCGCCTCGGTCGAGGCGCCGGAGTCGGCTGGCTCGGGCTCCGGCTCGGGCTCGGGCTCCGGCTCGGGCTCGGGCTCCGGCTCCGGCTCGGGCTCCGGCTCCGGCTCGGACGCTACGCGCGGCTCGAGCTCGGAGATGCGCTCGCGAGCGACCTCGGCCAGCTCGGTGCCCGGCGCCTTTTCGAGATAGCGCTGGAACAGATCCAGGGAGAGGCGATCGTCGCCGAGCTGGAAAGCGGACTGGCCGGCGTTGAACAACATCGCCGGGTGAGGGTAGAGAGAGTACGAGCAGAGAAAAGATCCCACGGCCGGCTCCGGCTCGTCGGCCTCGATCAGCTTCTGGCCCTTGGAGAACCACTTCGAGGCCAGCTCGCGCGCGCTGTCGTCGTCGGAGGGTCGCTCCGGACAGTCGGGGTGCAGCTGCTCTTGGGCGAGCGCGCTCGAAGCGGCCAGCAAGGCTGCAAGTACCAGCGGAAAAACCCGCGATGTGCGATTCGAAATTGTGAAATGCAAGGTTCTACTCTCCGAAAGGATTCGTCGCCCAGACCTTGCCGCCCTTCTTCTTCTCGGCGCTGCGGCGCTTGCGTTGGCCGCTTGGCTTGGCGGCCGGGCGGCGGCTGCGCTCGACGCGCTCCATCTCCACCTCGATCTCGCGGTCGCGATCGGGCACCAGCTCGAGCTCGAACGGCTGGTAGCCCCTTGCCGTCACGACCAGCTCTACGGGCCGATCGGAGCGAGCGACCTCGAACGGTGATACCACGGATCGGCCGTCGATCTCCACGTTCGCTTCGTCGGGCAGCCTGGACAGCTCCACGGTCACAGGGCCGGCCGGCTCTTCGGCGAAAGGCTCCTCGGGGGCGGCTGGACGCGTGGGAGCCGGCTCCGGGGCGGGCTTCGATTGCTCGGTGGCGACCGCAGGCGCGGCGGCGGGGCCGACGCCCGGCTCCTCGCCGGTCAGCAGGGCCGCCAGCCCGGCGCCGGAGAGCAGAGCCACGGCGATCGCAGCGGCGATCGCCGCCCCGATCCACAGCCTGCGCCGCGGCGAGCGGGACGGACTCGGGACGGCCGAGTCGAGCAGCCACAGCGGGCCGGTGGGCTGGCTCTCACGCGCGGCCGGAACAGGAGTCGATCCCCGGTTGGGCGTGACGAACCCGAACGGCGTGGCGGTCCGCGCGCGGATCGCGACCGCGACCGAGCTGGTCAGCTCAGGCGCGCTGCGATCGTCGTGGAGCGGCAGCAGGTCGGCGAGCATCTCGCCGGCGCCGCCGTAGCGCTCGTCCGGATCCTTGCGCAGCGCGTGGTCCACGATCTCGGCCAGGCGCAAAGGAACGTTGGGCGCCACCTCCTGCAGCGGGCGCGCGTCCTCCATCAGAATGCTGGCCAGGATCTCGTTGTAGCCCTCGCCCTCGAAGGGACGCACGCCCGATATCATCTCGTAGAGCATCACGCCCACGGCCCACAGGTCGACGCGGTGATCGAAGCGCCGGCCGCCGCGGGCGATCTCTGGAGACATGTAGTACGGGGTGCCCAGCACCGTGCCGGTGCGCGTGTGGGTCAGGTTCTCGCTCTCCATCCCCTGCTGAATCTTGGCCACGCCGAAATCGAGCAGCTTGACCGACTCGCGACCCGCGGCGTCCGCGGAGAGAAAGACGTTCTCCGGCTTCATGTCGCGGTGCACGATCCCGTGGCGGTGCACCTCGTGCAGGGCGGAGAGCACCTGGAGCGCCACCGCCACCGCGCGCGCCGGCGAGAGCGCTCCCTGGCGAGCCAGCGTCGAGCCGAGGTCCTCCCCGTCGAGCAGCTCCATCACCATGAAGGCCGTCCCGTCCGGCTCGCGTCCCAGATCGTAGATCTCGACGATGTTGGGATGGCCGATCGAACTCGCCGCGCGCGCTTCGCGGGAGAAGCGATCGAGCGCCTCCTGGTTGGCCACGAAGTCGGGGTGCAGCAGCTTGATCGCCACTTTGCGATCGATTCGCGCGTGGGACGCCTCGTGAACGGATCCCATTCCGCCGTCGCCGATCAATCTGACGAGACGGTACCTGCCGTCGATTATTCTGCCGGCCGGACTTTGCATGGCCCCTTTCGGCGCGTCTCCAAATCGGTAGGCGCCGGGTACGGAAGACACCGAACTCAGTGGAGCTACCAACAATCTTTTTATATTCCGTAAACAGAAACTACTTGCCCGATTCCAGCTTTTACCGTGCTCGCCGGGAGAGGCACGTTTTTCCCATAGGGATATCGGTTGAAAAGCGCTTATTAAGTTCGCCCCAAAAAGAAGAATCGGGCTTGATGGCCGAAAAAAGTGAGGTTAGAGATCGCGCATGCTGGTGATGAAGTTCGGAGGATCGTCGGTCGCCGACGCCGAGTCGATGCAGCGGGTCGCCGCCCTGGTGGCGCCGAGGAGGGACAGGGATCCGGTGGTGGTGGTCTCTGCCGCGGGACGGACTACCGACGATCTGTCGAGCCTGCTCGATCTGCTCGAGTCCGGCGAGGCCGGCGCGGCGCGGGAGCTGGCCGGGCGGATCCTGCTGCGGCACGAGCAGATCGCGGACGCGATTTCCGGCGAGGAAGCGAAAGGCGCGCGCGAGGCGGTGGAGGCGCAGGCGCGGCTGCTCGGCAGGCTGATCGACGGGATGGAGTGCCTCGGCGAGGTCAGCCCCCGCAGCCGCGACGCGGTGCTGGCCGTGGGCGAGTCGCTCTCGGCCCCGCTGCTGGCCGCCTTTCTGCGCCGCGCCGGCGTCTCGGCCGAGGCGCTCGATCCCAGAAGGACGGTGGTCACCGACGGTCGCCACGGCTGCGCCGCTCCCGACGCCGAGGCCACGGCGCTGCGCTGCCGCGAGCTGCTGGGCGGGACGCTGTCGCAAGGGGTCGTTCCGGTGATCGGCGGCTTCGTCGGATCGGCGCCGGACGGCGCGACGACCACGCTCGGCCGCGGCGGCTCAGACCTGACCGCCTCGCTGGTGGCCCGCGCGCTGAAGGCCGAGGCCCTGGAGTACTGGAAGGACGTGGACGGAATCATGACCGCCGACCCGGCGCTGGTCGAGGAGGCGCGACCGGTCGCCCGGGTCTCGTTCTACGAGGCGGCCGAGCTCGCCTTTCTGGGCGCGCGCGTGCTGCACCCCGCCTCGATCCAGCCGGCGGTCGAGGCCGGCGTTCCGGTGCGCGTGCTCAACAGCTTCGCGCCCGAGCGGCCGGGGACCAGCATCTCCCTGGCCAAGGCGCGGGGCTCGGGGCGCGACGACCCGAGCGGGGCGATCACCTCGATCGCCTGCAAGCGCGACCAGCTGCTGGTCAACGTGCACGCCACGCGGATGCTGGGCGCCAGCGGCTTTCTGCGCCGCGTCTTCGAGGTCTTCGAGCGGCTGGAGCTGTCGGTGGACCACGTGGCCACCTCCGAGGTGGACGTCACGGTCACGCTGGCCGCGACCGAAGCGGCCGCCCAGCTTGCGGCCGAGTTGGGCGAGGTCGCGGCGGTCACGGTGCGAGAAGGGATGGGCGTGGTCAGCGTGGTCGGCGATCGGCTCTCCGAGACGACCGGGGTGGGGGCGCGCATCTTCAGCGCGCTGGCCGGGACCAACGTGCGGCTCGTCACCTACGGGGGCTTCGGCGTCAATCTCAGCCTGGTCGTCGAGGACGAGCGCGTGCCCGAGGCGGTGCGGGCGCTGCACCGGGCGCTGTGCGCCGCTCCGCCGGGAAGGGAGATCTAGCCGTGCACGAGTTCAGCATGATCGACGGGGAGCTGTGCTGCGAGCGAGTGAAGCTGGCCGCGTTGGCCGAACGGTGGGGCACGCCGCTGTACGTCTACAGCCGCGCCACGCTGGCCAGGCACTTCCGCGTCTTCGACGCCGCCTTCGAGGGCGCGAGGCACCGCATCTGCTACTCGGTCAAGGCCAACTCGTCGCGCGCCTTGATGAAGCTGCTGTTCGAGATGGGGGCCGGGGCCGACGTGGTCTCCGGAGGAGAGCTGCGGCGCGCGCTGGAGGCAGGGGTCGATCCCGGCTCGGTGGTCTACTCCGGCGTGGGCAAGACGCCCGAGGAGCTGGCGCTGGCGCTCGAGGCCGGGATCCTGATGTTCAACGTCGAGTCGGCCGGAGAGCTGGAGGCGCTGGCCGCCGCCTCGCGCGACGCGGGCCGGACGGCGCGGATCGCGATCCGGGTCAACCCGGACGTGGATCCGCGCACACATCCCCACGTGGCGACCGGCCTGCGCGGCAGCAAGTTCGGGGTGGACGCCGGCGGCGCGCTGGACCTGTGCGAGCGGGCGCAGCGGCTGGCAGGCCTGGAGGTGGTGGGCGTGGATTGCCACATCGGATCGCAGCTCGTCGAGCTCGGTCCTTTCACCGAGGCTGCCGCGCGGCTGGGAGAGCTGATCGCCGAGCTGCGCGGCCGCGGGTTCGAGGTCCGTTACCTCGATCTGGGCGGCGGGCTGGGGATTCCCTACGGCGACGAGCGGCCTCCGCAGCCCAGCGAGTACGCTCGCGCGGTGCGCGAGGCGCTGGGCGAGACGGGAGTGGAGCTGATTCTGGAGCCGGGGCGCAACCTGATGGGCAACGTCGGCGTGCTGCTGGCCCGCGTCCTGTACGTCAAGCGCTCGGGCGAGAAGCGCTTCGCGGTGGTCGACGCCGGGATGAACGATCTGATCCGGCCGGCGCTGTACGACTCCTACCACGGCGTGGAGCCGGTCCGCGGCGAGCGGGACGGGCCGCGCGAGACGATCGACGTGGTGGGCCCGATCTGCGAGAGCGCCGACTACCTGGCCCGCGACCGCTCGCTGCCCGCGCTCGAGCCCGGCGAGCTGCTGGCCGTGATGAGCGCCGGGGCTTACGGCTTCTCGATGGCCTCGACCTACAACTCGCGGCCGCTGCCGGCCGAGGTGCTGGTCGACGGCGAGCGGGCCGCGCTGATCCGCGAGCGCGGCAGCGACGAGGACCTGACCCGCGGCGAGCGGGACGCGGTCTTCGATCCCGTCTGACGTACCCGAGCCGCTCGTCGACCGCCTCGAGCGGGAAGGTCCGCTACAGCCTCGAGGTAGGCGATGACGAGGAGACGAGTTTTGCCCTCTCAGGGCCCTACTCGTACTCCACGTCCCCGGCCGCCGAGGGATGCTCGTCGTCGCCGATGTGGTCGGTGTTTCCGTACCCCAGCGTGCCGCCGTTGCCGTTGCCCCAGCAGCGGACGGCGCCTCCCGACAGCACGGCGCAGGTGTGCTGGGCGCCGCCGTCGATCTGGACCACGGTTCCGCCGACGTTCACGTCGCCCGCGCTCGCGGGGGTTTCGTCGTCGCCGATGTCCACCTCGTTCGCGTACCCGAGCTTGCCCTGTCCTGCGTACCCCCAGCAGCGCACGAATCCGCCTGCGAGCACGGCGCAGGCGTGGATGTGCCCGACGCCGATCCCGGTGGCGAGGTCGCCCAGCACCACGTCGCCCGCGCTCGAGGGCACCTCGTCGTCGCCGATGGTGTCGGTGCTGGCGTAACCGAGCTGTCCGTACGAGGACTCGCCCCAGCACCGGACGCCACCGCTCAGCAGCAGAGCGCACGTCATGTCGTCACCGGCCGCGAGATCTACGACCGTGTCGCCCTCGTCGGCGATCGAAACGTACCCGGCGCTGGCGGGATGCTCGTCGTCGCCGATGTTGTACGTGTTGCCGTAGCCGAGCTGGCCCACGTTGCCGAGTCCCCAGCAGACGACCTCGTCGTTGGACAAGAGCGCGCAGCTATGCTCTCTTCCCAGAGCCAGTAGGACCGCGGTCTCGCCCAACTGCACGTCGCCGGCCGTCGCGGGCGTCTCGTCGTCGCCCACGTTTTCGGTGTTGCCGTATCCCAGCCTTCCTTGGCTGCCGTCGCCCCAGCACCTCACCGCTCCCGTGTTGAGCAGGGCGCAGTTGTGAGAGTGACCGGCCGCGATCTGGACGACCCAGTCGCCCTCGTCCGCGATCGCCAGCGGGGAGACCGAGTTGGGCAGCTCGTCGTCGCCGATGGTCTCGGTGTCGCCGTGCCCGAGGCGCCCGTCGTCTCCGCGGCCCCAGCATTGCACGGCGCCGCTGTCCAGCAGGGCGCAGGTGTGGTAGCCGCCGCCGGCGACCTGCGTCACCGAGCCGCCGGTCTGGACGAAGCCCACCGAAGACGGCGCCTCGTCGTCGCCGATGGCGTCCTGGTTTCCGTAACCGAGCTGGCCGTAGCTGCAGATACCCCAGCACTTCACCTGCTGCTCGACCCTCAGGCACGTGTGGTAGGCGCCGAGGCTCAGCTCTCTATCGGGGTCCGCGCCCGTATCCGTGTCGGTGTCGGTGTCGGTGTCGGTGTCCGTGTCCGTGTCGGTGTCCGTGTCCGTGTCGGTGTCCGTGTCGGTGTCGGTGTCGGTGTCGGTGTCGGTGTCGGTGTCGGTGTCGGTGTCGGTGTCCGTGTCGGTGTCGGTGTCGGTGTCGGTGT
>CAZHCG010000188.1:0-7090 GCA_964530995.1 uncultured Myxococcales bacterium
CGCGACCTTGGCCCGGCGAAGAACCCGACCGCTCTTCCCGATGACGACGAAAGTACTCGTTCGACTATGTGCGTCCATTCCGATAAACTTCATTTGCAGCGTCTCCTTTGGCAGCTGAGTTTTTGTTTCAAACCCAAGCTACCAAAACGGACGCTGCTTTTTCATTTTGCCTTTGCGGCGTGGGTGCGAAAGCACGTTTCTCCAACGTCGGCCCCCGCGAAGTCGGGAACCCATGCTCGGATAGCTAGTGCCCCGGACTGAGAGCGGACGGAGAGCGGACGAGTGGTCTCACACCCTCCCCCGACATCCAATCGTCCAGCGGGGGAGGGCCGGGGTGGGGGCCTGCGGCGGGCAGCCCCTTGGGGGCAAAGAGCAGAGGTTGGGAGCGCCGGCTCCCCGCATGCGCGGAGACGACCATGTTGGCTCGGGATCTTGGCCATCAGCGGACGCGCACGATGGTGCCCGGGTCGTTGTCGCTGGAATTGATCGCCCACCAGCCGTCCGACACGCGGGGCCTCGTCCAGTCGAAGAACCAGCGCGCGTCGCGCGGCGCCAGGTTGACGCAGCCGTGGCTGCGCCGGTTGCCGTACCCGTCGTGCCAGTAGACCCCGTGCAGCCCGAAGCTCTCGTGGAAGAACTGGGTCCAGGGCACGTCGTGCAGCGAGTAGAGGTTCCGCTCCTCCTCCTCCTCGACTCCGGCGTCGGCCCCGCTCTCCTCGTCCTCCCAGCCGTCCCCCTCCTCCTCGAGCTCCTCGTCGGTGTTGTCCATCGCGATCGCGGCGACCTTGATCCAGATCCGAAAGCGGCCGGGCACGGTCGGCGACCCGGCGCGGCCGGTGGAGGTCAGCGTGGCGTAGACCGGAGCGCTGCCCTCGTAGGCGGTCACGATCTGGCGGGCGCGGTCCACGTCGATCCAGCGCTCGCCGGGCTCGATCCCCTTCGGCAACGGAGCGTCCCGGGTCACGCGCACGTCGCGCGCCCGCAGCCAGGCACCCTCGTCGAAGCGGTAGAACCCGCGGCGGCCCTTGCCGCGCTCCTCTAGCACCTGGAAGGGCGTGTAGCGCTCCACCCGGGCGATGCGGTGCTTGCGACGGGCCGAGGGCGCGTCGTAGGCCCAGGCCCGCCTGGAGTTGACCCAGCCCACCGGCCAGGGCCCGCCTTTGCCGAGGTGTACACCTTGCAGCTCGCTGATTCTGCCCCCGATCCCGGCCGAGCGGCGCGGAACCAGCCGGCCCTCGACGGTCCTGAAGAACCGCATTCCGGCGACCTTGACGAACGCGCGCACGCCGAAACCGAATCCCTTGAACACCTCGCGCACCTCGCGCAGGCCGCCGCCTCCCCCTCGATACTCGATATCAGGAGTGTGGACGAAGGCGTAGCGCCAGGGCGTGATGCGCCCCTCGGTGACCGGAGGCTGGGACCGGCCCCAGGGCGGCTCGTCGACCTCCTCCAGCTTGCCGCCGCAGACCCAGGCGTCGATCGCCACGCGGTACCAGGGCGCCTCGCAGCCGTGGCCCACCCGCCTGTCGAGCGCCGGCAGGCGGGTGCCGCCCACGATCACCCCGCGGCGTGGGGAGCGGGTCGTCGGCTCTCTTCGCGCGACGACTCTGTTGCCGCGCACCCTCAGCGCGCGAGGCAGATCCGAGGCCGCCTCGTAGGGGTTGGGTTCCATCGGCTCACGGTCGAGATGGACCGCGAGCGGCCGCCTCCCCTCGGTCGCCTCCTCGTCCGGAGGCAGGGAGTAGGTGCGCGCCGCGGCCGTGCCGGCGAACAGCAACAGCGCGGCCGAGAGGCAGCAGGCGACCCCGAGCGCGATGCCGATATCTCTTTGCGCGACCGTCTTCATTGCGCCGAGGGCAAGGATAGACGGCCGGCCGAGCCGAGACCAGTTTTCTGCACATCGCCATGCGTTCGTATTTCGGTTTTCAATCGGCAAGATCCGACCTACACTCTGGTCTGTCGACGAATCGCGTTCTGGATCGCCGTCGGCTTGGGGGAGAGATGGAGTAGACGATGGAGACGCTCACCGCCGCCGTCACTGCCGCCATCCTCTCGCTGATGCCCCAGTGGCAGTCCGAGGCCAAGCACCAGCGCGCCGAGGACTATTCCCGGATCATCGTAGAGGAGAGCCAGGCCGTCCAACCCGAGGTGGACCCGTTCCTGGTGGTGGCCATCATCTTCCGCGAGAGCAGCTTCCGCCCCAAGGTCCGCGGCCAGCGGGGGGAGGTCGGCCTGATGCAGATCATGCCCCGCGGCCCCGCGTCCCGCCAGCTGAGCAAGGACGAGCTGCTCGACGTGCGCGCCAACATCCGGGTCGGCGTCGGGCACCTCGACTACTGGCGCGAGCGCTGCGGAGGCGACGACATGCTGCTGTGGGTCTCGGCCTACAACGCCGGCAAGTGCAAGCGCAACGGCTATGGCAGCCGCGTGCGCAGGCTCTACTGCCGGATCAAGCCCGGGGGCTGCGGCGGTATTTCGTAAGCCGCGTCAGTCCGGCTTCGGCCCGAAGACGTAGGCCACCAGCACCGACAGGAAGTAGAGCACCACCAGCGGGATCGCCAGCAGGACCTGCGTGATCACGTCGGGCGGAGTCAGCATCGCGCCGAACAGCACCGCGACCACGAAAAACCAGCGGCTGAAGCGCAAGAGCTGCTTGTAGTCGACTATGCCGGCTATCGATAGAAACGAGATCAAGATCGGCAACTCGAAGATCAGCCCGAAGGCCAGCAGCAGCCTGACGGCGAACGACAGGTAGTCCTTGATCATCAGCACCGGAGCCAGCTGGCCTGCGGCCGCCTCCCCGGCCGCGTACCCGACCTCGTAGGAGTGCGCTCCGGCCGACCCAACCCTGTCCCTGGTCTCCCGCCGCAGAGATCCGCCGTCTTCGGCCGGCAGATCTTTCCACTCGGAATCGATCCGCTTCCCGTCCCGCTTCACCCGCACTATCTCGGGAGCGGGACCGCACTCCTCCTCGTCCCAAAAAAAGCGCAGCCGCACCTCTCCGGCGCCCGGCGAGCGGGCCTCCAGCTCGCCGCAGCTCTTTCTCCACAGCTTGCCCAGCAGCCAGTCGTACCAGGCGGCGCGCTCGGCAGGCTCCTCTTCTCGCCGCTGACCGGCGTCCGGGGCCGGGCCCCCGTCCGCCTCCCCGGCCGGTGGCGCCTTCGCTCCGGCGTCCGACTCGCTCGCAGCGGCTTTTGGCGCCTCCGGCTCCGGGCCGGCGTCCGGCTCCGCCTCGTCCCTCCCCGGCCCCGCGTCCCGGGCCCGACCCGCGTCCGGGCCGGCGTCGACGCCTCGGTCCGGCCCGAGGCCCGACCCCGCATCGCTCGGAGAATCATCCTCGGCTCGCCCGGATCTCTCCTCCGGCCGGCCTCCCCCGCCGTCACCGCTCCGGGAGGGAGGCGCCGCCGCGCTCTCGCTGACGACCTCGGTCTCGAGCGTCTCCACCTCGGCCCCCACCGAGAACTCCAGGAAGAAGCGAAACCCAATCGGAAACACCACCGAGTAGGCCATCATCGAGCCGCCGACGAACAGCAGCGTGGAGACCAGCACGAACGGCACCGCGAACTTGCGCTCGCGGGAGTAGAGGCCGGGAGAGACGAAGCGCCACAGCTGGTAGAGCACCACCGGGCTGGCCAGGAAGATCCCGCCCACGGCCGAGAGCTTGAGGTAGGCGATGAACGGCTCGAGCATCCCGGCGAAGTTGAGCGGCTTGGGCTCGGGCAGGCCGTCCACCTTGCGCCAGGCCTCCCACAGCGGAGCCTCGAGAAACGTGCGGATCTGCTCGCGAAAGAACCAGCAGACGATCATCCCGACCAGCACGGCGACCGCGCAGTAGATCAGGCGGCGCCGCAGCTCCTCGAGGTGCTCGAGGAAAGACATCTCGCTCCTGCCCCGGCTCAACGCTTCCCTCCCGGCTCGCCGTCCGGAGCCGGCCCGCTCGCGGCTTCCGAATCCTTGTCGGATTCAACATCCTCGCCCGACTCCTTCTGATCCCCCGGCCCCGGGGCGGCCGCGGGCCGGGGCTCGTAGCCGGGCTCCCGCTCGTCCCCGGCCGCGCTTTCGAGATCGCGCCGCAGCTCCTCGTCCATCCGGCGCGCCTCCTCGTACGGAGAGCCGACCGCGTCGCGCGCGTCTCGCTCCAGATCGCGCATAACCTGCGAGGGGGACTCGATTTCGTCCTCGAGTTCGATCTGGTTGCGCAGCTCGCGGGAGGCGGCGCGCAGCTCGGCGGTGACGCGGCCCAGCTTGCGGAGCAGCCCGGGCATGTGCTTGGGGCCGACGAACAGCAGCACGATCAGCGCGATGAAGATCGCTTCGGTCCAGCCGATACCGAACACGCTCGCCCCCTCGCAGGGAGCCCTGCCGGCAGTCCCGGGCCGAGAGCCGAACGGCCGGCCCGGGCGTGTCGCGCAGGGGTTGTCAAGGCTCGTCGACGACCTTCTCGACCGCTTCGAAAGCCGTCCTGACCAGAGCCAGGTTGTCCCGCTGCTCCTCGGAGATCCTCTGTACCCGGGCGCTGAGCTCGAGAATCCGCTCGTTGCCCTGCCGCTGCTGGCGGTGAGCCAGGTTGAGCTGGTTGACCATCTTGGAGATCGACTCGATCGCCGCCGTGATCTGGCGTCCGCCCTTGGCCTGCTCCTGGGTGGAGCGCTCCACGTGCTGGGTGATCGAGCGCATCTTCTCCGCGCCCTTGATGATCAGCTCCGAGCCGCGCGCCTGCTGCGAGGTGGCGGTCGCGATCTGCTGGACCGTCTCGGCGATGCGGTTGATCGCGTCGGTCACCTGCTTGGAGCCGCGGGCCTGCTCGACCGTGGCGCGGGCGATCGCGTGCATCATGTTGGTCGACTTCTGCGAGCTGGCCAGGATCTGGCGCAGCGACTCCTCGGCGTCCGCCGAGACGCGCACGCCCTGGTCCACGTTGTCGTTGCCCCGCTCCACCGCCGAGATCGCGTTGCGCGACTCCGACTGGATGGTCTTGATCAGCCCGGCGATCTCCTTGGTCGAGACGCCGGAGCGCTCGGCCAGATCCTTGATCTCGTCGGCGACCACGGCGAAGCCCTTGCCGTGCTCCCCGGCCTGGGCCGCGATGATCGCGGCGTTGAGCGCCAGCAGGTTGGTCTGCTCGGCGACGTCGTCGATCACGTTCAGGATCTGGCCGATCGCCTCGATCTTCTGGCCCAGGTTGGAGATGACGTCGACCGCCTCCTGGCTGGAGCCCTTGATCTGGCGGATCACGTCCAGGGTCTTCTTGACCGCCTCGGCGGCGCGCTCGGCGTCGCTCGCCACGTCCTCGGAGATGATCGCGGTCTCGTTGGCGTTGGACTGCACCTGGTCGATCGAGACGTCCATCTCGTTCATCGCCGACGAGGTCTCCTCGGCGGTGGTCGACAGCGCGTCGATGTTGCCCGCCACCTCCTTGACCGAGTAGGCCATCTCGCCGATCGAGCTGACGGTCTCGCGCACCGAGTTGCCCATCATCGCCATGTTCTCGGCGACCTCCTCGTTGGTGGTGGTCATCTGCAGAATCGACGAGGAGCTCTCCTCGGCCGCGGTCGCGAGCGCCTCGACGTGCTTGGCGATGTCGGACAGCGATCCGGACATCTCGCGAATCGCCTCGCCGGCGCGCCCCACGTTCTCGCTCTCGTCCCCCAGCCCGGCCTCGAGGTTGGCGATCGCGTCGCGGGCCACTTCGAGCTGATCGCGCAGGTTGACCGTCATCGTCTGGGTGGTCCGGGCCTCGTTGCGAAAGCGGCCGAGCAGCTGGCCGACGGCCGTCTTGAAGCCCTCCAGCGCCCGGTGGCTCACCTCGGGCTCGAGCAGGTTCTCGTCCTCCTGCGCGCGCTCGAGGAACTCTCCCATCCGCACGATCCCGCGCTGGATCAACAAGCGGGACGCCACCAGGAACGCGACAGGACCGAGCGCCACCAGCCCCAGCGGAGCGTACTCGGGAATCGCGGCCGCCAGCACCACGAAGATCCCGGCCAGCACGCCCGCGATCAGCTCGAGCGCGCCCCCCGCAGCCAGACCACTGCGCTTCTCCATGGAAACCTCCCGCACCCGGCTCGAGGCCGGGACCAAGAACCTTGCAATCGACCCGCTCACACTACAAAGCGACCGTGAGCCGGTCAAGCGCGCCGGCTTCTCAGCCCTCGCCGCTTGGAGGTGCCGAGGGGCACTCCCGAAGGTCTCTCACGCAGGGCTTGAGGTCGAGCACCGGCGTTCCGTCCCGCATGTCGATCCGCGCCACGCGCAGGGTGCAACCGCGCACCTTGAGCACGTCCACGATCGACATCCCGATCGGGTTGGGGCGCGCCGGCGAGCAGGTGCTGAACACGCCGCGCGGCGCATCGCGGTGGGGCGGGGTCTGGCGCAGGCGGGACGGCTCGAACGGCGGGCTCTCGTGGAAGCAGAACAGCACCACCAGCGGGCGGCCGGGCTCCACGTCGGCAAGGCCTTCGCGGTAGCGCTCGTCGATCTCGATCTCGCCCTCCACGTCGGAGACCGTCCAGTGGCGCGGCAGCTCCCGCGCCGCGGTCCGCACGTACCCGATCGGCTCCATTTCGATCTTCATTCCGGCCCTCCTTGATGCGGTCGATCGTCCCGCGCTCAGAAGGTCAGCACCTCGTAGCCGCGCTCCAGGTAGTCGCCGACCGCGGGGTGACCGCTCATCCCGTCCAGCAGGGTCAGGCCCTGCTGCCGGGCCGCGTCGAGAGAGCCCGTCTTGGCCGCGCAGGCTCTGCACACCCCGCCGATCAGCCCGGCCTCCCGCGCCTCGGCGTACCTGGCCGCGAACGGCAGATCCGGATCCTCGCCGAAAACCCCTACCAGCTTCGTGGACGAGCCCTCGATCACAATCGTAGCCTCGTGGCCCCTCGATTCGAGATCCAGCGCGTTGAGCAGCACGTGGGCGAAGCACATCGGCTCGCCGTTGAAAGAGAAAAGAGCGATCTTGCGCACGTGACACCTCCTCGTCGCAGATGCGATACTCGATAATGCTGTTGGAGAAAACAGCGTCCGGCAAGCGCCAAGGCCCTTTTTGGGCTCATCCGGATCCAGCCGTTTTCATCTCCGCGTCCGTGCGCCGCGCCCT
>CAZHCG010000189.1:0-7070 GCA_964530995.1 uncultured Myxococcales bacterium
GGTCCCATCACTCCTTGACAGGTTATTGCCCGCACAGTAACCCGCTGTTACGGGTCGCGCTCGCGGCTCTGCACGAGACCGCTCCCGGTGCCCGAGGTTTCGGATTGTTGTTTTGACCACTCGCCATCGACATCGGCTGTTCAAGTTCGCAATACGAGCCGTGATTTTGCCGCTGGCCTCGGCGTCGTTGCTTACCGTCCCGGGATACGCGGCGGGCCAGGAGCCGAACGATTCCGAAAAGGAGCTCCGGGAAAAAGCTCCGGCCGAGCAGCTGGAGCTGCCCCCCAGCTTCGAGTTCGACGAGGACGACGTGCTGGAGACCGAGGTGCGCGGCTACGAGCTGAGGCCGACCGACGAGTCGACCACCTTCGGCGAGACGATCGACGTCAGCGAAAAGACGCGGGGCTCCTCCTCGGTGGGCGAGGTGCTCTCCGAGGCGTCGGGCGTGCAGGTGCGTCGCGCGGGCGGCCCGGGCTCGCCGGCCGCGACCAGCATCCGCGGCTCCACCTCCAGCCAGGTCCCGATCTACCTCGACGGCGTGCGGCTCAACGCGGGCGGCTTTCCCACCGTCGATCTCAGCATCCTCAGCCTCGACACTTTGAGCGAGATCCAGGTCTACCGCGGCGGCGCTCCGCTGGGAGTGGGCGGCGCCGGGATCGGCGGCGCGGTCTCGATGCACACCCGCCTGGCCGAACGCCCGCTGAGCGAGATCGCCGTCGGCTACGGCTCGTGGAACACGGCCCGGCTGACCGCCCTGCGGATGGACCGAATCGACGAGCTGGGCTTTCTCGGCGTGCTCTCGGTCGAGGGCAGCGAGGGCGACTTCCGCTACCTGAATCGCAACGGCACGCTGCACAACACCGACGACGACCGGATCCGCCGCCGCAGCAACAACCAGAGCCTCGGCTACGGCAACCTGCTCAAGCTCGACGGCCCGCTGGGCGGTTGCTGGCGCTGGATCGCGGCCAACGACCTGCACCAGCGCCGGCGCGGAGTGCCGGGCATCGACAGCCTGCCCACCAGCCGCGCGCGGATGTCCACCTTCCGCGACGCGGCCAGCCTGCGCCTCGAAGGGCCGCTGGACGACGACCTGCGGCTCGAGGTCGAGACCAGCTACCTGCTGATCCGCGAGGACTTCGACGACACCTACAACGAGATCGGGATCGGCTACCAGCGCACGATCTCGCGGGCCGACACGGTCGAATCGAGTGCATTGCTCGAAGCCGATCTGGCCGAGGGACACATCACCTCGCTGCGCGCCGAGGGCAACTTCGAGAGCTTCGGCTACCGGGAGCTGGTCGCCGGCGAGTCGCCGGATCCGGCGCGGCGGCTGCGCACCTCGCTGGGGCTCCAGCACCGCTGGCTGCCCTGGGAGCAGCTGAGCCTGGTGCCGGCGCTGCGCGTCGAGCTGCACCGATCGAAGTTCGGCGGCGGCGAGCTGGCCGGCGACATCTCGCGCGCGACCGCCTCCGACTCGACCGACGTCTTCTTCTCGCCGTCCTTCGGCGCGCGCTGGGAGGCGGTCGAAGGGCTGTTCTTCCGCGCCAACGTCGGTCGCTACCTGCGCACCCCGGATCTGAGCGAGCTGTACGGCGACCGCGGCTCGGTGATCGGCAACCCCGAGCTGGAGCCCGAGGTCGGGATCAACGCCGACGGCGGGGCGAGCTGGATCCACTCGGGCACGAACGAGGGGCTGACCCTGCTGCGGCTCGACGTGGCCTGGTTCGGATCCTGGGCCGAGGACCTGATCACCTACGTGCAGAACTCGCAGAACACGATCCGACCCGAGAACGTCGACGCGGCCCGCATCCTGGGAGTCGAGACCGGGCTGCACCTGCTGGCCGCCGACCTGGTCTCGCTGCAGGGCAACTACACCTACCTCGACGCGATCAACCTCTCTGACAAGCCTTACCACGACGGCAAGCGGCTGCCCGGACGCCCGCAGCACGAGGCCTACGCGCGTCTCGAGTTGGGCCGCACCGCGCAGCGCTGGGGCGGCGCGGTCTGGTTCGACGCGGACTGGGCGGGCAAGGTCTACCTCGACCAGGCCAACCTCGAGGAGGACGCGATGGGCCGCATGCTGCTCGGGCTGGGCTACCGGATAGAGCGGCCGCGCGAGGGCCTGACGCTGACCCTGGAGGTCGAGAATCTGCTAGACACGATCACGCTCCAGGACGCCGACGGCAACGATCGCCCGGTGCGGGACTACGACGGCTTTCCCCTGCCGGGGCGCACCGTGATGGCCACCTTGCACTGGAAAATGTGATAGTAGACAAAGAAGAGATGAGACGCCCGACCGAAACGAAGAGACGATCGAGGCGGCCGGTTGCGGTCGCGCTGCTGGTCGGGGCTCTCGCGGGATGGGCCTGCGCGGCGCAGAACGGCTCCGGGGCCTCGCTGGAGGGCGAGGCCGCGCTGGTGATCACAACCGACTACCAGAGCGGCGCCTACAGCGCCGTGCGGCTCTCCGACCGCGCGGTGGTGCGCAACGTGGAGGTGATCCACCAGGACTCGGTCTGCCGCTACGATCCGGTCACCGGCCATCCGTTCGTGATCGGCCGGCTCGGCGCCGACGCGATCGCCGTGGTCGACACCGAGGGGGACTGGACGATCGTGAACGAGTACTCGGTGGGCCCGGGATCGAACCCGCAGGACATCGCGGTCGTCTCCGAACAGCGGGCCTACGTCTCCCTGATGGGGGAGGATCACCTGCTGGTGGTGCATCCCACCGAGGGGACGCGGATCGGCGAGGTCGACCTGTCGGCCTGGGCCGACGCCGACGGTCTGCCCGAGGCGTCCGGAATGGTGCGCGTGGGCGACTCGGTCTACGTCGCGGTGCTGCGCCTCGAGAGCTTCCTGCCGGTCAACGAGTCGTACCTGGTGGAGATCGACGCGGACAGCGGCGATATCGTCGCCGACTACCAGCTGGCGGCCACGCCCTCGGGCAGGCTGCGTTACAACGAGACGCTGGAGCGGATCGTGCTGGTCGCCTCGGGCGAGTTCGGCAACCCCGACGACGGCGGGATCGAGCTGTTCGATCCGGTCGCCGGGCAGGCCGAAGGGCTGATCGTCACCGAGCAGCAGCTGGGCGGAGACCTGGTCGACGTGGCGATCGCCTCGCAGACGGTCGGCTTCGCCGTGCTCGGCGAGATGAGCGGCCAGCTGGGCCGCACCAAGGTCGCGATGTTCGACCCGTCCACCGGCCAGCTGACCCGCCTGCTGGAGGAGGCCGACGCCTGGAACCACATGTACCTGGAGCTGACGCCCGACGGCTCGGAGCTGTGGCTCTCGGAGCGCCGCATGTCGTCGCCCGGGATTCGCATCTTCGACGCGGCCGACGGCGAGGAGCTGACCGAGGCTCCGCTCGACGTGGGGCTGCCGCCTTTCACGATCTGCTTTTCGGAGTACGACTGATGGGCGTTTTCGCCGGAGGCGAGGCGGCGCTGCTGCTCTGCGGCCTGCTGGTCGCCTGCGGGTCGAGCGGCACAGGCGGCGGAGACGACTTCTTCGACGGGGACGGCGGCACGGACGCGGACTCCGACGCGGACGGCGACTCGGACACATGGGACACGGCGGACACCGGATCGGACGCTGACAGCGATTCCGAAACGGGGACTGGCGCCTGGCCCGAGGATCCGGTCGCGGCAAGCGAGGTGGTCGACGCTCCGGGCGACACCGGCGAGGGCTTCGGCGACGCGAACAACGCGGTCAACGGAGTGCGCGGCGGCGGCGCGGCGGCGGGGGGCACAGACGTCTTCTCCCTGGGCTACGAGCAGGGGGTGAACAACTACGTCGTGCTGGGTTTCGGCCAGGCGCGCTTCCACGACGGGCCGGGCCGCGACCTGGCGGTCTTCGAGAACGCCTTCGAGTACGCCGGCGACGCGGGCAACTTCATGGATCACGTGATCGTCGAGGTCTCGGCCGACGGCCAGAGCTGGGTGGCCCTGCCGCACGACTACGTCAACGAGGACGAGAGCGTCTACTCGACCGACCCGGCCGACTGGCCGGGCTTCGCCGGAGTGACGCCGGTCCTGCTCCACGAGGAGAGCAACCCGGTCGACCCGTTCGATCCCGTCCTGGCCGGCGGAGATCACTTCGACCTGGCCGAGCTGCCCGCCGACGATCCGGCCGCGGCGGACGTGCTGAGCGAGGGAGGGGCCTACGTCAAGCTGACCACCGCCCCGTCGAGGACCAACCCGGACACCCAGCAGCCCTACGTGCGCGAGGCGATCTCCAACGGAGCCGACATAGACGGAGTCTACGTCCGCTACCCCTCGCCCGACTGATAGATAGAAGTAGGAAGTAGAAGGGGTCAGGCGCTAGCGATTGAGAATTCTTTCCTTGATTCGAAAACCAGATGCGATGCAAAAAGAAGACAGGATGGGCTTCGCGTCGACAGAACCGAAAAGAGCCGGAGCGATTCCGATCCGCTGCGCGCCCGCGATCCCGGTCGGATTCCTGATCGCGTCGATCGCCGCGGTCTCCTGCGGCTCCGAGAAGAAGTCGTCCCGCGCCGAGACTCCGAGCGACGATCCGCGAGCCGCTCCCTGCGCGGCCGAGGAGCGGCCCAGCGGCTCGCAGTCAGCGAAGAGCGCCCCTGCGCCGAGCACCGACCTGGTCTTCGTCTCCATCGACACACAGCGCGCCGATCGGCTGGGCGTCTACGGCTACCGACACGACACGACCCCCAACCTAGACGCCTTCGCCGAGGAGGCCGTCGTTTTCGACGACCACCACGCCCAGTCCTCGCTGACGCTCCCCTCGCACGTCTCGATGCTGACTGGCCTGAACCCTCCCAACCACGGCGTCCGCAGCAACGGAAAATACAGGCTGACCGACCGGGCGCTGACCCTTGCCGAGGTTCTCGGCGACGCTGGCTACTCGAGCGCCGCGATCATCTCCGCGGGAGTTCTGAGCGCCGTTTTCGGCATGAACCAGGGCTTCGACCTGTACGACGGGGACTTCTCGGGCATCGACGACAAGAGCCAGACCGACGCGGCGGAGGCCACCAGGCGAGCGATCGACTGGCTCGAAAAACGACGAAAGGACGAAAGACTGTTCCTCTTCGTCCATTACTACGATCCCCATCCTCCCTTTTCCGCGCCGCCGCGTTTCCGTTTCGATCACGGCTACGACGCCGAGGTCGCGTTCGTCGACGAGCAGATCGGAAAGCTGTTTTCCCGGCTGAAAAAGACGAACCGTTTCGAAGACGCGCTGATCGTCGTGAGCTCCGATCACGGGGAGAGCCTGGGAGAGCATTCGGTTCTGGGCCATACGATCGTTCTCTACGAGCAGACGCTGCACATTCCGCTGCTGGTGCGCTTCCCCGGGGCGGAGCACGGCGGCGAGAGGGTCGATCGGCTGACCAGGAACATAGATCTGATGCCCACGATCCTGTCCCACCTGGGTCTTCCCATCCCGGAGCGGATCGACGGCGCATCCCTGCTGAGCTCGATCGGCGCGGACGGCTCCGCCGCGAAGCCGAGCTCCTACGCGGAGACCTTCTACGCCCCGATGGCGCAGCTGCACCAGAAGTCCGTGATCGACGACGGCTGGAAGCTGATCAGCTTCTTCACCATCCCGCCCGGAACCGCGATAGGACGCTACATCGAATCCGAAGAGATTCGAGCGAAAGCCCTGAAGCCCGTTCCGCCTCCGATGCGACCTAACTACTTGAATCTGATCAGGTCGATTCCCGAGGCGCGGGCGCTGTTCGACCTGCGCTCGGATCGCGAAGAGCGGGTCAACCTCTACTTCGAGCGCCGCGACCAGGCCGGACGACTGGAACGACTGCTGGAGGAGATGCGCGCCGCCGTTCCCGGAGAGCGTTTCGTCCCGAAGAGAAACATCGTCGAGCAGCTGCGCTCCCTGGGATACATGCAGCCCCGCTCCGACCGCCGCCTCTGACCCGAGCCCGGCGAAGCGCACCTCGAAGGCCAAGAGCGTGGAGCCGCCGGGCTCGGGCTCTGCCGCCCAGCACGGTCAGCTGCCGTTGTCGATCGTCCGCCGGCACGGCCGCGCGCAGCTCCGAGGCGGATGTCGTCGACGTCGGAGTCGAGGGTCGGACGCTTGCTTCCCGCCCGGATACACGATAACGAACCGCGCAGATGGACGCCGAGATCGACGAGCGGGCCCGGGCCCTGCTGGATGGTGTCGCTCGCTGCGCCTGGCCGGTGCGGCGGGGGCGGCTGACCGCTGTCGGCGAGCAGGTGCTGGAGGCGGAGATCCCCGGCGCCCGGGTCGGCGAGCAGGTGCTCGTCGAGCGCCCCGGCGGTCGGGCGGTCGAGGCCGAGGTGGCCGTCTGCCGCGGCTCGAGCGCCTCGCTGCTGCCGTTTTCCGAGTCGTCCGGCGCCGGTCCGGGCGACGAGGTCCGCGCGGTCGCCGCAGAGCCGCGGCTTCCCTGCGGCGCCGGTCTGCTGGGACGCGCGATCGATCCGTTCGGCCGCCCGCGCGACGGCGGTCCCCCGCTGCGGGACGTCAGCGCCTGGCCGCTGCGGCGCCCGGCGCCGGATCCGCTCTCGCGTCCGCCGATCGAGGACCAGCTGGTCAGCGGATTGCGGGCCCTGGACGGCTGTCTGCCGATCGGGGTCGGGCAGCGCATCGGCCTCTTCGCCGGTCCGGGGCTGGGCAAGTCGACGCTGCTGGGCACGCTGGCGCGGCGGGCGCGTTGCGACGTGGCCGTGGTCTGCCTGGTCGGCGAGCGCGGCCGCGAGGTGCGCGAGTTCCTCGACCGCTCGCTGGGCGCCGAGGGCCTGGCGCGCAGCGCGGCTGTGGTCGCGCCGGCCGATGCCCCGCCGCTGGTCAGGTCCAGGGCGCTGGAGTCGGCGACAGCGATCGCCGAGTGGTTTCGAGAGCGCGGCGACGACGTGCTGCTCGTGGTCGACTCGCTGACGCGCGTGGTGCGCGCCCGGCGGGACGCGGCGCTGGCGCTGGGCGAGCCGCCGGCGCGCGGGGGCTATCCCGCCTCGGCCTTCTCCGCCCTGCCCGGGCTGCTGGAGCGCGCCGGCCGTGACGAGCGGGGATCGATCACCGCGGTCTACGCGGTGCTGACCGAAGGCGGAGGAGAGGGC